>CANONN010000020.1 GCA_947567625.1 uncultured Roseburia sp. | reverse complement strand
AACTTTAAATGAGCCGGATTCCGTAACTATGAAGCCGAAGGCTGAATCGTTACGAGCTAAAGAGTCAGAACCGACGGAGAGATTGAAATCGTGTGGTGTTGGTGCTATAGTGAAAAGGAGAGCTGCATCACATAGGATCGTGATGACAGACGAAAAATTGAGATTTGCGTTGCCTGTGCGCAAAAAGCAAATGCGAACGTCGTTCGCAATGCAGAAAAGGGGATTTTTATGAAAAAATGGATAAAATTATTGATATTGGTACTTGCCGCGGTTGCGCTATGTGTGATTGTATATTTGTTGTATCGTTACAATTATATACCGCACAGAAAATATTCCAATGATGATTTCGGAATCACTGCGTATGTCAGTGCGGTTGACGCCGACCGTGACGGCGTGGACGATCAGACCGATATCTTGCAGAGTGCGAAGGATTATGTCGCGACAAAACCGAAATATAAAAGCGTCTACTACGCGTCCGGCTACCCGGATGACGGACACGGGGTCTGCACCGATGTTGTGGCCCAGGCGTTTCTGGGGGCAGGCTATGACCTGCGCGTACTTGTCAATGACGATATCCTGGCCCATCCCCAGGATTATGATATCACGGAACCGGATGATAAGATTGATTTCCGGCGCGTCAGAAATCTCGAAGTATATTTTGCCCACACAGCGGTGGCGCTGACGACAGATATTGCCCAAATAGACGAATGGCAGGGAGGAGACGTCGTAATTTTTCCCCATCATATCGGTATCGTATCCGATCACCGCAACCGGCACGGAGTACCGTTTGTCATTCACCACGCCAATCCGCTGCAATTGCACTATGAGGAGGACATATTGGAAACCTGGGGCGAGATCGTCGGACATTACAGGATAAATGAAAAGATGTAACAGCGAGTATCTACAGGATAGATGAAAAGATGTAACAGCGAGTATCAGTTCAGCTTGCAAAGCGATAAAATCTTGTAACAGTTCAGCCTTCGGCTTCATAGTTACGGAATCCGCTCCATTTAAAGTTTGCCTGCGGCAAAGGAATGGATGCCTGCTATCCAGCCCTACTGGCTGCTAACTGCGCAGCGAGTGCGCAGTTGCAGGCTGAACTGTTATAGTAACTATTGAGCCTTCGGCTTCATAGTTACGGAATCCGGCTCATTTAAAGTTTGTCTTCGACAAAGATCCGGATTCCCGCTTGGCTAGATATACGCGTTCTTACGGACTTTGCAGCGAGTGCAAAGTCCTGAGCTGAACTGTTAGCTGTTATAAAATCTTTCTACAAAAATCGTTGAAAGCAGAGACAAAATCGCTTATAATGTATCCAGCAAAAGCAGAGCGCGAAAGACAGCAAAAAAGATTGCAGGAAAAGATTTTCACACAGGAAAAGATTTATGTGCAGTCGGTGTCAGCGCATGCTGCCAAGGCACAAAATTACTTATGCGCAAAGCGGCGCAGAATGGAGATTATTATGAAGATTACAATTTCAGATGCAATAAAGTATATAGGAGTGGATGACAAGACGATCGACCTGTTTGAGAGCCAATATGTGGTGCCAAACGGCGTATCCTATAATTCCTACCTGATTCTGGACGAGAAAGTAGCCGTGATGGACACCGTAGATGCGAGGGGCATGAAGGAGTGGGAGGACAACCTTGCGGCAGCGCTTGGTGATAGAACGCCTGATTATCTGGTGATTTCTCATTTAGAGCCGGATCATGCCGGCAGTATCGGAAGACTATTAGAGCTTTACCCGGCGATTACGATTGTGGGCAACAGCAAGACATTTGCCATGCTGCCGCAGTTTTTTGACCTGGTGCCGGAGCAGAAAACGCTGGCCGTAAAAGAAGGAGACACGCTCTCCCTCGGCAGCCACACGCTCACCTTTATGATGGCGCCGATGGTACATTGGCCGGAGGTGATGGTGAGTTACGAGAGCAGCGAGAAAGTGCTGTTTTCCGCTGACGGGTTTGGCAAATTCGGCACCCTGGACACCGACGAGGAATGGGCATGCGAGGCGAGAAGATACTATTTTAATATTGTCGGCAAGTACGGCGCGCCGGTGCAGGCATTGTTAAAGAAAGCCGCCGGGCTGGATATCGCGACGATCTGTCCGCTGCACGGGCCGATTTTAAAAGAAAACCTGGCTTATTATGTGGGACTTTACGATACCTGGAGCAGTTACAAACCGGAGAGCAGCGGGGTGTTTGTCGCATATGCCTCCATCCATGGCAACACCGCAAAAGCGGCGGAAAAGCTGGCGGAGCTGATACGCGCAAAGGGCGTGGAGAAAGTGACGGTCAGCGATCTTGCCAGAGAAGATATGGCAGAGTGTGTCGAGGATGCGTTCCGCTATGACCGCATGATTTTGGCCGGGGCCAGCTATGACGGCGGCGTGTTCCCCTGTATGCAGGATTTCTTACATCATCTGCAATCGAAAGCATTCCAGAACCGCACGGTCGGCATTATGGAGAACGGCTCCTGGGGACCGACGGCCGCAAAGGCGATGCGGGGAATTCTCGATACCATGAAAAATATCACGGTTTTGGAGGAGACTGTCACGATCAAGTCGACGTTAAAAGAGGGCGATATGCCGGCGATGGAAGCGCTGGCGGAGGCGATTGCAAGGGCGTAAGATGATGAGGTGTTGATGTATGGATAAGAAAAAAAGAAGCAAATACACAAAAGTGTTGCTTGACGCTTATAACAATGGTATTTTTAAAATTATCTGGAGTACATCCGGTTTTACGATGGCTGTTGACCCAAAACACGGAGACACAATTCCTGAGGTAAAAGATGAGGAATTTGTAGAATACGCATTTTCTATTATAAAAATGGTGATAGATCTGGCCGAGGGGAAAGAATCAACAGCCTGGGACGAAAAAGATGTCATTGTTGCGGAAAAAATTCTTGCCCAAGAGTACGATCTCAAAAGTCATCTCTATATAAAAAAGAACAGTAACGTAGAATGTTTTAAATTGATGGAATATGATATTATCAGCCATAGGAACGAAAATGAACCGACCCATATCGAGGCAACGTCAGCCATATTAAAAATGACAATCGAAAGCGGGAATGAGGAAAAAGCATATTCCTTTGAGGTGTCAATGAGAGATTTGGAAGATATCATAAATAAATTGACAGAACTGAAAGGGAAAATAGACATGATACAGACGCATGATTGACAGGAGAGGAGGGGGAATGACAAAAGCTTTCATGAAATTAACCGGGACAGGCTTCCCTGAAAAACAATTTACATATAAGAAAGCAGCTTGGCCTGAAAAGACATACGAATCTGGATTAAATTTAGGTTTTAAGGCGTATAATAAAAATATGAAGCATGAGATCATATTTTTACAGAATGACCATACGGATTATAACGGGATAGGGACATATTTTAAGAAAATTGCAGATAATTTTCCGCAGATTGAGCTTAACGAAACAAAAATGGGTGGTATGCCGGTTATTCATAACACCAGAATCCCAGTCAGTCTGATTCTTGCGTGCTTAAAAGATGAAATGACCTTTCAGGAGATCTGTGTGGAATATCAACTGACGCAGGCAGATATCGAAAAGGCCATGGAATATGTAATTGATGTTTTGGATATTCCATATCAGGAAGGTTCATAATGAAAATACTATTAGATGAAAACATTATGCAAAAGTCAATCTCTGTATTAGAAAAATATGGACATGATGTGATACATGTATTACATCGGTTTGCCCCTGGAGAAAGTGATGAAGATGTATTCCAATTGGCATTACAAGAAAAACGGGCGCTCATAACATTGAACGGCAAAGATTTTATTATTTTCATTCCACCGGTTACATCTTTAAAAATGCACTATGGTTTGATTTGGCTGAGAGGATTTCAGGTGACAAACAAGACCTATGAAATTATTATGGATACGATTGGATGTTTTCTAAAGTCAAATGGTGATTCCGTTAGAAACGCGTATTATGCGGTAAGGAAAAAGGGGGAATCGTATGAGATTGTACAAAGATATCCCAAAATACAAATGTTTTTAAAATAAACCGTGAGAAAATGTCACCTAATTGCTTAATAACAGAGCCGGGAATCTGAAAAAGATTCCCGGCTCATCTTGACGGAGGGCATGGGATTCGAACCCACGGTGCCCTGTTGGGGCACACAGCTTTTCGAGAGCTGCACCTTCGACCACTCGGACAACCCTCCACAACGTATATAGTATACCACAAAGTATATCCAAAATGCTAGAGGGGAATGAAAAATTTTTATCAAACGAAGAAAATTCTTGTTAATATTTTTTTGTATTAAAAATACATGGGATGGCGGGTCACAAAAACAGACGGGATAGTACCTTGCAAAATTGCCAGAAAAAGGGTAAAATTTATTTGAAAGATTTGACCTGCCTGTTGCAGAGCAGGCTTCCGGAAAAGATTTTATCGAATTAGGAGGGATATCCAGATGAAGAGGATCGGTTTATTGACAAGCGGCGGCGATTGTCAGGCGTTAAACGCAGCGATGCGCGGCGTAGTGAAGGGATTGAGTAATAATGTGGAGCAGTTGGAGGTCTATGGATTTTTAAACGGCTATAAGGGTCTCATATATGGGGATTATCGTTTGCTGACGTCCGCGGACTTTTCCGGCATACTCACCAAGGGCGGTACAATCCTTGGCTCCTCCAGACAGCCGTTTAAGCTGATGCGCGTGCCGGACGAGAACGGCTTGGACAAGGTGGAGGCCATGAAGCATACTTATCACAAGCTGAATCTCAACTGTCTGGTGATTTTGGGCGGCAACGGCACACAGAAAACCGCCAATTTGCTGCGGGAAGAGGGGTTGAACATCATCCACCTTCCCAAGACCATTGACAATGATATCTACGGCACCGACGTGACATTCGGTTTTCAGAGTGCCATCAACATTGCCACGGACGCCATCGACTGTATCCACACGACGGCAGCGTCGCATAACCGCGTGTTTATCGTCGAGGTTATGGGACACAAAGTAGGATGGCTGACTCTCTATGCCGGCATTGCCGGGGGCGCCGACATCATTCTTCTGCCGGAAATACCCTACGACACCGAAAAAGTAGTCGAGGCGATCACGCGTCGTACCAAGGCAGGGAAAGGCTTTACCATTCTTGCGGTGGCGGAGGGCGCAATCTCGAAAGAGGACGCCGCGCTGTCCAAGAAAGAATACAAAGAAAAGCTCGCAAAATCTAAGTATCCGTCTGTCTCCTACGAGATCGCGGACAAAATCAACGAAATCACGGGAATCGAAGTGCGCGTCACCGTGCCGGGGCATACACAGCGCGGCGGAAGCCCATGTCCTTACGACCGCACACTGTGCACCAGGCTTGGTTCTGCGGCGGCTCAGGCGATCATGGATGAGGATTACGGGTACATGATCGGACTGGTCAATGGCAAGACAAAGAGAATTCCGCTCGGCGAAGTTGCCGGCAAGTTAAAGACGGTAGATCCAAACGGGCAGATGATAAAAGAGGCGAAGCGGACAGGCATCAGTTTCGGGGACTAAAGTGTGAGAAGAAAATCTAATCGCATGCGGCAGAGGCTGCTTCGCGAAGATTTTCTACGGCGCAAAAACAGCGCCTTTCTCACACCGAAAAAACGCAAGAGCAGCGTTTTTCTCATGGATTGTTGGAAACATGGAAGGTTTATGTTATGTCATATATGGCGTTGTATCGCAAGTTTCGGCCACAGGAATTTGAAGATGTCAAGGGGCAGGAACATATTGTCACAACTTTAAAGAATCAGATCAAAGCGGAACGCATCGGTCACGCTTACCTGTTCTGCGGCACGCGCGGGACAGGCAAGACGACGATCGCCAAGATATTTGCAAAAGCGGTAAACTGTGAACACCCGGCGGACGGGAGTCCGTGCGGGGAATGTGCTGTCTGCCGGGCGATTGCGGCGGGCACTTCTATGAATGTCATAGAGATCGACGCGGCGTCGAATAACGGTGTGGACAATATCCGCCAGATACGCGAAGAAGTCGAGTATCATCCCACCGAAGGCAAATATAAGGTTTATATTATTGATGAGGTGCATATGCTTTCGATAGGGGCATTTAATGCACTGTTAAAGACCTTGGAAGAACCGCCTTCCTATGTGATATTTATTCTGGCGACCACGGAAGCGCACAAGATTCCGGTCACCATCTTGTCGCGCTGTCAGCGCTATGATTTTCGCAGAATTTCAGTCGAAACGATAGTCGGGCGTCTGCGGGAGCTGATGGAAAAGGAGCAAATCACGGTGGAAGAGAAAGCCCTCCGCTATGTGGCAAAGGCGGCCGACGGTGCGATGCGCGATGCGCTCAGCCTCTTAGATCAGTGTATTGCTTTTTATCTTGGCCAAGAATTGACATACGATAAGGTTTTGGAAACACTTGGAGCCGTTGACACAGAGATTTTCAGTCGTTTGCTTCGCCATATCCTGGACAAAAACGTTACCGGCACGATTGGCGTCGTGGATGAGCTGGTGGCAGAGGGCAGGGAATTGGGACAGTTTGTCACGGATTTTACCTGGTATCTGCGCAATCTTATGTTGGTGCAAGGTTCCGATGACATGGAAGATGTGTTGGATATTTCTGCGGAAAATCTGGCGCTGTTAAAAGAAGAGGCGCGTATGATCGATGCACAAATACTGATGCGCTATATCCGCATTTTATCCGAGTTGGGCGGCGAGATCAAATTTGCGTCACAAAAGAGAATCTTAATCGAAATTGCCCTCATAAAGCTGTGCAGGCCGGAAATGGAAAAGGATCTATCGTCTTTGGCGGACCGCGTGGACAGCCTCGAGAAGAAAATAGAAAAAGGTATTGCAATTGTTCCGCAGACTGTCGGGCAGAAGGTGGAGAAAGACAAAACACTGGCGGCGAAACCCGAGCTGCCAAGGGCTGTTCCTGATGACATTAACCAAGTGATCGCGAACTGGAACGGTATCATCGGACAATTGCCGGGAATCAGCCGCAATTATTTCAGAAGCGCACTGTGCTCTCTGGGAGCGGACGGTGAGTTGATGCTGGTATATGAAGATGCCAATGCTTACGAATATGTAAAGGAAAACCGTTCCGCCTGTCAGGATGAATTAAAAAGAGTGATTCTGGAGCGCATCGGAAAAGAGATTGCGCTGGAGATCAGGAAAAATGATTCGCGGCAGCGATCGGCAGATCTCTATGTAGATTTAAAGCAAATGATACAAATGGATATAGAGGAAGAGGACTTTCAATAGAACATATAATCAATCAAATATGGAATAGAGCCAAAGAGGATATAAAATATTCACAAACAATAATCAAGAAGCAGCAGAAATAGTAAGAAGTGATTCAATCAATATGATTAAATGGGGGATGTAGGAAAATGGCGAAAAGAGGCGGTTTTCCGGGCGGTATGCCGGGAAATATGAGTAATTTGATGAAGCAGGCGCAGAAAATGCAGCGCCAGATGGAGGAGGCTCAAAAAGAGCTGGAAGAAAAAGAGGTGACGGCCACGGCAGGCGGCGGAGCAGTCGAAGTGACAGTTTCCGGTAAGCGCGAAGTCACAAAAGTAACATTGTCGGAAGAGGTCGTAGACCCGGATGACATCGAAATGCTCGAAGACTTGATTATGGCGGCGACAAATGAAGCGTTCCGCCAGTTGGAAGAAATATCGGCAAGCTCCATGTCCAAAATTACCGGAGGTATGGGTGGTATGGGAGGCCTTGGCGGCCTGCCGTTTTAGTGTATCCGGCAGATCATGACAGAGACGGGGTTGACGCATTAAGCGGGAAGCATACAATATAGATCAGTTTTTTGGTGAAACCGATTTATATGCTGTATCTCTTATCCGTAATGCGTCGGCTCCGTATTTTTTTGGCTCAAACTAAGAGATTTGGAATGGCATGTATTTGCCAACAGCCGATAAGGAGTTTTTCTATCTAATTCTTAGACGGTATTTTTCGGTATAAAAAAAATGCAGGTTTCTTTTGTTCATATAAGAAATGCGGGTTTCTTTATTCATGTAAGAAATGCAGGTCTCTTTTATTCATATAAGGCGTCGTTTTTTGATATATCTGTTTTTCACGCAAAAAGTTACAATAAGCTTAAGAAAAAACTATATTATCGTGAGTTTCATCGTTTTTGCTGTAGGTTTATCTATAAACATAACGGCAAACACTTGTATTTTATGTCACTTGTGGCGAAGAAAGCGCCACAGGATCGATAAGAACAGTGTATAGAGGAGGGCGGATAAAACATGATAGAGTGTGACAAAGTAAAAACGATTCCGTTTGGCGGGGATTACAATCCGGAGCAATGGCCGGAAGAAACGTGGGAGGATGATTTTCGTCTGTTGCAAAAAGCGCGCATCAATATTATGACGTTAAATGTGTTTAACTGGGCATTGCTGCAACCGGACGAAACAAGCTATTGTTTTGACAAATTAGATAAAGTCATGGAGTTGACGCAAAAATACAGCATCCATGTCTGCCTGGCGACGTCTACCGGCGCACATCCGGCATGGATGGCACGCAAATATCCTGATATTCTGCGCGTTACACAAGGCGGCATGCGCAGGAAATACGGCAGACGCCACAATGCCTGCCCAAACAGTCCCACTTACCGGAAATACGCAAAGGCGCTGGTAGAGGAACTGGCAAAGCGCTATGCGGATTATGATAATATTGTCGCATGGCACATATCAAATGAATACGGCGGTATCTGCTATTGTGACAATTGTGAAAAACAGTTCCGGCTCTGGCTGCAAAAGAAATACGGTACAATCGAAGAACTCAACCGGGTGTGGAACTTAAATTTCTGGAGTCATACGATGTACGACTGGGAGGACGTCGTAGTTCCGAACATGCTTTCGGAAGAATTTGAGGATAATGGGATTCGGACCATGTTTCAGGGAATCTCGCTCGACTATGCGAGGTTTAACTCGGACGGTATGTTGGAGTGCTTCAACATGGAAAAAGAAATCGTCAAAAAATATATGCCCGATGTTTTGGTTACCACAAACTTCATGGGGGCCTATAAGCCGATTGATTATCAAAAATGGGGAGACAGCCTTGATTTTGTGTCATGGGATAATTATCCGAACTATGATGACGGGCCAGCGGAAATCGCCATGCGGCATGATCTGATGCGCGGTTTAAAGGATGGAAAGCCGTTTGCGTTGATGGAGCAGACGCCGGGCGTCAGCAACTGGCAGGAGGTTTGTAAGCTCAAACGGCCTGGAATCCTGCGTTTGTGGAGCTATCAGGCGGTTGCCCACGGTTCGGATACCGTTATGTTTTTCCAGATGAAACAGAATATCGGAGCCTGTGAAAAGTTCCACACCGCCTTTATCAATCATGTCGGAAACGGAGAAACCAGAGTCTTTCGGGAAGCAAGCGGACTCGGCGCCGAACTGAAGGAGAAGGTAAAGGATTTGACATTGGGGGCGCGAACCGACGCGAAAATAGCGATTGTGTTTGATTGGGACAACTGGTGGGCAGTGGAAAATTCGGCAGGGCCGAGCAGGTTGCTAAGTTATGTGGAAGAGATAAAACAGTACTATAAGGCGCTCTATGATATGAATTATGATGTAGACATGATTTCGGTAAAGACTGACCTTTCCGGTTATCGGCTGGTAATCGCGCCGCTCCTTTACATGTGCAAAGAGGGATTTGACAAAAAGGTCGAAGAATATGTTGCGGGAGGAGGGACATTTTTAACGACTTATTTTAGTGGTATTGTGGAAGACCATGATTTGGTCGTCTGCGGTGGGTATCCCGGGAAACTAAAAGACGTTTTAGGGATTTGGGTCGAGGAGACGGACGCCCTGCCCGCGGAGGAAGCGAATCTCTTTTCCTACGGAGAAAAGACATTTCCGGCGCGCATCCTGTGCGATTTGATTCATTTGCGTGGGGCAAAGATGCTGGGTGCGTATCAAAAAGACTTTTATGCCGGGATGCCGGTACTGACAAAAAACAGTTTCGGAAAAGGAAATGCCTATTATGTGGGGACAAGGGCAAATGAAGGGTTTTATCAAATTTTTCTGAAAGAGATATGTGACAAACTGGAATTAAAACCTGCTGCGTATACGGAACCCGGTGTAGAGGCAGCCGTAAGGGTGAACAACAACGGAAGATTTTTATTTTTGCTGAATCATAATCCCTGCGAGACGGCCTATCAGGTAGAAGAGCCGGGAGCAGAGATTTTGAGCGGTCGGGATTATGCAGCAGGCGATATGCTGAAATTGGGGGCTTACGATGTCGCGGTATTGTTAAGAGAAAAGGATTTCCGTCAAGGAAGTGAATCCACCGTATAGTTGTTTCCAGCTGGAGAACTCGTCAAAAATCAAGTCCGAGTGATTTTAGGGATATGGATCATTTATTTGATTCCACCTATGTGCTCAATGCCGGCAGCAGTTATACAAGTATAATAACTTTTCTTACCAGTATGATGACAAAAGTGACAAAGAAAAATGCGAGAGCCAAAAGAGTGGGCAGGCACCAAAGAAAGCGGACACTTATTATGTGAAAGCGACCGTGAAAGCAGATCAAAATTATAAGGTGGCAACCTCCAAGGCAGTAAAGCTGGCAATTAAAAAGTAAGCATAAGGTATATCAAAAATCTATTTTTGTTGGGCAACGCCATAGGTGCGTTTAAATGCTTTGGAAAAAGTATAGGGGTCGGCGTATCCGAGCTTTTGGGAAATTTCTTTGACGGAGTATTTGTTTTTGGAAACGAGCTCCAACGCAATTTTCATCTTTAAATCGTTGACATAGCTGGCTGGTGTGACACCCATTGCCTTTTTAAAATATTTAATGAAATATTGTTCCGACAGATTTGCAATACGGGCCAGTTCATGAATAGAAATCGGTTCCATGATATGGTGGTTGATATAAATGAAAACGGGGTTTAGATTGGAAAGGGTGGGCCGGGTTTTGGCAGAATCCGTAAGAGGAAGCGGCTGATTGAGTTTGTCGGCCATCTGTCTGGAAAGGACGGTCATCAGGCTTCCGATTAATAATAGTTCCGAAAACGGTTCATTTTTAGAGTAGTGTGTGAAAGACGCGCGTAGCAGCGACAATTCTTTAAAAGCGCTTTTTCGTGAAATAAAACCGTCCGATGGAAAGAGGTGCAGCGCGTGATGATTCGTTCCGATCATTGCATCAAAATGCAAAAAGAGGAAAGAACATTTGTCGGACACACTGTAAGTTTTGCAGAGAATGTCAGGGTAAAAAAGAAATGCGTCATATTTCTGAAGAAGATATGATGTTCCCTGATATTCTACGTGAAACTCACCTTCTGTCACGACCCATAAATCGTAATATTCATTGTTTTTGCTCTCATACCAGTCTTTCTCATGCGTGGCCTGCAATGCAAGAACAAGATTGAGAGTAATGTTTTTAAACGTAATATTATTCATGCATTTATTATAAGTCCGAATTACCTTTTTGGCAATGGTTTTGCCTGTTCCGAAAACATTTTTTGACATCATTTAGTGGATTTGAGCCATTTGAAAGAGGGTAGATTTTGCTATAATTTTAGAATAAGAAACTGGAAGTGAATTTTGTGATACTTCAGAACGGAGGGAAAATGGCGCTTTATATCGGGGCAAATTATCATCCCCATGACTGGGATAAGGAACGTTGGAAAACAGATATCACGTTAATGAAGCAGGCAGGCTTTAGCGCGGTGCGCGTCGGGCATTTGTGCTGGGACAGTTTCGAGCCGGAGGAGGGACAATACAACTTTGCATGGTTTGACGAATGTATGGATTTGTTTGCCGAAGCGGGCATCGGCGTAGTGGTGGACGTGTCTATGCGCCCGGCGCCAGTATGGGTGCATAAGCTGTGTCCAGGCTGTAATATTTACAGCAAAGGCGGCGGGATGCAGCCAAGCATCCACCGTTATATGGAAGATGTTGCCGACCCCGCGTACCAGTATTATGCGCTGCGTTTTGCGGAAGTTTTGGTAAATCGTTATAAAAATCATTCCGGATTGTTTGCGTTTGGCTTGTGCAATGAAATCGGAAGCGGAGCAAAATCTTTTTCCCCGCAGAGCAGACAGCGTTTTATACAGTGGTTAAAGCACAAATACAAAACGGTAGAGCAGTTAAACAATGCATGGGCGACCAGACGCTGGTGCAGGAGGCTGACCGCTTTTGATGATGTGGTTTTCCCGGAAAACGAATTGTATCTGGGCGCGCCTGAGGCATGGCTTGACATGCGCCGCTATTTTGCCGATGTGACTGGAGATTTCAAGATAAAGCTAAAGGAAACGGTGGAAAGCTGTGGAATCAGCGTTCCACATTCCTCGAACCATTATGCGGAATTCGAGACAAACGGTTTCGACTATTTGAGTATTTATGACAAATTTGTAGATTTTCCCGGCATGGGATTTTATCCGGGATATCAGGTTTCGGAAAAATACCAGTCCATGATGAGTATTTATCATCAAAGACTTGCGGAAACGGATAAACCCATGTGGCTGCTCGAATTTCAGTCGGGAAGCGAGGGATGGCATCATGGTCCTTACGGCGCGGTGCGGATGATGGCAATGCTCTGCCTGTTAAATAGGGCGCAGATGATTTTGGGATGGACATGGCGTACCATGCTGGCGGGGGAAGAACAGTACCTTTCCGGTATTTTAGGGCACGACGGACTGCCGACCGTCAATTATAAGGAATATCGGCAGATTGCCGCGGATATGGAGAAGCTTCAGGAATATGCGTTTCCATATGTTCCAGTTCCCGATGTGGCCGTGGCGTATAGTTATGATAACGATTATGTGGTGCAATATGGCACCCGATATTATAAACAGACTTATTCCCACACCAAGACGGAAATCCAGAAAGTCTTTTTTCATCTGAACCGGGATTATAATGTAATCAGCCTGAAAAACAGGAAGCATGACTACAAGCTGCTGATTCTGCCGCAGTATGTTCTGATGTCGGAGGAAGAGGCGGGTGCCATCCGCAGCTTTGTAGAAGATGGCGGAACGGTTATTATGACGGCGTACTCCGCTGTAGTCGATGAACATAGCCAAGCGTTTCCCACACCGAGACCCGGCCGCTTAGAAGATGTGTTTGGTATTCGCGTTGCCGCATTTAACAGAACGGGCGCGGAATGGATGGAGTTTTCGGAAGATGCGAAATGTGTGGAGGATGAGAACGGAAAACATGAATTGTTAAGAGTGGCGTCAGATGAAGAATTTTATATTGACGTAGATTATTATGAAGAGCTGGAACTTCAAACCGCAACGGCGTATGCGGCATTTCCCGACAAAGATTTGTGTGCGGTTTCGGTAAACGAGTACGGGAAAGGCAAAGCATATTATGTGGCGGCCGAAACAAACGTTGCGTTATTAAAATGGCTGATCACAAAGCTGACGCCTGATCTTGGCTTGCAAAGCGGCCTGCGTGTGCCGGAGGGGATACAGGCAAGAGTGATTGCCGACGGGCAGACTTTTTATGTGAACACGACCGGGCGAACCATTGAGATACCTCTGGAAGGAAAGGGTTTTGGTGTGCTCTCGGAAAAAGAGTATGACAATGTTCTTACATTAGGTCACTACGATGCGGAATTAATCTGTGGTAACAATATGGAGCGTCAATAATATAGATTGAAAAATAAAACGAAAAAGGAGGGTGTTGTAAAATGAATGAAAAGAGTCAAAGGTTTTACTCGAGATTCGGGCGCCATTTTGGGGCAATCGTAATTGCCGCAGCTATGATGGCCGGAGAAGTGGGAACAGGCCTGCTGTCCGTATCAGCGTCTGATACAGGAGCCGGCTGGAAGACAGAGGTAGAAACTGCCATAAAGGACCTGCAGCAAGCCGAACACGCCGTGGCCGATTATGCGGTGGCAGAAGAAGCATTAAAAAGTGCATATAACGCGATGGAAGGTGCAAGACATGTAACAGGCCTTACTGTTGCGGAAGTCGGTACGGACTATATAACGCTTCAGTGGAATGCCTACCAGATGACCGCCGAGGAAACGGAAGGCGGAGACAGACTGATCGGTTACAATGTCTATTGGGCGGATACGGACGAACCGACTACTATTTTCCAGCTGCTTGATAAGGAAAGCAATAACTTGTATGATGAAGGGCAATGTACCATACCGATAGCGGATGTGCAGGAATCGGGCGGCAGCGTTACATTCAAAGTAAAAATGTCCACCTTTCATAATTTGTACTTTAAAGTTGCGATTGTGACAGAAAAAATGGGGGTAGAGACACAGACGCAAGCCGTCATGTCGCCAACGGCGGTATCTTATGAGACGCAGCTTGAGGCACTTGGCCGCGGTATGACCGCTACGGCAGTATCCAACGGGGTGTTCTTAAACTGGCGGCTTTTGACAGATGATCTTGACGGCGGGTATACAAAGACAGGATTGACCGGAACAAACTTCAATGTTTATCGGAAAAATAATGCCGGGACCGGATATACGAAGATCGCTACCGTGAAGAACAGCACGAATTATCTTGATGAAGGAAGGACTATTTTAAAAGATGACACTTACAAGATAGTTCCAGTCAACGCGGACGGAAGCGAGAACGAAGAAGGGACGATAACGGATTATACGATATTCAAGGAAGAAATCATGTTTAATGCGGGGAAGAATGTCGCATATCTGGAAATCCCGTTACAGCAGCCGGACAAAACTACGATTGGCGAGACATATGGACTTACGGACGCGGAGTTGTCTTTAGGAACAAATTTAGGGAATATACCACAGGCGGAAGTCGGATATACTTCCGCAAGCGCAGAGATTACCTATAGCGCGAAAGATACAACCGTGGTGGACGTGGATAATGACGGTGAATACGAATATCTGGTCGAGTGGGACCCCACCTACGGGACGGATGTATCCACGCAGGGGTATACCGGAAAACAGTATATAGACTGCTATGAATTGGACGGCACCCTTCGCTGGAGACTGGACCTTGGTGTAAATATCCGTTCCGGTTCCCATTATACCGAGATGGGCGCATTTGATTATGAAGGGGACGGCAAAGCGGAACTTATTGTAAAGACTGCGCCAGGCAGCAAGATGACCCGCTATAAGCTGGATGAGAATGGCCGGAATGTGAAAGAAAACGGTAAGCTGGCAGTGGAAGAGGAGAACTATATCACGATTCCCGCGGATGATGCAGCGGCAGGTGTAACAGATGAGAGCAATTATGTATGTTCCGCTTCGGATTATAGGGATTATTTGATCGACATGTTTCAGGATTGGGGTGTCTGGAGCAGATATTCCAATCGACAGACGGTGGCGGATGCCATTGACGGCCATTGGGGTACGAATTTGATAGATCTGTTTTCTGTTTCCCATGAGTGGAGTGAAAGTAACTTTTATACCGGGATACAGACGTCCGCCGGAAATGTGGCGGTTTCATTAACCGGTGACAAAAACAAGGATTTGGCAAGCCTTGAAGCAGTCATAGCGGAAAATAATATTGTTGAGACCGAGGCAGAGAAGCTGCGTCATTATATAACAAAGTATTATGACGGGGTGACCCTAGTCAATGTCTGTGTGCGTGATGCGGACGGAAATTTACAATATTCTTATGTACAGAGCGGGGTAAGCTACAGCCCGTTAATGAAGACGGTATTTGTTGACGAAGTAGCGGATTATGCGGTTGATAAGGACGGGACCAAACTGGACATTTCCGGTGTTGCCTTAAAGAGTGCATCCGTGGAAAACCCATATACAGAGGAGGAGGCCACACTCCTTGCCGATTACTTCCTACAGCATTACCAGTACAGGATGTGGAAGCATAACTTAAATGTTTGGGAAGGTTACATTATTACCGGTCCGGAGTATATTACCCTGTTTGACTGTGAGACGGGAGAGGAATTGGATACGCAGGATTGGTATTATGGGCGTGAAGACGACGGTATGCTCTGGGGCGACTATGCTATGACTAACATTGAGCCGGGCAACCGCTGTGACCGTTTTAACGTGGCAGTCGCCTATCTGGACGGCGAGACGCCTTCCTGTATCATGGGACGTGGTTACTACACGAGGACTACTATGGTCGCTTATCATGTCGTGAGGGAAGCGGGAAAGAGAAAGCTTGCGGTTGCAGGCAGTATTGATTCCGGCTGGACGGTGATGGATAATCCGTTTAACGCGGGGCCTCATGGCATGGATGGAACCGGTGAATTTGCAAAACTTGCCGGACAGGGAGACCACTATATAGCAGTAGCCGATATTAATCTTGACGGTCGTCAGGATATTATTAACGGCGGCGCAATCGTTTCTTATGATATGGAAACGAAAAAGTTGTATCTTTATGACTCCGGGGAAGATTATTTGGACGGCGGAAACGACGATCCGGAAACGACCAGAGGGCTTGCGAAATATGGGCATGGCGATGCCATCCATATTACGGACATCAATCCCGACCGTCCGGGGCTTGAGATCGCATCCTGCTTTGAGGGCGGACTGGCGGCTCCTTATAACTGGGCGCTTCGTGATGCAAGAACAAACACGGTAATATTTGGAGAGCCCGGGACGGAAGATTTTGCGCGTCTGATGATCGGTGATGTGATGCCGGATGTGAGAGGAATCGAAATCACAACAGGTTATGCTGCAAACGGAAAACAGGTTGCACTTCCAAACCGCAGCACCGGAACGAATATGAACATTCGCTGGGCCGCGGATATGACGACTCAGTTCTTTGGCGGCTCGGGAAATAATGATAATGTTGTTGTATTTGGCAGCAAGAATGGGGAAAGATATGATTTTATTTCCCTGAAGGGATGCGGGGTAAACGGTACAAAAGGTACGCCTGACCTTATGGCGGATTTGTTCGGTGATTCCAGAGACGAAATACTGATCCGGACACTGGATTCGAGCGCATTAAGAATTTACATGAGCACGGAAGTATCCGGGCACAAGAATTATACGTTGATGCAGAATCCGCAATACCGTGTAGGCGTAGCGGCCCAAAATTCGTCGTATAGCCAGCCGCCGTATACGGATTACTACTATGCGAGCGATACGAACTGGAAATATGTAACCATTCCAAACAAGCCTATGGACCAGGCTCCGGGAGCAGTGACACAGATTCCGTCCGATGATCATGAAAAGGAGACAGAGGATGATTGGAAACTTCCGGCGGATGAAGACGAATCGGAAATACCGGAGCCGGAACCTGCGGATCCCGATGAAGCGACCGGTACACTGTTATGGTCGGAGGATTTTGAAGGCGGGGAACATAATTTTAAACTGCTTGACGAAAACAACTCGTCCCGTGAACATTGGGAAGCGGATAAGGCGGCTGCCAACTCAAATAAAAGCGGGCATATATATGGAGTTGCCACTGCAGCCGGAAATAATGACAGCCGAATTAGTGCACAGGCAATTGAACTTACGGCAGGGGAGGGGGAAAATATAACGGTGTCCTTAGATCTTAGGATGGATGCTCCCAGCGGCGCCGGCCTGGAATCCTATTTTTCCTTATTGGGCGAAACCGTCAACGCAGAGCTGACAGGGAAAAAAGACGCGTTGGCGGATGTCAGTCAGATATTAACGATTACGGCGTCAAATGACACCGGCGATGGAAACAATACAGGCGGATGGTGGCAGACCTTTGCAGTGAATGGCGGCCAGGAGGACAGCGATGGTAATGCCATTGTAAAAAAAGCGAGTACACAGAAACTAAATTATGGTGACAATCAAGGCTGGAATACCAGTAATCCGGAACATAGCACGTACGGCGGTACGCGTGATACGACAGGATGGCTACGCCTGATAGCGTCGATTGATTTCTCTGCAAAGAAGGTAGATGTCAAATTAAAACGCATTTCAGATCAAAGCGTTATTTATGATGGGCAGGTGGACTTTGTCACCGACAGCGCGACAGCGTTGAAAAGTATTTTCATTAGCGCCGCACAGGGAGCTATGGGCAGCGTATTCGTTGATAATGTCTCGATTCACTGCAATGACGCAGATGCCGAAAGCATTTCGGTAGAAAGCAAGTCTCTTTACAGTGATGAGACGGCGGATGCCGGCGCGCACGAAAAGGAATTTGATGCAGACAAATGGGCGAAGGTGGATACGGCTCTTGCAGCGATGTTAATCAAGACAGGCATGTTTGAGGATGAAAGTACATCAGAGGACTGGGACGCCGCGCTGATAAACAGACTGCAGCAGGTAGAAGAAGCGCTTGACGGGGTTGAAGGTATGCCCCTGATTGATACGTCGGCGGGTGATGAAATGTATCTACTCGCGTCGGCGAAAGCGGACGACACAGCATATTCGAAATCCAGCAGAAGCTTACTAAAGGCGGCAATGGAGAAATATATAGAAGTAAAAGAGGCCATAGATGTTGAAGCGGAAGTTCAGGCAGTGCGTGATGTGATTGGGGCTTGTCTGCGGGAGGTGGATACGGCCAGTGTGACCGAAGTATATTCTAAATATTTTGATTGTACCTATACGGTAGCTGCGGAGGAAACCGCAATGGGTTGGATTGGCGTAAATGCGGCAAGCGAGGATAGCTTGTATACGGCAGAAAAAGGTTATGGGCTGCTCAAAACGGCAAATGGGCGTGTCAGAACATTAGACGATTTGATGTTAAAAGATTTTATGATGGGTGCAGACAACGAACCGTTAGTTTTTTATGCAGATTTGCCGGCAGGTGAGATTCATGTAACGTTCTTTACGGGTGACGAGGATGCCGGGAGCAATTTCAGCGCCGTAATATATAAGGGATATATGGGCGCTTCAGAAGTTGGCACGATGTTGGCAAGCACTAAGCCGGTATCACTGAAAGCGGCAGAGTATGCGACAGTAAATGCGACCTTTACTCTGGAGGAAGCAGCGCGGGTGGCAATTACAACGGCAAATCGCATCAATGGAATGACGATAGAGCAGTCTCTCCCTCTCGTGGTAAAGACGTTCAGCCATGCAGAATTGCAGGAGCTGATAGCGGAGGCGGCAGGAGCGCTTGAGAAGGAAGCAGAGTATACCGTATCTTCGTGGAAAGCGTACAAGACGGCTTACGATAAGGCTGCTGCCATTGAGGAAACAGAGAGTGAAACCGTGATAACGGGAGCCTATAAAGCGCTGCGAGACGCTTATGACAGCTTGAAGAAACGTTCCGTTGCCTATGAAGTCGCACTTGATTTCGGGCCTGAGGCGGAAGATGAAACGACTCCTGCCCAGGTAAATGATAAGGTATTAATAAAGGAGTTTCTCCCCGCTGACGTAACCATGGCCCATGAGGCGCCGGAGCTTGGGCTCGGAACCATGCTCTATGCGGATCATGTGGACGACAACGGTTTACAGCATTACGGCTTTACCAGTGTGGTGGATTCCGGCTTTACGAGCGGCGGCGGCGCATATTTTCGTGACTGGGTATATGGGGCAGGCGGTAAGGCATACACCTTTAAGGCGGATGTTCCGGCCGGACAATATATGGTTTATGTATACACAGGTTCAAAGGAGGGTGCAAATACAACAAAATTCTATTTTGGAGACGGTCTGCAGGCGGATGAATCTACGAATGACGCCGTAGCCATTGTGGACGGAAAAACCGTTTATACACAGACTTCAAGTGGCAATCAGTTTGGAAGTTCCGGCGAATGTGTTTATACAGTGACTGTTGGAGCTTCGGAAGATGTAATCAGTGACGTAAGCGCATTAAATGCAGATATAGAACTTGGTGTTTTCTCTATCACACTGTTCAATGATGAATGGGATGGCGCCCAGGACGGAATTACGGCAAGGCTCATTGGCCTTGAGTTCGTATATCTTGGCGAGCGTAAGGGAGATGATACGCCTGATGATGGAAACAGCGAGACTGAATCAAGCGAGTCGGGAAGTGAAAACGAATCAAGCGAGTTGGGAAGCGAAAACGAATCAAGCGAGTCGGGAAGCGAAATCGAATCAAGTGAGAACAACAGTGAGAAATCGAGTGAAACGAATAATGAGAAGCCGGGTGGAGCGAACAGTGAGATGCCTGTTTCGGAAACCCCAAAGAAAGGGGACCCGATCGATGCGGGTGACAACAACAGCTATACGCTGACGGGTGAAGGAACCGTGCAATTTACGGGAACAAAGGCTGTACAGGTCAAAATTCCTGACACAATTACGGATGCGAACGGCAGAAAATACAAAGTAACATCAATAGCTTCCGGCGCATTTGCCAAAAACAAGACAAAGATAACGTCATTAACGATAGGTAAGAATATCAGTGCCATTACACCAAACCAGTTTACCGGCTTTAAAAAATTAAAGAGCGTCACGATCGGTACCGGAGTTAAGAGCATTGGGAAGAACGCGTTCAAAGGTGATGCGAAGTTAGAACAAGTAGTTTTCAAGGGAACATCCAAAGTAACTTCCATAGGGGCGAGCGCTTTCCAGAAATGTACATCACTTAAGAAATTAACGATTCCAAACAGTGTTAAGACCATCGGTGCAAGCGCATTTGCAGGATGTACCAAACTTAATACGGTCAAAATCGGTACGACTTCCAAGTCAGCCTTGACGACAATCGGTAAGCAGGCATTCAGCGATGACAAGAACCTGAAATTAGTGACAATCACTTCCAATAAAATGAAAAAAGTTGGAGCGAATGCATTCAAAGGCATTAAGAAGAATGCGAAGTTTACGGTTCCAAAGAAACAGAAGACAAAATATGCACCGTTATTGAGGAAAGCAGGTGTGACGAAGAAAATGTCAATTACCGGTAAGAAGATGAAATAAATTGAGGTTTGACAAGGCTGGCGCACATGGTAACGATGGGGGTTTTGTTGTTTGTCTCTTGAAGGGGTATGGTGAAACTATGAAGAAACGTATGATTGCGGCAATATTGGCAGCATGTCTGGTTGGAGCAAGCCTGTTTCCAACCAATGTATCGGCGGCTTATGGGGAAGCTGCCGATATGGTAACGGAATGGAAAGCGGACGCAGAGGACGTCTTTGACCGTCAGAATTACGGGGAGGCTGCGGAAAAAGTAACGGAATGGAAAGCGGACGCGGAGGATGTCTTTTACCGTCAGAATTTCGACAGTGCGGATGTGCTGGATGAAAACGGAATCCCTGCCGGCTGGAGAACGGCGGGGGCAGTCGGGGATGGAATAGGAAATTTGAGCATCGAAACGGAAGGGGAGCGTTCCTACTTTTCCGTAGATGCGACAACCGGCGTACCCAAGTATTTTGGAATGGTGCTGGCAGGAGCGCCGCATACAGGAATCATAGAATATGATTTCAACTTAAAACAGGCATCTCCCGCAAAGGATATGGGACTGTCATTCTATCCGATTGCGGTGAACACGGGAAACATTGCGATACGAGGAAATATCACGAAAGACGGAGCTGTAACATTTTTTAATCGTGACAGTAAGATAACAGTTGCGAATATTAAAGATGCCGGATGGGTGCATTTTAAGTATTCATATGACAATTATATAAGCGCCTATACGGTTGAGATTACCGCGGAAGACGGAACGATACTTGGAAAAACGGAGGGAGTGTTTGCGTACAATAAAGATGACAGCAGGGTAGGTGCGTTTTCTTTTAGTATGGAGGAAACCGGAGGCATCATCGGGATAGATAATATAGAGGTGAGGGAAGCGGTGGAAACACCGGCAGAATCAGAACAGCCGGATGGTTCTGAGCAGCCGGAGGAATCAGAGCAGCCGGAGACGCCGGATGTCACAGTTGCCGAAACGGTGGAAGGGGAAGAGGAAACGGTTTTTTATGCCCAAAGTTTTGATGATGCAGACCAGTTAGACGACAGCGCTCTGCCGAACGGGTGGGCCACTGCGGGAAAGATTGTGGACGGCGCGGCAGAGTCAGGCGAAAGGGGTATTCGGACAGAAGGAGAACGTTCTTATTATTATGTGGACGCAAAAGGAAATGATCCGAGATATATTGGAAAAGTGCTGACCGGAATGTCAAAGACCGGCTGGATTGAGTATGATTTTCTTTTTACGAAAGCGTCGGACGGTATCGGTTTGTCATCCTACTCAAATTCCGTAAATACAGGAAATATTGCGATACGCGGAAATATCAGCTGGAATGGAGATGTTTATTTTTATAACGGAGCCACCAATACAAAGATTGCAAACCTCCAGAACAGAGGATGGGTGCATTTCAAATATGAATTTAATAACAAATTAAAGATTTTTACCGTTAAAATTACGGATGCGGCAACAGGAAAGACAATCGGCAAGACGACGGAGGCGTTTGGATATAACAATGCGTCGGGACAGGTCGGAGCGTTTTCGTTTTCTGTAAACAGCAGCCAGACAGCGACATTTGGACTTGATGAGATCACGGCGCACGGGTATCCGACACCGTTTACATTTGAACCGGAGATCGAACCGCTCGGACAGACCGGTAAAGTCATTTTAGAGGACAACGGAGACACATATACATTAAAGAATGATTACTGCAAGGTTGTTATTGATAAACAAAAAGCCGTCATCAGGAAGTTTTACACCAAAGAAGGAAATGAAATATGCGGTGACAACGGCGACGGTTCCTATCTGCTCAACTATACGGACAGCGGGCATGTTGGGGACGGGAAACAGGAGATGACCCTGAAGAATTGTACGGGTAGCATTATCAGACAGACCGATAATTTGTGCGAGGTTTCCGTGAAAGAAATCAGGCTGAAAAAGGATGACAATAATACGCTTCCGATTGACCTGGATTTTCGATTTGTGTTGGAAAAGGATTCCCCGGGACTTTATATGTACGCGATTCTTGATGAAAATTACTCCGATGAGGATATTGCAAACGGCAGAACTTTTAATTTCGGACAGTCAAGGTACGCGATGAAGTTTGATTACGACCGATTGCCGTATAGTGTGGTTCAGGGCGGCGAGATCGGCGGACAGCTTGTTAAGATGGCGGGTCCCGGAGATTTTAAGGAAGATGTAGCGGAAGCCAGTGGCGAGCATGGAATGTTGTTTGATTCTACTTATGTACTAAACGATGGAAGCATTTTTACAAAATATAACAATCTTTCCTATCAGTACAGCAATATTATGATCGGAGCGTTCAGCGACGAGGGCGGCCTTTCCCTGCTGACACCAAGCAGAGACTGGGCAGGAGGCGGTTACGCAAAACAGGATATTGATGTCCATGGCGGACCCGGCAGTACGTTTATCGTCAGCTGGCATCTTGAGACGGGACATAACGGGACAAAAGGCGTGGATGTCGAGGAGGGCTATCAGAAAGTGTACGGGCCCGTGATGTGGTATGCGACCACCGACGAGAGCATTTCTTCCAAGGAAGAGGCATATACACAGACTTATGCACAGGCATTAAAAGAAGTGGAAAAGTGGCCGTACAACTGGATGGCGGAGGAGGAATATCCTAATGCAGAGGATTGTCCGAAGCAGTATGCGGCAGCAACGCGCGGCAGTTTACAAGGAACTTTTTCCGTGAAGAACGGCACAATCAACAGGGAGATCACAAATGACCTGACTGTTACGGATGACGGAACCGGGGAAAATTCGATCGGTTGGGCCGTTTTGTCGGATGAGAGAAGCAAATACTGGGCATTGGACAATGATTATTATGAATTTTATGCACCGGTGAAGCAGGACGGAACATTTGAAATTAAGAATATCATTCCGGGCACTTACAAATTGAATATCAATGTCAACGGAATCATGGATGAGTATGTAGAGCACAATATCGTAATCGGAGAAAATGAAGCGAAAGATCTGGGGAATATTACATGGGATGACCCGATTTACGGTAAGACACTTTGGACAATCGGCATTCCGGACAAAACGGCCGAGGAATATGCCTACGCGTATCCGTGCCGGTATTGGGGTTCCCACCTTCTGTTCCATTCGCTTTTCCCGGATGGCGTTGATTTTAAAGTAGGAGAAAGCGATGAATCAAAGGATTGGTTTTTCGTGCAGATGGCGAGCCGGACAGCGGGGCACAAAGAACACTATGACGGTGCGTTTTACTTTGACGAGGAGACGCGCAAAGTAAAATATGATGCGGCAAGAGCGATTCCCATGGAGGAAGAGGATTCCCGTTGGAGAGGGAACGAGCTTGCACCCTATCAGATCAGATTTGACAGCGGCGCCGCTTACGCAGAAGGAACCGGTACCTTGTTAATCAATGTGTGTGGAAACCGCTTCGGGAGCATCCGTGCGACACTCAATGGAACTAATATCGTGAATACGGCAGGGCAGGTGACCGTAAACAGTGAACCGGTATCTGTTGCAGAAAGTGATGACACAGCCGTAGTATCCTTGTACACGGATGGAAGTGTCGGACGTAGCGGGCTGGTCGGTATTAATCAGCTAGTCAAAATCGAATTTGATGCATCTTTGATAAAAGAAGGAGAAAACGTGATTCTGCTGACCCATGACCATCCGGCTTATCAGGAGGATAATGTGACTCCATGGGAACATTCGGATTATACGATTTATGCGGGCAACATCTATGATGCCATCCGTCTGGATGTTGATACCAGAAAAGCGGACGATACGCCCGACACCGAAAAACCGGACCTATCAAGTGAGTCAAGCGAGAGCACGGGAGGAAGCCAGACGGGTTCAAGTGAGTCGGGTGAGTCAACGGAGAGCACGGGAGGAAGCCAGACGGGTTCAAGTGAGTCGAGTGAATCAACGGAGAGCACGGGAGGAAGCCAGACGGGTTCAAGTGAGTCGAGTGAGTCAACGGAGAACACGGAAGGAAGCCAGTCAGGGACGAGTGAATCAGGCGAGAGCACTGGAGGAAACGGGACAGGATCAAGCGGCTCGACAGAGAATGCGCAAGACAGTCAGACAGGACCGGGACAGCCAGATGATGCTGCGGGAAATACCGTAAACAGCGAGACAAAATCAAGCGAGCAGGGCGGTATGGCAGGAAACAGTGAAACGACCGGGACATCGGAAAGCACGGGTGCAAAAGGGCAGACAACCGTTGTGTTACAAAACAAAACCGTCACGTACAACAAGAATGCGGTAACGATTGGAAAGGCTGCAGTAACCGGTTCGACGGGAAATGTTACTTATCTCTATTATACGGATGCCGCCTGTAAAAAGCAGACGACAAAGAAAAACAGCGGTGCGGCAGGGAAAGGTCAGGCGCCCAAATATGCCGGAACTTACTATGTTACGGCGCGTGTGGCGGCGGACGCCAGCCATCCCGCGGCTGTCAGCAATGTGGCAAAGCTGACGATAAAGAAAGCGGCGTCAAAAGTGACATTAAAGAAGCGGACCGCCCGTTATACCGGAAAAGCTGTTTCTGTTAAAAAGGCAACGGTGAAAGGGTCGACCGGGAAAGTAACGTATACTTACTACAAAGATAAAAAGTGCAAGACGAAAACGACAAAGAAAAACGCGGGAGCAGCGAAGACGGGGCAGGCGCCTAAGAAAACGGGTATTTATTATGTGAAAGCGACCGTGAAAGCAGATAAAAATTATAAGGCGGCAACCTCCAAGGCAGTAAAGCTGGTAATTAAAAAGTAATCCAATTGCGGCAAACCAAAAAGTAGTAAAAACGGGAAAAATAGTCTGATTGTATGAAAGAAAACATTATGGCACAAACGGTTGTTTGTGCTATAATGTTTTTGTGTTATCGGTGATGAAAGGGGATATACGTTTGTTCCAATATCGTTTTGGCGTTCGTCGCTGTCGTGTCGGATGCCATAATGTTCTATCCCTTTTATGCCGCTTTCGCACAGTGGACGTGAAAGTTTCAGAGCGTCTCATCGAAAACACAGAATGAGGCACCTGATAAATGCAAATTTGAACACAGAATGGGCATCTGTTAAACGGTAATTTGAGAGGAAGTAAAACTGACCGATAAATTGTAATTTGTGACATCAGGATATGAGAAAATAATTCATGATATTCAGCCGTTTTTTATGTGGAGGGAACGTGATATGGACAGAGCAGAGAATGTTTTGTATGAAGAATTTTATGAAACGTTTGAGATTGTGCATAAGACGGAGAACGGCATTTTTACCATGCCGCCGCATACGCATAACGCGGTTGAAATCTATCTTAATCTGACGGATGTGCCCAATATTCTACTGGGGAGCAATGTCATTCCTTTTCCTAAAAATACGCTGCTGTTGATTCCGGCATACTGTATACACAAGGTGATTGCACCAGAATCATTGAACTATGAGCGATATATCCTGACTATACACACTGCGTGGCTGGAACATACTATCGGGAAAGATTTTGATGAAAAATATGCCTATTTTAAGGATGCGCAAAATCCTCTCGTATTTCATGTAAAGGAGGAGGATGCAAAAGAACTTATGAATCAACTTTCATCTCTGATACAATGCAATAATTCGGATAAATTTAAAAAATTGCAGATATTCTTTTCTGTGCTTAGCGGAATACATCGGATGATAAACAGCAATCTGAGAACTGCGGCGGAATATCAGAATGAGCCGGCGCAGGGGACGGCCGGACTTGTCTCTGCCATGATGAACTATATCAACACACATCTGCGTGAAAATATTACGGTAGGAGATGTTGCGGACAGTTTATTTCTGAATCATGATTATGCTGCTAGGATATTCAAAAAATATGTGAATACAACCGTGAAACAGTTTACGGTGTTACAGCGTGTCACGAAAGCGAAACAGCTGTTGCAGGAAAGACATTCAGTTACGGAAACGCAGAATTTGCTTGGATTTAACAGTTATGAACATTTTTTTAAAACATTTAAAAAGGTGACAGGCATGACGCCGAAAGAATATCGACAATGTTACAGAAAATAGATATAGATTATATATTGGGTAGTAATTATATATAGCATATATATTGGGTAGTAACTGCATTTAAATTTAACGAAAAGAATCATATCATATTATCAAGGATACAAAGAGATGATAATTGTCAAAAAAATCTTTATGGCATCCTTATGTCTGGGAAAACGCAAGTACCAGCAGGATACCGTAATACAATGACAGCAGCATAATCTGTAAGCCATGATTGAAATTACCGCAAATATTGTTGTGGAATGCGGAAAATCATCAAATTTCCGTATGATCAAATTACCGTTTATCGGGGAGTTCGAAGGAAAGTCTCCCACCCTAGTAAGCGAGAATTCGAGAGGAAGCAAATTTCCCCGATAAACGGTAATTTGAAAGGAGTCACTCAATAAACAGCAATTTAAGACGCCTAAACCTAACGAAATATATAATTTCCAGTGTAATAGACAGAGTTTAACACATTTAAGGATGCTAGACTTAACTCTGATGTGTCATCCGATAAACCCAACACAAGCTATTCTGTAGATGGGGGATGAGGTTTGAGAAAGTCTACTGCATTGAGGAAAAGTTCGAGCGCAAGGTACCGTATGCTGATAACCGCGAGGCCAAAGAAGCGTGCCAAGAACTTAATAAGTAACAAACGCCGTTAATCCAACTTAAGCATGATCGAGGAATAAAATGTGTGATTCACATGACGAAACTCTGTCCCGCCATAATATTTTTCCGCAATGTCCATAAGGCTGGAAAGCCCCAGACCGCTGTGTCCCGGTTTCGTGGAAAGATAAGCGCCGTCCTTTTGCAAAACCTCGCCGTTGAAGCTGTTGTCTACAGTAACAGCGAGCATATTTCCCTGTTGCAGAATATTGAGTTTGATATCGCGCTCCGACACAGGAAGCTTTGACGCAGCGTTGATTGCGTTTTCAAGCAGATTTCCAAGTAGGACGGAAATATCAACGTTTTCTATCGCTAACTTATCGGGGGACAGCTCGTCGGAAAACTGAATATGCACCGATAACGGTATCTTTCGTTCCCGTGCCAGTTCGGCGTAGTGGCTGACGATCATATTGATAACGGGATGTTTGCTGTAGATCATGATAGTTTGATTTTGACAATTTCCCAGATATTGGTCGAGATATTCCATCGCCTTTTTTGTATCGCCGTTTTCGAGAAAGCAGCGCAGAGCCGTCATGTGATGCCGCATATCGTGACGCTGGCGGCGCACTCCCTCAATGTTTTCACAGATACGGCGGTATTGCTCATCGCGGATATTCATCTGATATTGGCTTTGTATCAGCTTTTCGCTCGTTGCCTGCCTGTCGCGGATAAGGCGGCAGATTCTGAACAAAACGGTGCAGAGGACGAAAAGCATAGTGAGTATGCCGAAATACAGCAAGCTCTCCGACGGATTTGCGTACAGACCCTCAGTCTCAAGAAAAGTAAAAATGATAAACAAAATAACGAACAATGTAAGCATTGGAACGTTTAAGATCGTCAATTCTTTTTTATCTATATTCCGTTCTATCGGCAGATAAAATCTCCCAAAAAACAAACACAGCAGCGGTATGACGATACATTCCGCAACAGCGCGGAAGATGACCGTGTCGCAGTTCGCGAAAAAAAGCTGACCCTCCGCCGTGGGGGACATGCCCAAAAAGAAATTGGAAAGCACCACAGTGAACAGTGCGCCGCATAAAACGAATAAAAAAACAAACGCCTTTTTCTGCCATATCGCTTTTATCGCGTAAACGCACCATGCGAAACAAAGAATGACGGCGGTAATGTAGACGACATTGCCTAAAACACTCAAAATTTCCCTGTCATTCGTCCGTTCAGAAAAAAACGTCATAACGAGCGCGTCTGCCGCCGACGCAGCCGCAACGACAAGTGAGGTAAGCAAAACGGTTTTCTTGACGGAAAATCTGCTGTAGCCTTTTAGCGGATAAAAGCATAAAAAAGCAAACGGCAGTATCGTAATAAGGTCATCCGTTAATATCCAAAAAAATTTTAACATATACCTCCACCTCTAGCCGATCTGAACAGAAAACTCTGATACTGCTTTTGAAGCTTGGCCCTGTTTTTTCGAGACAGCGGTATGTCTTTTTCGCCGCGCAAAAGAATACGGTCGAAATTAAACTTTTCTATCGCTGCCATATTGACGACATAGCTTTGCTGCGGCCTCATAAAAAACCTGTCGTCGAGCTGTTCGTAAAGCAGGGCGAGCGATGAACGTGTTTCAAACGTGTTTGTATCCGTGTGGATTACACAGTACTTATCCATAACTTCTATATACAGTATAGTTTTTATTGGTATGGGAACCGTAATCTTACCCGTTTTTATTTCAAGCACAGGTTCGTTCTCATCGGATGCATTGGGGATACATCGCCTGATTGCCTCGGAGACGGATTCAACACTTGTCGGCTTTACCAAATAGTGCGCGGCATTGAGATTGAACGCTTCAATGGCATGGTCAGTGCTGACGGTTATGAAAACAACGTTTTGGGAACTGTCGGGTGCAATGCTGCGCACTGCGTCTATTCCGTTTATGCTGCCCAGATATATGTCCATAAAAATAATTCCGCACTCACGCACGGCGTCCGAGGCGAGAAGCTCCTCCCCCGATCGGAACGACCGGATCTGCGCCGCGATATTCATCTCAGAGCAAGCCATGTGTATTTGCTCCGTAATTTTGGCAAGCTCGGCTTCATTGTCGTCGCATACGGCGATGTCAAGACACATAGATATCCTCCCATAATGTTTAATACTAACATGTATCAGTTTGGAAGTCAAATTTGTTTTGGAAACAGTGAAGCCGGCAGGCAAAACTGTTGCCTTTCATTTCGTAAAATGCAGATTTTTGGCGTAAAATGCAGGAAAGAATTTGAACGCAATATGATAAACTTAAATCAATATAGTATTTTGGAGGTAATGCACATGAACATAATTAAGAGCTTGGATGGAACGACGCTGAATGTCGCTTTAGAGGGCAGGCTTGACACCACGACCGCACCGCAGCTCGAAGCGGAATTAAAACAGAGCATCGCCGACAATACCGAGCTGATATTGGATTTCGCGAAGCTGGAATATATCTCCTCGGCGGGGCTGCGCGTTCTGCTGGCTGCGCAGAAGGTCATGAACAAGCAGGGTAAAATGGTGATACGAAATGTCAACGACGTTATTTTGGAGGTATTCGAGGTCACGGGATTTGTGGATATCCTCACGGTCGAGTAACGGGGGAACGGTATGGAAAAACAACTTTTCCGCAAGGCGAGCATGGAGAGAGTCTCCTCGCCGGAGCAATTGAACGATTATATCCGCGTATCTAACCCGGGCGTTTGGATGATATTGGCGGCGGTCATCACACTGCTGATCGGTGTGTGCGTATGGGGGATCTTCGGGCATTTGGATACCAAAATAGCAACGGCGGGAATCTGTGAAAACGGCGTTTTCACCTGCTATGTGGGCGAGGAGGAAGCTGCGAAAATAAAATCGGGAATGACCGTGAACGTTGACGGGAATGCACTGTACGTGTCGGAGGTCTCCGCTCAGCCGATTTCCGTAAGCGCGGATATGGATGACTATCTTCTGTATCTCGGTGGATTTTCGGAGGGCGATTGGCTGTATCGGGTAACGGCGGGCGCCACCCTTTCGGACGGTACATATAAGGCGGAGATTGTGACGGAAAGCGTTTCTCCGATGTCATTTATATTGAATTGAGGTAGCGCTGTATGTGTACAACAAAATCTATCAAGCAGCCGATAAAAAACAGCGCGGCGTCTACAGGCCGGGTGGCAAAAGTCCCCGTCGTAATGCAGATGGAAGCGCTGGAATGTGGCGCGGCTTCGCTTACCATGATACTTGCGTATTACGAAAAATGGATTCCGCTCGAGCAGGTGCGCGCGGACTGCGGCGTTTCGCGCGACGGTTCAAACGCGAAAAACGTCCTCAAGGCGGCGCGAAACTACGGGCTGATGGCAAAGGGCTATCGCTACGAGCCCGAAGACTTGAAGAAAGACGGCACGTTTCCGTGCATCATCCACTGGAATTTCAACCATTTTCTGGTACTGAACGGCTTTAAGGGGAACAAAGCATATCTTAACGATCCAGCAAAGGGCAGCTATTGTGTGTCTATGGAAACGTTCGACAAGTCGTTTACGGGAATTTGCCTGATGTTTGCGCCGTCGGAAAATTTCGAGCCGGGCGGCAAGCCCAAAAGCGTCGTATCGTTTGCGAAAAAACGCTTAAAGGGCGCGGGGACGGCTGTCGCTTTTGTGGTGCTGACAACGATTATCAGCTCGCTTATGGGGATGATCGAGCCCGCGTTTTCAAGAATTTTTCTGGACAGGCTGCTTACGGGCGAAAACCCGGAATGGTTCTTGCCCTTTCTTTTTGCGTTCGGGGCATTGAGTGCGGTTTGGCTTGTCGTGGGGTGGGTGCAGACCGTCTACTCACTGAAAATAAACGGCAAGCTCTCCGTTGTCGGCAGCACGGAATATATGTGGAAGGTACTGCGTATGCCGATGGAGTTTTTCTCGCAGCGTATGGCGGGAGATATTCAGCAGCGGCAGTTGATGAACGCGTCTATCGCGCAGTCCCTGGTGCAGACTTTAGCGCCCCTTGCCTTGAACACGATCATGATGATTTTTTATCTTGTCGTGATGATCCGCTACAGTCTGCCGCTTACTCTTGTCGGCGTTGCTTCCATCGTGATAAACCTTTTCGTTTCGCGGATTATTTCCAAAAAGCGTATCAATATTACGCGCGTGCAAATGCGCGATGCGGGCAAGCTTGCGGGAGCTACCGTTGCGGGAATCGAGATGATAGAAACGATCAAGGCAAGCGGTGCGGAAAACGGATTTTTCGAGAAATGGGCGGGCTATCAGGCGAGCGTAAACACGCAGCAGGTGAAATTCCAAAAGCTCAATCAATACCTTGGAATGATACCGTCCTTCGTGACGGCGTTTGCCAATACCGCGGTGCTCATACTCGGCGTTTATTTCACGATAAACGGCGGGTTCACCGTCGGCATGATCATGGCGTTTCAGGGCTTCCTCGGCTCGTTCGCAGGGCCCGCGCAGACGCTTATATCCGCGGGGCAGACATTACAGGAAATGCGCACACAGATGGAGCGCGTCGAGGATGTTATGGAATACCCGACCGACGTAAATTACGATAACGACGGGGTTGACGAGGACGCGGAGTATGACAAATTATCGGGGAATGTGGAGCTAAAAAACGTCACATTCGGATACTCGCGCCTTGCCGAGCCGCTTATCCGTGATTTCAACCTAACGCTGAAAACGGGCAGCCGCGTTGCGTTTGTCGGTACGTCCGGCTGCGGAAAGTCTACGCTCTCGAAGCTTATCTCGGGACTGTACAAGCCATGGAGCGGTGAAATTCTGTTTGACGGAAAACCGATCAACAGCATTGACAGGAGCGTTTTTACCGGTTCGCTCGCCGTGGTTGATCAGGATATTATTTTGTTTGAGGACACGATCGCGAACAATATCAAAATGTGGGACAGCTCGATAGAGGATTTCGAGATGATCTTGGCGGCGCGAGACGCGCAGCTGCATGAGGACATTATGCAGCGCGACGGCGGCTACAACTACAAGATCACCGAGGGAGGCAAGGATTTTTCGGGCGGTCAGCGGCAGCGCATTGAGATTGCCCGCGTTCTCGCGCAAGACCCTACGATCATCATACTTGATGAAGCAACCTCCGCGCTGGACGCAAAAACGGAATATGAGGTCGTGAAATCCATAAAGGACAGGGGAATTACCTGCATCGTCGTGGCACACAGATTATCAACCATCCGCGACTGCGATGAGATCATCGTGCTTGACAACGGCGTTGTTATCGAGCGGGGAACTCACGAGGAATTATTTGCGAAAAACGGTGTGTATACATCGCTTGTTACGAATGAATAAAGGGGGCGCGACAAATGGGTTGGTTTGATGAACAGATAAAGCAGCGCAAACAAAATGACGATGACGTTTTCGCGGACTCCTTTGTCAATATCGCGGGGGCAGTCATGGGAAGCCGTGTTTCTGCCGCGCTGAACGACAAGCGGCAGATTGCGAAAAACGCGTTTGACGAGATACTAAAATTTTATCACGTCAAAACGTCGGAAATTCCCGATAGTATTAAGGACAGCAACGAGCAGCTTGAATATCTGCTCCGTCCGCACGGCATAATGCGCCGCACGGTAATGCTCAAAAAAGGGTGGTACAAAGATGCTGTCGGCGCGATGCTGGGCGTTCGCAAAAGTGATGGAGGAATTGTCGCGCTGATACCCACGGGGCTTTCGGGGTATCGCTTTACCGACACGGAAACTGGAAAGCGCGTGAAACTAAATCGAAAAAATCAGGAGCTTTTTGAGGAAGAGGCGGTTGCTTTTTATAAGCCCCTGCCGCTGAAAAAGCTTGGTATCCCTGATCTGATGAAGTACATCCTCGCAACGTTGTCACCGCCGGATTTTGTACTGACGGGGCTTGCGACACTCGGTGTTACGCTGATTGGCATGCTCTCGCCGAAGCTGAACAATCTGCTTTTTTCCACCGTTATCGAGAGCGGAAACATGCGGTTACTATTCGCGGTAACTGTCTTTATGGTCTGCGTCACGATAAGCTCCATGCTGATAAACGCCGTAAAGCAGCTTATCACGGCGCGAATCAACACGAAAATGAGTGTTACCGTTCAGGCGGCTGCTATGTCAAGAGTGTTGTCGCTGCCCGCCGAGTTTTTCAAAAATTACAGCTCGGGCGAGCTGTCCGCGAGGGCGCAGTACATAAATTCACTTTGTAATATGCTCGTGTCCACGGTGCTGTCCACGGGTTTGACTTCGGTTTTTTCACTTGTGTACATTTCGCAGATCTTCGTGTACGCGCCTGCGCTGGTCGTACCGTCGCTTATGATTACTTTGGCCACGGTGGCGTTTTCGGTGATCACGGCTTTCGTGCAGATGAATATCAGCAAGCGGCAGATGGAATTATCTTCAAAGGAAAGCGGAATGTCCTACGCGCTTGTTTCGGGAGTGCAAAAGATTAAGCTTTCGGGCGCGGAAAAGAGAGCGTTCGCCCGTTGGGGAAATCTGTACGCAGAGCAGGCGCGCCTTGGCTACGACCCGCCCGCGTTCATCAAAATCAACGGAGTTATCTCCACGGCCATATCGCTTGCGGGAACACTTGTGATGTACTATTTCGCGGTGTCGTCGGGCGTTTCCGTCGCGGATTACTACGCGTTCAACGCCGCATACGGAATGGTTTCGGGAGCGTTTCTGTCGCTGGCGGGGATAGCGCTTACGGTGGCGCAGATAAAACCGATCATGGATATGGTAAAGCCGATTTTGGAGACCGTTCCCGAGATCTCCGAGGGCAAGCAGATGATAACGCGGCTTTCGGGTGGGATTGAGCTGAACAACGTTTCGTTCCGTTACCACAAGAATATGCCGCTCGTAGTGAACGATCTCTCGCTGAAAATTCGCCCCGGGCAGTATGTGGCGATAGTAGGTGCGACGGGCTGCGGAAAGTCCACGCTGATGCGGCTGATGCTCGGATTTGAAACGCCGCAGAAAGGCGCCGTATATTTCGACGGAAAGGATATTTCCTCGGTGGACTTGAAATCTTTAAGGCGCAACATCGGTGTTGTAATGCAGAACGGCAAGCTGTTTTCGGGGGATATTTTTTCAAATATCACGATCTCTGCGCCGTGGCTTACGATGGAAGATGCGTGGAAAGCGGCCGAACTTTCGGGTATCGCGGAGGATATCCGCCGTATGCCGATGGGAATGCACACGATCATCTCCGAGGGAAGCGGCGGCGTTTCGGGAGGACAGCGCCAGCGGCTCATGATAGCCCGCGCGATCGCGCCCAAACCGAAGATTCTGATGTTCGACGAGGCGACCTCCGCGCTCGACAATCTCACGCAGAAAACCGTTTCGGAATCGCTCGACGGGCTCAAATGCACGCGTATCGTGATTGCCCACAGGCTTTCTACGATCAAACAGTGCGACAGAATTATCGTCCTCGACAAGGGCAAGATCATCGAGGATGGAAAATTTGACGAGCTTATCAAAAACGGCGGTTTTTTCGCAGAGCTGGTCGCGCGGCAACGGCTTGACGATACGGCGAAAACAGGGGCTTGAAAAATTATTAGACTTATTCGGTTTTTGTTCGTATCAAAGAAGGAAGGCGTCAAACCATGTATGTACCACAATTTTATATACAGGAGGGAATCGCTATGGAAAACTTTAACGAAGAACTTATGGCAAAGGCAAGAGCGGCGAACTCTGCAAAGGAGCTTATGGCGCTTGCAAAAGAAAACGAGATCGAGCTTTCCGAACAGGAAGCGAACGACTATTTTGAGCAGATGAACAAGTCGGGTGAATTGTCCGAGGATGAGCTTGACAGCGTGGCAGGTGGCGGCTGTCATAAAGGTGACGGAAGATTGGAGATAACGGTAGGTAACCACTGTGGAAATTGGGAAGGCAAATCCTGGGAGATGAAGGTTGCCCCGCGCACTTGCGGCAACTGCAAGTTTATGAGCTATGAAAAAGGATTGTGGCTTTGCAATCATCCCGCCAACAAAAGGTAAACCGTCCCAATCACGAAAAGAAAGGGGGAAGTAGACGCACAAAAATGAAAGGTCGCGCGCAATGCGAGGGGCTTAAAGAAGGACGTGTTTGAGCTCCTTTTGAAGTGTGACGGAAAAACCGAGATAGAGAATGAATACCGGAGGAAATCAGTATGGAAAACTTTAACGAAGAACTTATGGCAAAGGCAAGAGCCGCGAACTCTGTGGAGGAGCTTATGGCGCTTGCGAAAGAAAATGAGGTCGAGCTTTCCGAACAGGAAGCGAACGACTATTTCGAGCAGATGAACAAGTCGGGAGGATTATCCGACGATGAGCTTGACAGCGTGGCGGGCGGCGGCTGTCATAAAGGTGACGGAAGATTGGTGGTAACGACAGGTCACGGCTGCGGAAACTGGGCATGCAAATACTGCGGGCAGAAGGTTAACCCGAGTACTCACCGGTGTCCGAACCATGTGTATAAACTGCTTTACCTTCAGGCTCCCGGTATCTGCAAAAACTGCGATTTTGTGAGCTATGAAAAAGGAATGTGGCTTTGCAATCATCCCGCCAACAATAATAAATAAACCGCCTCAATCATCGAAAAGAAAGAGTGAGGCAGACGCGCAAAGAGCAGCGCAGAAAAGGAGAAAATGATGGATAACAACAAGAAAAACGAAATGCAGATCAACAGTTTAAAAAAGGCCGTGCAAAATCCCGCGGAGGGTTTGCCGCCAAGCGGCGAACTGCCCGATGACGCTCTCGACGGAGTAGCTGGCGGCGCCGTTCTCGACTCCTTGTTTTATATCGCAAGGTGCAACAAATGTGGCTGGCAGTCCTGCGCGTTCGACAATCGGGGTGAAAACGATCTGGCGGTGGTCGTGATGGATCATTGCAACGCTCACCCGGATTGCGGGGGGGATTTTGCCGTATTCAGTATAGACAGCAGAACCGTAAAGTTCGGATAATTTTTTGAGGAGAGGAGTGGCATGGGCTGTTACCGATTAAATCCCAATATAGCGCTGCGCTCGTGGCGGCGGGTGCCTTACGCGTACTACATAAAGGGCGTGCGCAATGCGAGGGGCTTAAGGAAGGACGAGTTTGAGTTCCTTTTAAAGTGTGACGGAAAAACCGAGATCGAGGCAAACGCCCCGCTTGCGGGAAAATTCCTCGATATGGGATTCATCTCTGAGGACAATAACGGCGGCGGCCTGTCTGCATGGCAACAACATCTCGACTGCGATAACCGCTACTTTCCCGCCGTGAGTTTTACGATAACGGGAAAGTGCAATTACAACTGCCTGCATTGCTTTAACGCCGCCGACAACGCGCCGCTTATGAGCGAATGGACGCTCGACGAGGCAAAGGCGCTGCTAAAACAGGCTCAAACATGCGGCGTGAACTCCGTTACGATAACGGGCGGTGAACCTATGCTGCACCGAAATTTCCTTGAGATTGTCGAGGAAATATACAAGCGCGGCATGTATGTCGAGGAACTCAACACCAACGGCCACTTTATTGATCAAAACACGCTTGACCGTTTGAAAAAGATTGGCTGCGATGCGCTGATTAAGATTTCCTTTGACGGCGTCGGTCATCACGATTGGCTGAGAAACCGCGAGGGCGCGGAAAAAAGCGCGCTTGCGGCGATTACGGCTTGTCTCGGGAACGGCTTTCGCGTTAAGGTGCAGACGAATGTCCACCGCTTAAATGTCGAGGCAATGCTGCCTACCGCGGTGATGCTTGATAAAATGGGAATATCCGAAATGCGGGTCATCCGCACCTCAGAATCGCCGCGCTGGAAAGAAAACGCGGGTGACGCGTGTCTTGGCATCGAAGAATATTACAATCTGATGTATGATTTCGCGGCGGAGTATATCAGGGAACCGCGCAAAATGGAGGTCGATATCTGGCAGTTTTTGACGGTTTTTCCGCAAAGCAGGGCGTTTCGCGTCCGTCCCGTTGAGTGCGCCGAAGGTGAGTACCGCGACGGCTTGCCCGTATGCCGGGGTAATCGCGGGAAGATTGCCATTGCAGCCAACGGCAACGTATACCCGTGTATGCAGCTTTCCGGAACCTATGACGCGCGCGGAGAGCTTCTCGGCAATGTCAAAACAGACGGGTTGCAAAAGCTTTTGCAAAGCGGAAAATATCTCGACGAGGTATGCACGACCGTCAAAACTCTCGCCGAGCATAACAAAACGTGCGCCGCCTGCGGATATTTTAAGTACTGCGTCGGCGGATGCCGCGCTCTGGCAATGGCGCTCACGGGCGAGAAGCTCGGCAGCGACCCCGCGAAGTGTGTGTTTTTTCAAAAGGGTTATTACGAGAAGCTGACGGCACTGTTTGACGGTTGGAAAAACCTTGCGCCTATAGGGAGCGTATGATGGAAAAGACGTAGAAGCAATCGAAACGGGGAGCGGAGTAAAGATGGAGCTTAAGCAAAACGAGCAATTCCTCAGAAAAGCATATAACAAAGCCCTTATCCCGTGCATACTGTCCGTTTTGAGCGGCAATATCAATATCTTGGCGGACGGTATTTTGGTAGGACAGCGGCTCGGAACAAACGCGCTCGCGGCCATAAATTTCAGTCTGCCCGTGTATCTGGTGCTCTGTATCGCGGGTTCGTTCCTTGTGTCCGGAACGGCGATTTGTGCATCGGATGCGATCGGAAAAAACCGGAACGGACAGGCACAGGATCTTTACCGTATGTCAATTTTTTGGTGTACGGTTGTTTCGGTTTTCATCACGATATTCGGACTGATGTTTCTAAAACCGCTGTCGCTGCTTTTGTGCCCGGATCACAACATAATGCCTTTGGTTGTGGAATATGCGAGTATAACGATCGCGGGAGCGCTTCCCAAAATACTGATCTACATACCGTTCTGGTTTTTGCGGCTTGACGGGCGCAGCGGGCAGGTCACGCTGATGATGCTGATCATGGGCGGCGGAAACGTTTTGCTGGATGTGGTTTTTTTGTATGCTTTGGATATGGGAGTGTTCGGCGCGGGGCTGGCGAGCGTGCTCTCAACAGCGGCGGCTTGTGTGCTCGGGTTCGTGCGGTTATGCGATAAAAAAAGCGGGTTTCCTTTCGGAATTCGCGTAAAGGGCGAGGGCGTAAGATTCTCCGAGATCGCAAAAGCGGGCAGCCCGTCGGCGGCGAACAATCTCTTTCAGACCCTGCGCGTATCGGTGATAAATACACTCCTACTTTGCTATTGCGGCAGTGATACGGTGGCGGCGTTTACGGCGGTGAACTGTATCGCGGCCTTTGAGGAAAGCGTGACGAGCGGAGTCCCGCAGGCTGCCTCGGCAATGCTTGGCATCTACAACGGAGAACACGACAACGAAAGCACGCGGCTTTTAATGAAACGTCAATTAAAGAGCGGTATTCCGTACAGCCTGCTTTTTTCCACAATCATTATTCTTGGCGCGGATTTGATTTCAATGGCGTATGGCCTGCATACTCCACTGCGGTTTGCGTTTGTTTGTATGTCGCTCGGAATGATACCCGCGCTTATAAACGGCGTTCTTTTAAGCTATTACAATGTTTCGGGTCGAACGCTGTGGTCGAACGCGATCATATTTCTAAGGGTATTTGTAGCGTCCTGCGCGAGCCTTTTTGTGCTGCTGTATTTTGGCCAAAGCCCGTGGCTGTTTTTGTTTTTTGGAGAAGCTTTAACATTGCTTTTCTGGTTTATCGCAACAGGGATATTACATAAAAACCGTTCGCGTTTTCTGCTTTTGGATAACTCCCTCGAGCAATCAGGAAATGTGATCAATTTTTCGGTGGAGGGCAGCGCAGAGAATATCTGCGACGCAAGCGGCAGGATAACCGACTTCTGCGGTGAAAACGGAATGTCGCCCAAACAGACGATGCGCATCAGTCTTGCGATGGAAGAAATTATGACGCTGATCGCCGATAAAAACGAGGGGGACGTCGAATTTGACCTGCGCGTCTATTTCCTGCAGGGCGTGATCGGTATCCGCATACGCTATGGCGGAAGCGACTTCAACCCGCTTGCATATGCCGAAGATGACGACGCGTATATGGGAATCCGTCTGATCGAGAGTATGTGCGAGCAAACGATGTATCAGCGCACATTTGGCACAAATACGGTGCAAATTTTTGTGGAGGGAGGAATTTCCGCATAATGAAAACGGACTACGGACGGCTCGGGAGCGAATCATTGAAACGCCTGGAAGCGTCGGCAAGGAATGTGGAAGCGGTGCAGACGAAATTCCTCCTCAATTGGCTGAATGAGAACCGTGACACGGAATTCGGCAGACGCTATGGCTTTGCACAAATGGATTCCGTTCGGGAATACCAGAAAAAAGTTCCTCTCTCGACCTATGAGGACTATGCCCGCGCCGTGGATCGCATGATTGACGGAGAAAAAAATATTCTGACCGCGCGCGACGCAGTATATTTTTGTATAAGCTCCGGGACTGTTGGAGATGAGAAATATATTCCGCTTACCGAATATGATCTGGAAGCGCACTATACGTTTATGTACGGAGCTGTTTTCGGGCAGGTACGGGAGCATTACCGCGATCTGGACGAAGCGGATGTTTTCGGAAAAATTTTTCAGATAGGCGAGTTTGCGAAAACATATATGCCCGACGGCAAAATGAACGGGATACGTTCCAGCTGCGTCTATCAGTGGCTGGACAGAAACGGTGAATTTGACGCTTCCGATTACTGTGTGCCAAAGGAGATTCTATTTCCCGAAACGCTGGAGGATCAGCTATATGTCAAGGTGAGGTTTGCACTTGAAGAGCGCGGTCTGACGGCGATACACGGCGTATTTATCAACCGCATCGCGGGAGTGATCGAGTATATCCTCCGCAATTGGGAGGCGCTTTTAAACGATATGGAATACGGTACGGTAAGCGCTGACATTCCCGAAAAGCAGAAAAAATATCTCGCCGACAAGCTGCCGCCCAATCCCGAACGCGCGCGCGAACTTCGCGGTATTTCATGTGAGGAGCGGCACAAGGGAATCATCAGAAAAATCTGGAAAAATATAAAATACATTCTCGCGATCGGAGGCGACAGCTTTTTTTATTATACTGAAAAAGTGCGCGGATACGCGGACGGGGTTCCTGTGCATTATTTTGTCTTTGCAGCCTCGGAGGGCGTTTTCGGCTTGGCGGAGAACATGGATTCGGCAGATAGATATATGTTGCTGCCCGAATCGGTTTTCTTTGAGTTTATCCCCGTAAACGGGGATCATGATCATACGCCGCTGCTGATCGGCGAGGTCAAGGCCGGCGAAAAATACGAGCTTGTCGTTACCAACCGTTCGGGACTGTACCGTTACAGGCTTGGCGATGTTGTCAAGGTTGTGGGAATGCACGAAATGGCGCCGGTCGTAAAGTTCTGCTACCGCAGAAGCCAGGTGATCAACATTGCGGGCGAAAAGAGCAATCAGCAGCAGTTTGATATGGCTATAAAGCGATTTATGGAACTGGCGCGCACCGAGGTCAGGGGTTATTGTGTCTGCGAGGATTTCTCAGAAATCGCGCCCGGATATTTATTTTATATGGAATGTGAAGAAGCTCCCCGGGACGCGGACGCGATCTTTGAGGAGTGCATGTGCGCCGCAAATCCCGAATACAGATCGTGCCGGAATATGCGCGAGATCAGACCCTTGCAGATCAGGTTTTTACGGGAAGGCAGCTTCAGACGCTACGAACAAAGGCTCGCGGAAAGAGGCAAGCCGATGGCGCAGAGTAAAATGCCGCATTTTTTGAACACGGAGGAAAAGAAACGCTTTTTCGCGGCACAGACAAAATTGTTATGAGCAAAGAGCAAATGCGAACGTTGTTTGCAATGCAGAAATGAGGAGAACCATGAAAAAGCTCACCGGAATAGCAGGCAAGCTTACGATAGGAGTCATTCTTTTTGGGATATTATTAGGCGCGGTGTGTAGCACGGTAGGATATATAGAATTTACCGCGGTGCTTGAACAGCAATATAATGATTCGGCATACGAGATCGCGGAAACGGCGCGTTCAATTTTAAATCCCGATAAATTCGCACAATACCTCGAAACGGGACAGGCCGACGAGGAATACGAGAATATTCTGGCGAGACTGGATGTGCTTACCGACGCGACAAACGTCACATTTATATACGTCGCGAGGGTAAGCGAAGATTACAAAACGCTTACCTACATTTACGATACGGTAAATTCAAGTACGGGCTTTGCGCGCTATCCGTTGGGCTACACCGCATCCGATCTTGATGAAAAGCATACCGAGAATGTGATTAAAATTATGACGGTGGGCGGACGCGCCGAAAAATACTTGTATTCCTATTCAAAGGAATCCGGCGCACACACGACCGCCGCGATCGACGTGAAAAACTCGGATGGCGAAATCATTGCGATGCTGTGCGTTGAAAAGCCAATGACACGTCTTGAAAATGCCCGCAGCACTTACGTTCTGCACGTTATTTTATGGACACTGGCAGCGATCATCCTGTTTATTTTCGTATACTCGGTGATACTGCGCCGCACCGTTATCAAACCGATCCTTACGGTCACGGACGAGGCGAAGCGCTTTGCGGAAACGAATATACCGTCCGAAAATCTGCTGAAAATAGGGCAGAGGGACGAGGTCGGGATACTCGCCCGTGCGGTCGAAAAAATGGAAACGGATATCGTCGAGTACACGAAAAACCTTACCGCGATAACCGCGGAAAAGGAGCGTGTCAACACCGAGCTTTCCGTTGCCACGCGCATTCAGGCGAATATGCTGCCAAGCATTTTCCCTGCGTTCCCCGAGCGCAAGGAAATAGATATTTACGCTACGATGAACCCGGCCAAAGAGGTGGGCGGTGATTTTTACGATTTCTTTATGGTAGACGAACGCCACCTTGCTATTGTGATGGCGGACGTTTCGGGTAAGGGGGTTCCCGCAGCGCTGTTTATGGTAATCGGTAAAACGCTGATAAAGGATCATACGCAGACCGGCAAGGATTTGGGCGAGGTGTTCACCAAGGTAAACGAGCTGCTGTGTGAATCAAACAGCGAGGGCTTGTTTATCACGGCGTTTGAGGGTGTTCTCGACTTAGTGAGCGGAAATTTCCGTTTTGTAAATGCGGGTCATGAGATTCCCTATATCTGCAAAAAAGACGGCGGCTTTGAGCCTTATAAGATACGCGCAGGATTTGTTCTCGCAGGCATGGAGGGTATGCGCTATAAAGGCGGTGAAATGCAGCTTGAGGTCGGTGACAAGATATTCCAGTACACCGACGGCGTTACCGAGGCTACCAATAAAGAGAACGAATTGTACGGCATGGAGCGCCTGACGGCTGTTCTTGGGGAAAATGCCGCACTGCCTCCAACAGAGCTGCTGCCTAAAATCAAAGATGATATCGACTGCTTTGTGGGCGATGCGCCGCAGTTTGACGACATTACAATGCTTTGTCTTGAATACAAGGCGAGAATGGAGGTTTGAAATGAAAGAGCTTACCATTGACGCGACGCTTGACAACATTTCCGTCGTGACAGCCTTTGTGGATGAACAATTGGAGCAGCTCGACTGCCCGCCGAAAACAAAAATGCAGATGGATATAGCGATAGACGAGCTGTTCGGAAACATCGCCAACTACGCCTACAATCCCAATATCGGCACCGCTACCGTGCGCGTTGAGGTTACGGATAACCCTCTTGCGGTAGTCATCACGTTTATCGATAACGGCGTACCCTATGACCCGCTTGCAAAAGCCGATCCTGATATCACACTTTCCGCAGAGGAGCGCGAGATCGGGGGCTTGGGTATTTATATGGTGAAGAAATCAATGGACGATGTTTTTTATGAATATAAGGACGGCAAAAACATTCTGAAGATTAGGAAAAATTTATAAAGAAACCGAATGGAAATCCCAAAAAGTCAAAAATCGCTGTAGGGCCTTTGTCATAAGCCTTACAGCGATTTTAATTTAAAATAGATGGACAGAGTACCATAAATATGTGCGTCAGTTTATATATTTAATGATGGTATCCCACACATCCGGGGTTTCCAGGCCCAATTTCCAGAACGCGCCGCCGGCCAGGCTGTGATCTTTCATCACGCTTAGTTTTTGTTCCAGCGAGGTGGCATCCTCCATCCAGATTTTGTAGGTGATGCCGTTGTTTTCATACTGCGCGTAATACTGTCCATCCACATCTGACCAGGCAGGAACGGCGCCGTTGGCGTCAACTAATTTTTTGGCCTCTGTCATATTGGTTGCATAGCTGTCGAGTGTATAGAGCTGGTAACTGTCGGAAGATTCCTCTCCGTCGTTTGCCGTCTGGCTCCCGTCAGAATCCGCGAGAGGAGTTTCACTCCACACCCTGGTATAAAACGGCATGGCGAGAATGGTCTGCGCGGCCGGGACTTCTTTCAACGTGTTAGTGACGCCGTCGCGCACGAACCCGATGGAGGCGACAGAGCCTGCTTCCTCCGAACCCGACCAGTGCTCGTCGTAGGCCATGATAATGACATAATCGGCGAAAAGCGCCTGCTCTGCGCGGTTGTAAAAAGCGGTGTAATCCGTCGGTACATAATTATCCACCGAAAGCACAATGCCGTTATTGGCACATTTCAGCGATAGCTCCCGGATAAACTGAATGTAGGAGTCGCCGATTTCCGCGTCAATAGACTCCAGGTCCACATTGATGCCATCAAGATTATACTGGATGGCGGCGGAGATCAGATTATTTACCAGCGTCTCCCGCCGGGAGGTGTAGGTGAGCACTTCGTTCGTGCTTACTTCTTTATTTTCCAGGTTGCTCACCAATGCCCAGACTTCGATATTATTCTGGTGGCAGTAGTCCACATATTCTTTGCTGGCAAGGGAGGCGATATTGCCGTTATTGTCATTGAGGTAGAACCATGTGGGGGAAATCACGTTGATTCCCTTGGTGTTCATAAGGACCGATCCGATATTCTGGTTGGCGGCCATCGTGGTTACCTGATGCCAGCCCATGTTAATTTTAAAATCTTTTGTGATGTGTGTGAACGTCTCTTCCTCATAGTCGCTGACCGTTGTCTCCTGTGTGATCTCTCCCAAAAGCTTAGATTTGACATAGCCGATGATGCCTTCCTGCGTGGCGATTTTTGTCCAGGTCTCGTCTGGTTTCAAAACTTTCACCGTTGTGTCTTTGGCGATATCCGCCAATATGGGGCTCTTGATGCCGCCTTTTACGCGGACGGCGGTATCTTTCCTGATCGGAGCCGTATCATAGCTGCCCCAGGCTGTCGTAACCAGGATACGGTTCGGTTCCGTGTAGATTTCGTAGGCAAAGTCGGAGTAAAGTTTTAGGAAGTCGACCGCGACATAGGCGGTCTGCGCATCTACTTTGACAATCGTATGCCCGAGATTTTTAGTTTCTTTGGTGATGCGGTACTCAGAGCTCTCGACATCTACCGTCACAAGATCGGTGGAAGTGGTGTAGAGCAGCTTGTTTTCTCTGGCATCCCAGTAAAACCGGGGATTGAACATAGCCACTGTCTCAAAATCAAAATATACAATGCCGTCAATCATGCGGGCTTTCTTGTCGATTACTTCATTATTTAAAACGATCGCAGTATCCTGTGCGGAGGAAATAGCATAATATTCCGCCAAATCCTGCCGTTCTTTCGTGGGCGTGTACTTTTCGATTAGATTTCCCACGACGATGCACAGTATAATAATGATGATTAATACGGCTACTGCGATAAACGGTATCATCTTTTTTTTCATAAGAACCTCATTCTCTTTTGAAATTTCGATCGGATATCCCTCATGATATGGAACGGGGGATAGCAGTTAGGAACATAATTTATTGTAGCATATTGAAAGATAAAAGCAAATAAATTAAAAATAATTTAAGAATAGAAAAGTAATAGTACAGCTCAGGACTTTGCACTTGCTGCAAAGTCCGTAAGAACGCGTATATCTAGCCAAGCGGGAATCCGGCTCTTTGTCGAAGACAAACTTTAAATGAGCCGGATTCCGTAACTATGAAGCCGAAGGCTGAATAGTTACATAGAAAAAGTTGAGAAAAAGCTGTGACAGTGAAGCCGAAGGCTGAACGGTCATAAAAAGTTTGTTATATCCTGTACGCGCCTATTGTCGGATATCGTATTTTTGTTTATAATTTTAAGTACAGGTGCAACAGAAAAGGAGAATGATCAAATGAGTAACAAATCGAACCAACCAATTTATGGATGGCTGTCTACTGCATGTAAGCGGACAGTTATAATCTTTTTGGTATTTGCAATGGTGGTTGCAGCGGCTCCCTGGGCCGGCGATATTAGAGCAAACCATATTTACGCGGCTGTGTTAGCAGAGGAAAGCGCCCCGGCTGCTGCTGCGCCGGGAACACAGACACCGAAGGCGGTAACCGTTCCCAGTACATTGGGAGAGGTTACATTACAGCAGACAAAAACCAACTATACCGGTGTGACGGTACATATTACTGCGGTCAATGATATTTTAACCGCAAAAAGTGCAGATCATGTCAGGATAACGGCAAAAATGTACTACGAAGACACAGTCACACAAAATGTCGTGGATACCTTTGCATTGGAACAGGATAAGACGACGTATACCATGGATTTTGAAAATTTTGGAAAGTTCTCGGTAACGGTGGAATATTTAAAGGGAACAGAATCTGTATGCATATCGGATGCGGTTACGGTAGGTATTGTGGCGGACGTTTACAACCTGGCTCCAATCAGCGCGACATTTCCTGCGGTTTTGTTTTCACTGTCACTTTGGGAACAGACTGACTACTGCATTACCAAAGACGATGAGGGAAACCCCATTCCGACCATCGCTGTTTTTGAGAGAGCCTCTTCCTGGGATTGGAACCGTCTTCCGGAAAACGTTTATAAGCTTCCAAACGGTATCGCTTCCGATTTTGAAGGCATTACATGGGGCGGGCAGAAGTGGCTGGCTACCCGCAATCGGATGTCGGCATACATTCGTGATTTATATGAGATCGGTCCCGACTCCTTTTTCCAGCTTTATTACACAGATAATTTTGTAGAAAACATGTTGTTGCTTTTAGTGGCAAATCAGATTCCCGAATCACAGTATAAAGTAGTTCTTCTTTCGGATGGAAGCGGTACCTATTCTTACTTTAATGATACCTTTGCCTCTGACAGTGACGGCGCACTTTACGACGATATGCGCCGTGATTGGGAAGAATTAAAGAGCAAAACACGCGCCGAGGGAAAATTTAATCCTGCGTGGGCAAAATATCATTCCGCTACCTCGCTGACGTTGACTACGCTGCCTAAATATGCGGCTGTCGCGGCGGAGGACGAGAACGTAGAGTGGTGGGTAGCGCGGACTTCCGGGACTTTTAAGATTGACAATGAGGAGCTTTTGCAAAAGGTAATCGGCAGCTGCACCGTCAAAGGCGTGTCAGCCATGTTAAAAAGTGTGCAGGGCGTTGGCAGGGACGAAGAATTCAAAGCACTGTATCATTTTGATAATGATATGTTTGAGGTGGCCAATCAGGCCGAAAAGCCGATTATGCTGTTTCTTGGCAGTACGGTCAATAATGAACCGGGATTTAGAGACTATGCGGAATTAGCCAAGGCTTATTACGGTGATACTTATGTTTATTATTATAAGGGGCATCCGGGGACGCCGACCGGGCTGTATCCCTCGAAGCAAAGTGATTTAGATGCCCTGGGAATCATTGATGTAGATTCCAGTATTCCCGCAGAGCTCATCCTGTTTTTCTTCCCGGATATTTATATGTGCGGATATGATTCGTCAACGTTTCAGAGCGTGGAATCCGCTCAGATGGCTTGCGGAATGTTCAATATGACAAAGGAAAACGGTTTGACGAAAACATATGGCGAGCTTCTCGACTTCTTCGCCAGCAGCATCACAAACAGCCATCCGGTTTATGGCGCGCTCTGTCCCCAAAAGGACCATACCTATTATTTGCTTGAATTTAACAATACCACGGGCTTTGATATTGCCGTTTTTGACGCAACCGAAAAAAGTTTCGCGCATTATAAAAATACGGCGTCTTCCGACGCTGAGGCGATGTGGGACAAACAGCAGATGATTGTGGAAAATATCGCAGATTGCGTCTACACGGGGGAAGCCGTCGAGCCGGATTTTACCGTCAGGCTGACAAACGGGACGATTTTGACTTTGGGAAAAGATTATACGGTATCGTTTGAATCCAATCTGCTTGTGGGCGAGGCAGAAGCCGTTGTCACAGGGATTGGGCTCTATGCTCCATTTGGAGAGATTCGTAAGACATTTTCTATCCAGAAAGCGGTTCCTGTAATAAAAACACCGCCAAAGGCAGGAGCTATCACGGAGGGGCAAAGCCTTGCGCAGTCGGTTCTGACCGATGGTGAGGCAAATGTTGAGGGAGATTTTACCTGGAAGAATCCTGAGACAAAACCGTCTGCGGCAGATAGCGGCAGTACGAAATACCCTGTTATTTTTACTCCGACTGACAGCTTGGGATACAATGCGATCGAGACAGAGATTTCCGTTACGGTGAATCCGGTAATTCCCGACAGTGAACAAAAAGAGCCGGCAGACAGTGAGCAAAAAGGGACAACAGACAGCGAGAAGCAAGAGCCTGTGCAGCCGACACCGGTAACGTTAAAACAGCCTGTAGTGTCGAAGCTGAATAATACGTCGAAAGGGATTGAGATAAGATGGAAAGTAGTCGAGCAGGCTGCCGGTTATCATATTGAACGAAAAAAAGCGGGTGGCCGCTGGAGCAGGGTCGCAACAATCAACAATGGCAAAACAGCCGCTTATACGGACAAAACTGTCAAAACGAAAAACGCCGTCATGTATGTTTACCGCATACAGGCATATCAGGACAACGTTCAAAGCGAGTACAGCGTTGAAAAGACAATTTGCCGTCTGAAATCGCCGTCTATCTCAAAATGCAGCAATGAGAAAGGACGAAAAATAACAGTAAAATGTAAAAAAGTGTCAAAAATTAGCGGTTATGAACTTCAATATGCTTTGAACAAGAAATTTAAGAACGCAAAGAGCAGTACTTCAAAATCAGTTACGTTAAAGACTGCCAAATTGCAGAAAAATAAGAGGTACTATCTGCGGATAAGGACATACAAAACTGTTTCCGGTATTACTTATTATTCTGACTGGTGCGATAAAGAGAAAAGCATAAAGGTTAAGAAGTAGGGAGGGTTGAAATTTGCGTCGCTCTGTCGGGAAATCCGCTCCTTGGCCGCAGGCACTTTAAAAGGGGCGGGTTTCGTAACAGGGGAGCCGAAAGGCGAACTGCTACGATTCATATGGAATATTGCATCAAGGGGCCGGATTCGTTGTGAACGTGGGCCCCTTGCGGTGTGAATTCTTATAAAATCATTCGTAAAAGATAAACGGCATTGAGGACTCGTTATCTTTTTTTGTGTTTCATCTTTTTATTTACCGTTTCATCACTGATTCTGTCAAAATGTAATTCTTTTAACACCCCCTCGTCAAAGATATAGTCTCGCATATAGGTGATTTCGTCATGGACGCACAGCTGGCTGGTAACCATTATGGAGCTGCTCGGATGACCCTCCAGCCAGATGGTTGTGCCGCCATGCTCTAATTCAGATAATTCCAAATAGAGATTTTTCATATGTTCGGTGTCCATATTTTTCCTCCATAATGTGAAGCCAAAAGGAATTCGCTGGCTGCAAAAGTGATATATTACTACAAAGACGCCGATGATCTGACCGGCAGCAGCAGTCAGTCTGCAAGATTTTGTAAAAAAGCGAATAAAGTTTTATCGATATGAAACGGATTTTTGATAAAAGGAACGGTTTGGAATGTCACATGATAGTTCCGGGAAAAATCGGAAATATCCTGGTTCTGTCCTGCTTGTACCAGGTAAAAGAAACTTTCTCCGTTGATTTCTTTCTTGTCAAAAACAGTAAACAGGATTTCCAGATAGCCGGATTTCCATGGGGCAAGACTTCCTAACACCACTTTCCTGTCACAGCGCAGAAATTCGGATTCCTGACCGTCCTCCATACTGCCCAGATCAAGTATCAGGTAATCATACCCTCGATTGTGCAGCGCCGGAAGGGAATCACTGTCCACATGTGGATAATAGGTGAGTCCGTGCAGGCGAAAAGACGTATCTTTGTTTTCGGGGCAGAGCGTGCAAAATTCTCTTCTCTCATGCAGTTCTAAAATGGCTGTCTTTTTTCGCAGCTTGGAATGGCAGTAATTGCCCAGGGCAATGGCCAGATGTGTGACGCCCATGCCGTGGCAGCTGCCGTATAGCCCTATGGTGACAGGGGTGGAAGTTTTTCTTTTATCAATGCCAAAAATGATTTGCGGCCTCCTTTCTGTTTGCAGATAGAAATGACCAGCTGTTGTTTTTCAGGTGTGACACGATAGGTGTCGGCATCCGCCGGAAAGCAGAAGATTTTTTTGTGCAGAAATACTGCCAGCCGTCTGGCGGCGTTTTGGTTGCCATAATTGCAGAGATACACGGTCGGGATAGCGGAGGCCACACGGCTGCAAAATGCCAGTGTTTCCGTCAATTCCCAATCGTTGCCGCCTATGACTGCCACAAGAAGATCAGGTCCCTGCAGTGCGTTAATTTCTGCTGGGGAGAGTGATCCGTAGTCGATAATACGAATTGACCTGCTGTCAATCGGGTCATCGACCGCTGTTCCATAGGTGGGGGAGGCGGCAAGGTTTTTACAGTGGTAGATACCGTTATGCTCCTTGAAATGCTTATGATATTTTAGCATAGAAGAAAATTCATGAGAGACATTGGATGCCACATAGACAGCCGGAATAGCGAGACTGTTTAAAGTCGTGGCGAACGAGAGCGAAATATGGGTCGCACCCGCGCCGGCTCTGCTTCCTACAACGCCGATCATTTTGATGAGATGTGGAATCTGTGGCTGTGCTTCGGTCAGAAGCGTCAGAAGTGCTTTTTTTAGATCGACAGCCGTTTCATATCGTTGTGTTGTGTCAGTTGCAGATGCTTTTTTTATGATGGAGTTTAAAGATGCGCAACAGGGAATTTGGGTGCGGCTGGCCATATACGCCATAATTTTCCCCAGGCTGTATATGTCGCAGGCCGGAGTAACCGGTTCGCCGTAACGCGCTTCCGGCGCCGTAAATTCATCTGTTCCGTATAATTGGAATTGATTTCCCGTATTGGTAAAATAAGTAGCGATACCAAAATCGACTATTTTTATTTGATTTCCACATACTATAATATGCTCCGGCTTTAAATCCTGATATAGGATAGGATATGGCGATATATGATGCAGATAATGTAAAATGTCGCATAATTGGATACTAAAATGAATGATAAGCTGTTGGGAAATATGTTCCGGATGGGACAAAAATATGTCCAGCGAGTCGCCCGAAATATAATCCTCGATCAGGTAAAGAAAAGCATCATCCTCTTCGATATCATAGATATGAGGGATACCCGGGTGATTGAGAGCTTTTAACAGAACGGCTTCCGTGGAATAGCCATTGTAAAAAGCGGGAGAAGATATCAGCGTATGATCTTTTGGGATACATTTAATCGCACGATAAGTCTCTAATTTCAGATGTTCGGCAAGATAGACGGTACTGCTGCTGCCAGTGCCAAGAGTGGATAAAATGCGATATTTGCCAAACAAAATATTTTGTTGAATGAGAATCTGCTCCTTTCAGGAATTGACAGACCCACATCTCATGCATTTTTTATATCATGTTGTGTATCGATTTGCAACGATATTTTGCTTTTTTGTGAAAAGTATACAAAAAAGTGCGGGTAAATTTTGGCAAATTTGTTTTAGAAAGATTTAATATAATCGCATACTTTACATCAACAGGGCATTTGATTATAATAAATGTACGGTTTATGATGTTTTCCGGTAAAGATGAGAAACTACTGTGCGTGTCAGTGCAGACGCAGCAGAAACGGAAAGGCGTGATAGATATGAAGATAGAAAAAGTAAATGAAAATCAGATTCGTTGTACTTTAACACGGGAAGATTTAGCTGAACGTCAACTTAAAATCAGCGAGCTCGCATATGGCACGGAGAAAGCAAAAATGTTATTCCGGGACATGATGCAGCAGGCCGAATATGAGTTTGGATTTGAGGCGGATGATATCCCGCTTATGATAGAGGCGATTCCCCTGTCGGCGGACACGGTGATATTGCTGATTACCAAGGTAGAATATCCCGAGGAGCTTGACACCAGGTTCTCGAAGTTCTCGGAACCTGATATGGAAGATGTGTACGAGGAATTCAACAGCTCATCCGCGGCGCAGTCGCCGCCCGAGGGCGCTGACGGTATCCTGGATTTATTTAAAAAGATGCAGGAGGCGACGCAAACGCAGGCGGGAGAAAAGCAGGATAATGCCACACCCGAAGAAGGCGGTAAAACAGACGGCAAGAAACAGGTGCAGGTATTAGTGGATATCACAAAGCTCTTTGTGTTCAGGGAATTGGCAGAGATCGTGGAGCTTGCCCATGTGCTTCACGGCTTTTACACCGGAGCGAACGATTTGTACAAAAATAGGAAAAACCGCAAGTATTATCTGCTCGTAAACAAAAGTTCCCAGACGCCCGAGGAGTTTAATAAAGTGTGCAATATTTTGTCCGAGTATGCCCTGCAGCAGTCGTATACGCCTGCGGTGGGCGCATTTTTTGGCGAGCATTTTGAACTGATTATAAAGGGAAGAGCATTGCAGACACTGGCGGAAGTGTAATGGAGCCGTAACAAAAAGCGGAGACCGAACACAAAATATGTGCAAGGTCTCCGCTTTTTGTGCAAGCGAGCAAAAATGTTCTGTCCGCTTTTAAGCATTCACAGCAGCGCTGTTTCCTGCAAGGAAATCATTAATCTGTGAAACCAGTGCGTCCGGATCGATGCCATGTACCATAGCCGCCTCCTCGATGGTTTCCATCTGGGAAGAGGGGCATCCGAGACAATGCATGCCGATATTTAAAAGAATAGGCGCTACATCCTGGTCAATCTGAAGTAATTCTCCGATCATGGTCTGTTTTGATACCTGAGCCATTTGTTTGTCCTCCTTTGAATCTTACAAAATATGTGATATTCTGTAAGCAGAATTGTTTTAGGCCGGCAAATGTGTCAGCCGTGTTTGTCCGCCAATACAAAATTAGTATGTCCAAGAACGTTATGATTATAATACAAGTGGGGGCAAAATGCAATTAGCGATCAGGAACTTTTTAGAACTTTATAAAAAAACTTTAGGGAAATGAAAAACTGACCGATATAGTAACCAGTGAAGACAAGGAATGTCATAGGAGAGAGGCATGGATGCGCATCAGAGAGTTAAAGGAGCATAACATATGAAAATCAATTATAATTTATCAGCAGCAATTGCCAATAACAACTTGCTCAACATCGAAGGGAATCTCAAGAAATCCATGGAGCGGCTTTCCTCGGGCCTTAAAATCAACCATGCGAAAGATGCTCCGGCAGGAATCGCGATTTCCAATAAGATGCAGGCGCAGATTGACGGGTTAGACCGCGCTTCCAGAAATGCTTCGGACGGTATTTCCGTCATCCAGATCGCCGACGGAGCCTTAAACGAGAGCACCAGCATTTTATCCCGTATGCGCGAGCTCGCGGTACAGGCTGCCAACGACGCCGTAATGTCACTGGAGGATAAGCAGGCGATTCAGGCGGAGATTGACTCCTTAAAAGACGAATTGGATCGCATCTCAACGGACACGGAGTACAATACGAAACCATTGCTGGACGGTTCGCTCGACACAAAGGTTTTTACCGATCATGCGGATCGCGTCAATATTTCTGATCATGTAAAGCCCGGGAACTATAAACTCACCGTCGAGAAAGCGGCGACACAGGCAGAGGCTTCAACGAGCGGAGTCGATTTTAGAGGCAACGCGGAGATCGGAATCAAGGGAGTTTTTACCGTCAACGGCTCTAAGATATCAATCGAAGCCACAGACACATACGATCAGGTCTATGAAAAAATAAGAGACGGCGCGCAGGTCGGGGAGACTTTGGCCAAGAGGGATGAAAACGACGGAAGTATTACCTTTATTTCGGATGCCTACGGAAAAAACGGTGTCACGAAGTTTACGTTTGACAGCCAGGAGCTTGCGACAAAGCTCGGCTTTGGCCCATCCGGCGATTATGATGTTCATAAGCAGGGCGATCTCTATGTGTACGGACAGAAAGTGGGGGATACTGTTTTGAGCCCGACCGGTGAGAATCCGACGCTTGCCGCAAATCCGGCCGGAAGCAACAATTATACATGGGAAGGCTTTAGCGACACGGCGACGGTATCTTTCGATGGAAATAAGATCACGGTTTCCGACGTGGATGGTTTTTCCATGTCCTTTGTCGTGGACGCGGGGTATGAAAACGGCGCGCCCGAGACCGATGCTTACGGGACACCTACCGGGGTTGTCTTCAACGGCGAACTGGAGTTTGAAGTGACGGAAATCGGACCGATGATTATTCATATCGGCGCGAATATGGATCAGAATATGTCAGTGCGGATTCCAGAAGTCTCCTCAAAAAGCCTCTATGTGGACGGGGTGGATGTGACGACTGTAACCGGTGCGGACAGGGCGATTGCCACAATCGACAAGGCGGTGAGCCAGCTCTCGGCTGTTCGCTCCAGCCTTGGCGCTTATCAGAACCGTCTGGAACATTCGGTTGCCAGCCTCGACACGTTTGAGGAAAATATGACGAGTGCGATTTCGCGCCTGACAGACGCGGATATGGCGGAAGAAATGACAAACTATACACAGCAGAACGTACTCAATCAGGCGGCGATTTCCGTGCTCACGCAGGCGAATGATATGCCGCAGCAGGTGCTTCAGATCATGCAGTAAGACACATGGGGCGTGATTTGCGCGCGCCGGTGGAGAGATTTTTACGAGCCTGCAAGTGCTGGCTTTTAAGGAGGATTTTTTGAGAAAAGAAAAAATTTCGGAGTTTACCAGACGAGTCAGCCAGTGCAACCGCAGCGGACTTGTAGTCGTGGTGTATGATATTTTCTTTGCATATTTGGAGGAGGCGGAGTCTGCCTGCGCCGGGGAGGACTGGGAGAGCTACAAGAGCGCTCTTCGCGGCGGGGAGCGCGCCATAAATGAACTGATCGGCGCCCTGGATTTTTCACAGGACATGGCAAAAGATCTGTATCGTATTTATGTGTATTGTAAGGAGGCAATTGCGACCGCGATTTATAAGCGGCAGTATGACAGCGCAGGCGAGGCGGTGGGCCTGATGCGAAAGCTGTATGCCAGCTTTGTGGAGGTTGCAAAGTCCGACCATTCCCAGCCGTTGATGCAAAATGCAGAACAGGTTTTCGCTGGTTACACATATGGCAGGAACGATGTGACAGAGACATATCAGGATATCAACAATCAAAAAAGAGGATTCCTTGCATAGGAATCCTCTTTTTCAAGCGGTACATTCACCTAAGTCACCGGCATATCTGCTTTATAGGATTTTAGTGATGCCAACAGGAATTTGTAGCGCATTTGTACAGAGTTGAGCTGGTAGATATAACAGTCGATCAAATCCGGGTCTACAGCATTCGAGAGATTGCTGTAGGCATCCTGCAGAGCAACGGTGGTCTGGTGGAGATCATTCATAAGTAAAGTGTAGTGTTCATCTCTTGGTGGGGCTGATTTAAATAGACGCATACGCAAAGCTCCTCCTCTTCTCTTATAATTATAGTCAGGCAGTTTCCATTCTATTCAAATTTAGGGAAAAAGTGTGAAGGAGGAGAAAAATTTGTAGCTGTTGCAGACGGAGCTGTTACCAATTGTTTTGACATAAATAGAAAGAATGATGCATAAAGATATCATAACAATTATAGTGATTGTTTTGTGAGAGACTTACTGTGAAAAATAAATTTTTCACAGGCGAATTTGTGCCTGCGGCTCAAATTTCGCAGGCTGTGAGAAAGGCATGGTTATTTCTATGAGAGATTTTTGGGGCAGTTTCACGCGTGAAGAGCTGACGCGCAGAATATGGAATATGCTGTTTTGGGCCATACTGCGTATGGCGCTTGGAATGGGAAGCATTTATTACATCAATCAGTTTCTTGCCAAAAGGCAGATTGATCTTTATGTGGGATGGAATCTGATCAGCCTTTTGACAACCGGAGGTCTTGGTTTTGGCGGTGTTGTGCTCTTATATGCAGTAAATGCCTGTAAATTTTTGTGATAATGTGACAAAAAAATAAGAATATTATCAAAATGATGGACAAAGGTTGAAACAGTTGTTATAATCCAATTCACAAACAAAAGAAAGAGGTGATGAATTGGGGGAATGAGATGCCTCATTGTGCTGCCCGTACTGCTGGCGGCAGTGATTGAGGATTTCCGGGAGTATCGAATCAGTAACCGGCTGATTGCTTTCGGATTACTATGTGGACTTGCCTGCCGTATTGTGTGGCAG
>CANONN010000019.1 GCA_947567625.1 uncultured Roseburia sp. | reverse complement strand
GGCAGTTATTTTTTGCATAAAAAGGAGCTGCGCACTTAGTGCGACAGCCCCTTTTTATGGCTGTTGTCACTGCTTCGGGAAACGGAACGTTAGAAAACGGCCGATCGTTTTGATGTTCCTATCCATCGGCGGCAAGCTTTACCAGAACCAATCAATATATCTATTCGGAGGGGGAAAACTGTCATATGGGACAAAATCAGATAAATTTCTTGTCATAACCGCAAAAAAGGTTTACTATAAAGTTTACAGACACAGGAAGCGGAAAGACACAGATTCCGAAACGTCATACGAAACATATATGCTATCTTACAACATACGAAAATAATACATGGAAATGGAGACGATTTATGAATATAGTGGTATTGGCAGGCGGCCTAAGCGCCGAGCGTGATGTGTCGTTTAAGACAGGGGAGATGGTGGCAGCTGCGCTGCGCGAAAACGGACATCGGGTGATCCTGCTCGATATGTTTATGGGCTATCACGACAGTGAAGAAGAGCTAACGGATATTTTTTCCAAAAGCGAGGAAATAAGCGTCAAGGTCGCGGACATTTCGGAGACGGCGCCTGATCTTGCAAAGGTGCGGGCGATGCGCAAAGACCAGTCGGCCAACGCCTTTGGGCCTAATGTTATCGCCATGTGCCGGCAGGCGGATATCGTGTTTATGGCGCTGCACGGCGAGAGCGGCGAAAACGGCAAAGTCCAGGCGGCCTTTGATTTGTTCGGCATCCGCTATACCGGCAGCGGTTACTTAGGCAGCGCCCTCGCTATGAATAAAGAGATCGCAAAGCAGTTTTTCCTGAAAAATAATATCCCGACCCCGGCAGGCATTTCCCTCAAAAGATCCGATGCCGGCAAAACGCCGGCAGAGCTTGGCTTACATATGCCGTGCGTGGTAAAACCGTGCTGCGGCGGCTCGAGCATCGGCGTGTCCATCGTCAGGGACGAGAGCGCCTTTGGGGTGGCTTTGGAGGAGGCATTTCGCTGGGAGGATGAGCTGATCATCGAGGAATATATCAGCGGGAGAGAGTTTTCGGTGGGCGTCATAGACGGGGAAGCGCTTCCGGTTATTGAGATGGCGCCATTGGAAGGATTTTATGACTATAAAAACAAATACAAGGCCGGCAGTACCATTGAAACCTGTCCCGCAGACCTGCCGGAAGAGACTTCCGCAAAGCTGCGCTCGTACGCGGTGCAGGCGGCAGAGGCGCTCGGGCTCACGACATACTCCCGCTGTGATTTCCTGTTAAGCGAGGAGAATGCGATCTATTGTCTGGAGGCCAATACCCTGCCGGGCATGACGCCGACAAGCTTACTGCCGCAGGAAGCGCAGGCGGTCGGCATGAGTTTTGCACAGCTCTGCGAAAAAATCATCAAAATTTCCTTAGAAAAGTACGGAAAAAGAGAGGGATAGCGTTTGAATCAGAACACAGATACTATGAAAGGCATGACATTAGAGCATATCGCCGAAGTCTGCGGCGGCATTTATGCAGGGCCGGACACTGACAGGACACGGGAGGTGACCGCGATTGTCCGGGACAGCCGCGAGGTGACGCCCGGCAGTCTGTTTGTCTGCATCAGAGGCGCCCGCGTGGACGGGCATGACTTTATACCGGCCGTCTTTGAGGCCGGGGCCTGCGGCGTACTCGCGGAGCAAGAGATTGCCCATGCCCCCGGGCCTTATATCCGGGTTGCAAGCACGTTAGAGGCAATACAAAAGATCGCGGCGGCCTACCGCAGAGAGCTGGGCATTAAAGTGGTGGGCATCACGGGAAGCGTCGGCAAGACCAGCACCAAGGAGATGATCGCCTCCGTGCTGCAGCAGAAATACCGTGTCTTAAAGACCGAAAAGAACTATAATAATGAGATCGGCCTGCCGCTTACCATTTTTCAGATTCGCAGCGAACATGAGGCGGCGGTTCTGGAGATGGGCATATCCGATTTCGGCGAGATGCACCGCCTGGCGGCTATGGCACAACCGGATATCTGTGTCATCACCAATATCGGGCTCTGCCATCTGGAACATCTTGGCAGCAGGGACGGTATCCTCAAAGCCAAAACAGAGTGTTTTGCGCATATGGCGCCGGGCGGAATCGCCGTGCTAAACGGCGATGACGACAAGCTTGGGGCGATAACCCATGTAAACGGCAAACCGGCCGTGTTTTATGGCATCGGCAAAACCAGTGATGATCTCTGCAGCAAATCCGTCTATGCCACAGATGTGGAAAGCATCGGGCTATTGGGGACGCGCGCCACGATTCACAAGGGCGGGGAGAGCTTCACCGTCACGATTCCGCTTGCCGGAGAGCACAATGTCTACAACGCACTCGCGGCGGTCTGCGTCGGGGAGGCGATGGGACTGACCGCCTGGGAAATCAAACAGGGCATCGAAAATGTCTCTGCGATCGGAGGCCGAAGCCACTTGATCGAACAGGACGGGGTGACTGTGATCGACGACTGCTACAACGCCAACCCCGTTTCCATGAAGGCTTCCCTTGATGTGCTGGCCAAAGCCCCCGGCCGCAAAATCGCCGTCCTTGGCGATATGGGGGAGCTCGGGGACAACGAAAAGGCGTTTCACGCCATGGTGGGCGAATACTTCCGCGGAAAAGAGATTGATGTGCTGCTTTGCACAGGCGAATTGTCAAAAGAGCTGGCGGCGGCAGCGCGCCTGGCAAGCCCGTCCACGCAAGTGCACCATGCAAACGACAAGCAGGACATCTGCCGTCAGTTAGCGCAGATCAAAAAGCCGGGAGACACCATCCTTGTGAAAGCCTCTCACTTTATGAAGTTTGAGGAGATTGTAGCGTTTTTGACCGCCGGACAATAAGAGACAGGAGAAAAACAACATGATAAATCCATCTTCGATTATGAAATTCATGGGAGCCAAAAATAAATTTGACCAAAATCATCCCAAATTCGCTTCCTTTCTCAACTATGTATTTGCCAACGGCGTCACGGAAGGGACTCTGATCGAGATCACCGTGACGAAACCAGGGGAGGAGCCGGTCACCACCAACATGAAAGTGACGCAGGCCGACTTGGAGCTTTTTGGCGAAATGAAAAATATCGTACAGTAGGCTGGCGCACACCAAAAAAGCAATCCGGGGATTGCTTGTATTCTGGCTGGTGCGGCGAAAGAGGTAAGATGTGGTATGGAAAAATGGGTTGTGATCAACAAGGGGGCCGACTTCAACGGCATCGCAGGCAGATTTGGCATAAGCCCTATTCTTGCACGGCTGATGAGAAACCGCGAGGTGACGGGAGATGAGGCCATCCGAAAGTATTTGTATGGAACTTTAGACGATTTGTATGATCCGCATCTGTTAAAGGATGCGGATTTGCTATGCGAAAAGCTGTCGGCCGCAGTGGACGAAGGGAAAAAAATCCGCATCATCGGCGATTACGACATCGACGGCGTCATGTCGACCTATATATTGTGCAAAGGCATAAGGCGCTGCGGCGGGATTGTAGACTATCACATCCCCGACCGCATCCTTGACGGTTACGGAATCAATGAACACCTGATCGACAAAGCTTTCGCGGACGGCATTTCGGTGATTGTCACCTGCGATAACGGCATTGCCGCGATACCTGAGATCGCGCACGCCAAAGCGCTCGGCATGATGGTACTTGTCACCGACCATCATGAAATTCCCTACATAGAGGAAGCGGGAAAACGGCAGTATCTGCGCAGTGAGGCGGACGCCATTGTCAATCCCAAACAGCCGGACTGCCGCTATCCGTTTGACTCCCTCTGCGGCGCGGCCGTGGCCTATAAGGTCATGCAGGTGTTTTATGAACGGCGCGGCATCGCACCGCAGGAGGCGGATATTTTTCTGGAAAATGCGGCGTTTGCCACGGTGGGGGACGTCATGGATTTGGCGGACGAAAACAGAATACTGGTGCGCGAAGGGCTGCGCCGCATCGCCCAAACGCAAAACGCCGGGATGCGGGCGCTGATTCTGCAAAATAACCTCGCCCCCTCCCGTCTGTCGGCCTATCACTTCGGCTTTGTGCTCGGCCCCTGTATCAATGCCAGCGGGCGTCTCGACAACGCCAAATACGCGCTGGAGCTGTTTTTGGAGGAGGAGGCGCCAAAAGCCGCCGCGATCGCCGCAAAGCTGGTGGAATTAAACGAGATGCGCAAGGATATGACAAGACAGGGCGTGGAACAGGCGATCTGTGCGGTAGAGCAGGGCGATGTCGGAGCACACGTCTATGTCATTTATCTGCCTGATGTGCACGAGAGCCTGGCCGGAATCATCGCTGGCCGGGTGCGTGAAAAATATAACCGTCCCACGTTTGTGCTCACCAGGTCCGGGGACGGCGTAAAGGGTTCCGGCCGTTCCGTGGAAGGATATTCCATGTATGAGCAGATGTGCCAGTGCAGGCAGTATTTTACCAAGTTTGGCGGACACCCGATGGCGGCGGGGCTTTCCATGGAGGCTTGTAACGTGAACGCTTTTCGCCGGCAAATTAATCAATGTTGCCAGTTGACAGATGAAGATTTTATCCCTAAGATAAGGATAGATATTGCAATGCCGGCCGGCTATCCCACCGCAGAGCTGATTCGGGAAATGGAAAAGCTGGCGCCGTTTGGCAAGGGAAACTCCAAGCCGCTATTTGCAGACAAAAATATCGCCATAGAGCGCGCGTGGGTAATCGGGAAAAACCAAAATGTCCTGCGGCTTGCGCTGCGCACAGAATATCAGGAGCGGATTTCTGCCGTATATTTTGGAGACCTCGCGGACTTTAAGCGCTATTACAGTGATAAATATTCTGCCGGAGATTTGGAACGCGCATTTCTTGGACAGAAAAACGCGATTCGCATGTCCATCGTGTATGAACCGCAGATGAACAGTTACCAGGGAACGGAGAGCGTGCAGCTGGTGATTCGCAATTATCGGTAAAACCCGGGAAAGGTATGGTTACAATGTTTAACGGAAAAAAGGAACAAATGTTGGAAGAAAAGCTGCAGGCAGTGATGAAGATGCAGTCGAGCGTGATGGCTGCTTTGGAAAACCAGAATTCCGCCATCGCCGTACAGATCAAGAAATCAGCGGTTTCCGCGGCCAAAATCGCCGGAAATCTGGGACAGATGGAGGAGACGATCACGCAGGTCCACGATCTCTCGGAAACCGCGGAGGAAGCGGCCTCCGATATCTACGGCGAGATCGTAAGGGTCAACAATGTAATCGAATCATTTGACGCCAATCACTCCATTCTTGTCGGAAAGTTAAAGACGCAAAACGAAAAACAGCAGGATATCTCAAAGCGCAGAGACGCGGTTGCACCGCTGATCGACGAGGCTGCCGGCGCGCCGTCACGATTGTCTGCGGGGTTTTCGGAGATTGGAAACCTTGTCGCGCAAATGCTGGATTTCTCCAAGAGTATGGGCGTTATGGCCTTAAATGCGGCGATTGAAGCGGGACGTCTGGGCGAATCCGGCACCCGCTTTATTCACGCGGCCGAGGAGATCAGAGTATTTTCCGAGCAGTACGAGGCTGCGGCGCGCGAAGTCGCCGCACAGCTCGATAACTGCCGTGAGATCAAGCTGATCTTAGAAAAGCAGCTCGACCTCATCCGTGAGGAGTTGAAGGAGGAGGCCACGGCGGAGAGAAAGGTGCTGAACGAACGGCTTCACGACCTGGCCGATTACGAGGGCGCACAGCAGCAGCTTCACGGCGTCATGTTAGAGGCGATGGTCGGGCGTTCGGACGCGCTCTTGCAGGCGGAGCATGAGATGGTCCGTCTGAACTCGCATCTCTCGCTCTCGGTACAGAATATGCGGGACGAACTGCACGAGATCGAAGACTCGGAGACCGAACTGCTGGACGCTTCCAAAGTAGCTTCGGCCGCTATGCTCTAGTGTACTGCCCCGTTTCTTTTCAGCGGAATGGCGCAGAATGAATTTTCAGTCTGCAAGGCCGCTCGGATTCACATGCACCATGATGTGTTTCACTTTCGGAAATTCCCGCTCGATCGCATCATGCACCTGCTCCGCAATATCATGCGCCACCCTAAGGCTTTCGCTGCCGTCGGCGCTGATCTCAATATCGACGTAGATCTTATTGCCGAAAGTGCGGGTGCGGAGCAGATCGACGCCGAGCACACCTTCCTGAGCGAGCGCACACTTCTTTAAATCAGCTTCTACCCCCTCCTCGCACGCTTTATCCACCATTTTATCGACCGCATCCTTAAAGATCTCATAGGCGGCTTTCTCTATAAAAACGCAGATCACGACACTGGCCACGGTGTCCAAGACAGGAACGCCCATCCGCGCGCCTGCGATACCGATTAAGGCGCCGACGGATGAAAGCGCATCCGAGCGATGATGCCAGGCGTCGGCCATCAGCGCGCCGGAATCAATTCTTTTAGCGTTTATTTTGGTATACCAGAACATTGCCTCCTTGACAATAATCGAGATGACCGCCGCTGCCAGCGCCAGCGTGCCCGGAATGACAAGGTTGTCAAATTCACCCCCGGCAATCTTCTTCACCGCCGCAAATCCGATGCCAAGTCCGGTGGCCGCCAAAATTGTCGCCAGCACGATCGCCGCCACACATTCCATGCGCTCGTGCCCATATGGATGCTCTTTATCGGACTCTTTGCTCGATAGCTTGATGCCGACCATCACCACGATCGTGCTGAATACATCGGACGCGGAATGAATGGCGTCGCTGATCATTGCCCCGGAATGAGCGATCATCCCGGCCAACAACTTAAATAGCGACAAGAAAATATTCGCAACTATGCTCACCAGTGAAACCCTGGTAGCGACTTCTTTAAAATGATTTTCCATAAAATAACCATGCCTTTCCCATATTCTACAAATTTTAAAGCACAACTCTATATTGGCTGGCACATAATGGCAGCCCAAACAAATAGTGTGTGAAAATTTATATTTGCACGCAATACATTCTTGTATATGAAATTGCTTACGATTGTGGGACTAATCTCTGAAAGAACTTCAGAGATGCGATTCTGTCATCTTTTTACAAAGATTCAGGTAAAAAGAAACACCCACGTATTCAGTATTAGCAACTACTGTCCCGCGGATGTACCAATATCCACTGTCGCTTGCGCGACCCGGCTCCAAAGACAAACGCCCCGGCCTGCTCAGTTTGTACTGTAGATGATATGCAGTGCAAAAAGTGTAACCATAATATATCATAATATTATGCATTTCGCAAGAACTATGTGAAATGATCTGCCGGCAATTTTGGGCGTGGGGTGAAGGATGCGCCGTATTTCGTTTTATTGCGTCAGTGTTATTTTTGTAGTCATGAATTCAAATCCTTAGAGTAAGAAAGGATATGTTAGTATGGCGCCAGTATTGGCACATGAGAAAATCTATACCATTGTCGATATCTACAGTCTGCCAAAGGACAGCAGAGCCGAACTGATAGAGACGGCCGGATTTACTATATGTCCCAGCCTGCCAGAAAGCATCAACGCATGATAGGAAAAGGCATGTGCTCCCTGCATATGCCTTTCACTCTGTTTATATCATTTTCAGTTCAGCCTGCTGCCACTCTGACAAATGTGCAGCAATCTTTTTATTTTACTCTCAGCGGATAAAATTTGTCCTGCTCGCGCGTTCCGTATCCGGCAGGGCGATACCGCTCTCTTTTCCGGCCGCGATGCATTGCAGCATCCACGCCATATTGCGCCCGATATTGCGCATCGTCTGCATACCCTCCTCGTCCTTTTTCGCGTCCTCACCGTTGAGGCCATGAACCATATTCCAGTAAGTGGAGCCCACCGTTGGCATCTGGGAAATACTGAAATATTTGTTCAGCACATCAAAGGAGGCCGTCGTCCCGCCTCTTCTCGCCACCGCGACCGCCGCGCCCGGCTTAAAGGCAAACACTTTGCCGCAGCTGTAAAATACCCGGTCCAAAAACGATAGGATTCTGCCGCTCGGATGCGCGTAATAGACCGGAGTTCCGAACACAAATCCGTCCGCCTCCTTCGCCTTGGCGATAAATTTGTTGACCAGATCATCGTCAAAGACACACCCTTTGTCACTGCACTGTTTACAGCCGATACAATCGCGGACGGCCTCGCCTCCCATCTGAAAAATTTCGTACTCGATGCCTTTTTGCTGCAATATCGTTCCGATTTCTTCCAACGCCGTGTATGTAGTGCCGGCCGGATGGGCACTGCCGTTTAACATTAATACTTTCATCCAAAGTCTCCTTTTATGCTTATTTGTCAGCCCCGCACAGCGGCCCGACCGGCCTGCGCTGTCAAAAAAGCAGCGCCTTCTGCGGCTTGACGGCCCGCGCGTACCGGCTGCATCACTCTAATTATATGTACCACACTCTGTGTTTAGATGTAAAGTATTATTTTATTTCTATTGAGGATGCTCCTCCCCAAGAAAATCCGTCCAAAAGCTTTGATCTGCCGTAAAACCAACGTCCTCTTCATCGACAAGCCCCCGGACAAATGTCAGGACTTTTTCATACTGGCTCTCCCGGGAAAACGGCACAAACCAGACAAATCCCTGTGTCTGCCCGGCTTCCCGGCAATAGATGCCCTCTCTCGTGTAGCTGACGATATGCATCTTGTCCGCCTCGTTTGCGCGCTCGGAAGCCACATAGGCGCGGGTCGTCTCCGCCAAAAGCAGGTCAAGGGCATCGCGTCCCTCGAGCACATCCGGTGTCGTCCCGGCAATTTCCGCAGCTTTGTGCTCCCGCAGATATTTGCCGGCTTCTGGCCCGGCAAGCTTCTCCTGCATGGCCTCCGCCTCCTCCTCCGTGGCTTCGTCCATAGCGTCCAACAGCTTGTCAAAGGCGCCAAGCAGCTGGTCCCACTCCCTCTGGGTGAGCCTCAGTCCGCCGATTAAAATTTTCTCCTCCACCTCGCCGTTTTGTATTTTTTTCAAGCCCTCCTCAATGTGTGCTTGGATTTGCTCTACCGCCGTCAGCCAGTTTTTCTTTTTGCCGCAAAACTCCTCCGCCGTCACATCTTCTCCGCCAAACAGCCCTGCCTGCCACATGGCATAGCAGCTTCCTGTGAGCGATTCTTTCGTTTCCCCGTTTTGGTAATCCATATGTACACCGTATGCATACATCTCCATTTGGCTTGCATTGCACGGGTCAACCTCATTGACCGGTATGCGGTATACCCGGCTGCTACCGGTCGCATCCCAGCTCATGTGTATCTCCACGATCGGATTGTCCGCCGTAGAGTCCTTGGCATAGGCCGCATAATAGACTGCCATGCCGGCGCCGCTGCCCACGATGCCAAGTCCGCCGATCACCGGGCACTGCGTCGTGACGGACCTCATCTCACAAACCTGCGGCCCGCCAGACAAAAGATCGAAACGCTCCTGCTCCTCTACCGTTTTGCTTTCCATCCGATCATCCGTTACGCCGGCATATCTGTCGTGTTCTTCTGCTCTTCCGGCGTACTGTTCAAGTTCTTCTGCTCTTCCGGCATATTGTTCAAGCTCTTCTGCTCTTCCGGCGTACTGTTCAAATCTTTCTGCTCCTCCGGCATACTGTTCGAGTTCTTCTGCTCCTCCGGCGTACTGTTCAAGTTCTTCTGCTCTTCCGGCGTACTGTTTTGCGTACACACGGTCAAACGCCTCGTTTGACTCCGCATATTTCCCCGGTGCAGCGCCCTGTCCGCCCCACCGTTCTCTCTGTGGCAATACGTTGATATCCATAATCCTCCCATTCCGCCGCACAAGCGGCATTTCGTACTTGAAAAAATCAAAATAAGTTATGAACCACATAGACAAAAAGGACAGCAAAAAATGAGCTCTCATTTTTTGCTGTCCCTAGCCTTTATTTCATCCTTGTAGTATAGATATCGACACACACAAGCGTTCTCTTAACTGCCAGTCATGACATCGTATCCCACTTATAGGAAAACCAATTCCAATACCAAATCACTTATCTATCCCGGCGCTCTTTTTCCACCCCTCGTCCGTCTCCTCACTCGACGCAGTAGCCTGCGTCAGCTGTAGTACGATCTCGGAAAAATACCGCTCGGGCAGCTCTTTTAGAAAATATGCCTTGCTCAGCTCCGCCTCGTCGTACATATAACTTCCCCGCGCGATGGTTCCCGCCTGATAAAAGCGGACATCATAGACCGTGACATCCTCCCCCATTCCGCCCACATAGGTCCCGGAAAAATGGAGTTCCGCCCCGATACCAAGGGAGGCATCCTCGCGGTAGAACGTATCGAATCCTCCCGCATCCTGCACGGAACCGCGATACCAGCCAAGCGCGGTAAGCTTGCCCATGAGCGCGTAATCACTCAGTACCTTGCCGCCAAATCGTTCCAGTCTCTTGGCCTCCTCTTCCTCCGGCGTGCGGTAATAGATTTGCCGCTCGAGCTGCAAGATCGGCTGCGTAATCTCATAATCCTCCAACTGCTCCTTCCACGCCGCAAGTTCCTGTTCCGTCAATTCAATCGGATGTACCAGCCCGATTTTCTCATGCTCCGGCAGCTCATATTCCTCTTCCTCCACCGTGTTAAAAGAACCGTCCTCCATATAGCGGAATGTCTGCTTTAGCTCCCCGTTTGCGTAAATGCCCCAGATGAGGCCGATTGCAAACTGATGCATGATTGGATTATCGACAAACAGGCGGCTCCACTGCTGCTTCTCCCAGCTCCGCTTCGACGAGAGCGCCAGCTCCAGACGCATTTTCTGGCTGGCGACCGTTGTTTTCATCTGCTTTTTCATCTCTTTAAATTCCGCATAGGACGCCTTCGCCAGCTCCTCGTCATCCCGTTTGCCGGGCGCCGGGATATTTTTTAGTTTCTTGCCATTCTCATCATATACCTCGATCTCCAGCGCCGTCGTTATGGTCACCGTAAACTTGCGGGCGCCATAGTCAAAGATGCGTTCCATCTTGTCATTAAAGCCCAGATCGGGCACAATCCGGTCTTCGAGTTCATCCCGGGTGATGCCAAGCTGCTCTGCGGCAAAGTCGAGCGCATCGCCCGCGGCTGCTTTCACCTGCTTAAACTTAAACTTCCTGGCGATGCCGTCTACGATGAGAAGCGCCTGCGGCTTCGGGTTCAATGCCAGCGCCTTTACCGCCTCCGAGGCGATCGCGCCGCGCGAATTGGCCGGCCACTCCTGTATCTGATGATGCAGCTTCTTTACGATATCACCGCCCCCGTGAATCGACGCCACATAGAGTACCCAGCTCCGCTTCGCCGGCGCCCCGGTATCCATCCACTTGTCAAAAAGTTCATTGACATAGAACGCAAGCTCCTCCTCATTTAACTCGGCCGCCAGCGTTTTCGCATCGGGATTGACTCCGCCTTTTCCCATGGAAGCATAGCACAAAAGCAGCGCCTGTAAATATTCCTCCTCTGCCTCGGCGCCGTCCGTCTTATGTACCTTGGAAAACGGCTGCTCGTACGCCCACGCCAGGGTGCGTTTCTTGCCGCCGGAATGGTAATTCTTCACGATATCCTGAACCGACAGCTGATTCTTCCCACCGCCCGATGTCTCGTTTAATACCGACTCCAACAGGGCGCGGACCTTGCCGTTTTTTTCTTTTTCCAGCGCTGCCATAAGCAGCTCCTTATCCTGCGGCTGATTCCAGTGATCGAGCGCACGGATGGCGATCTCGCGCTCCGCCGCTTTTTTGCCGGCAAGCAGAGAGACAAGGTCATCATGCCATTCCTTTTTCTCACACAGCAATTCCAACAAGGTGCCCCTCACGGCCTTTGAGGTGTCCGCCGTATAAGAAAGCATTTCTTCTTTGAAGTCGTCCCCGGCTTGTGCCATCAGGGCAAGACCCATCTGCCTTGCCTGCACACAGCCGCCCTCACGGACAGCCGTCAAGGTCTCCTCCCTGCGGTTTTTGAGATAACCGGCAAAAATATCTTTTGTATACTGTAAAATCTGCTCCTGCCACTTGCTGTTATAAGTGGTGTCCAGCATCAGGCGGATGGCGACGATCTGATGCATCAAATCCATCTTTTCATCCTCAAAACAGCGGTAGACCTTTTCGATCGCCTCTCTGGCAATGTCGCGCTGATTGCCCCAGATGAAGAAGCTGCCTGTCTGCTGAATCAGCATCATACAGACGCAGCGGCTGTAAAACGCACGGTCATGATAGTGCCTGTCGTACTCCTCCACGGCTTTTCTCTTGATATTTCCCGAATTCCAGGAATAATCCATGACGATCAAATCATTGTGCCCATACAACGCCGCAAGCGGCTGTTCTCCGCGCAGATAATCCTTTGCCAGCTCGGAATGTGTGCTCGCCGGCACCAGTAAGTCGATGGTCTTTTCTTTTTGGCGTCCTCCGTCCGTCTTCATCATCCGCACGTACAAATCCGCGTCCATCTCCTCGATAATGCCCCGCAGATAGGCGGCTGTCTCATATTCCGCTCCTCTGTAGTAGGAGAGAAACATTTCCTGGTTTTTTACAAACTGCGCCCGCAATATATTCACATGGCGCTTTTGTGCAGCCCAGCTAATCAGGTGTTTCGCGTCAATCCCGAATATATCGTCAAAATTGCCGCCGCGCACGCTAAGATCGTTCCTGCAATCGTTCTGCACCATCGCCTCTAACGCCGCCCCGGTATCGATCGCGATACACATCGTCACATAATTCTTTAGGATGCCGGAAAGCGTATAATTGATAAAGGCGCATCCGCAGTAGAGCCTTGCCGGCCCGACTGCCAATCCCGAAGCGCATTTCACGGCTGATTTTAACTGGGGCAGGTCCATATTTTCCTGCCGCAACAGCTTTACAATTCCCTTGCTCTCGAGCGGAGAGATCTTCCCGCCGGTTAGCTGCAAAATACTGTCCAGAAGAAGCGTCTCGTACTCTGCCAAAAGCGGCTCATCCCCTTTTGCCACGGGCGGCGTTGTGCTCTCGAGCAGATAGTATGCGCCGCTTCCTTTGGGATGCGTTTCGTTGGGATAAGCGTACAGAAAATACAGCGCGCAGAGAAGAAGCCATGATTTTTTATCCGTCTCCCCGCACGCATCCAAAGCCGCTCTTATCACCGCCGTATCCTTTTTGGCGTTTTTCCAGAGATTACTCAGCCAGGTTTGATTCATATGCCAGTGGTTGCTAACAATCTCGGCGGCCTCAACCGCCAGAAGGCGGCCTCTGTCTATCTCAAATCCGGCATCCTCTTTGTCCAGCGTATAGTTCCAGCTGTAAATCGGAAGAAACCCGTAACAGGTCGTTTTTCCTACCGCAAACAGTACATGAAAAAACTTCTCGATCTCCTCCGCATATCCCCGCTCCTTCCATTTTTGAAAAAGGCTTTCCGACTGCGACATCAGTTTTCGATCTGCCGCAGAAAGATCATAAAATCCGATCTGCCGCAGCGCACCGTCCCCGCTCTCGCCGCGCAGATAGCTTTCAATGATATCAACATCCTGTGCTTGCAGTTGTAATTTGGATAGGATATCCATCATCTTTTGTAAATTGTGGTCCTCTGTCCGTATCATTGCAATTCCCCCTCCCAATTTAATCGAGTAGGAAAGATTTCCCCCTACTCGCCGCGCGGGGTGCGTGCAGCAAAGCTGCTAATTTCCTTACGCAACCCTGTGCAATCAAGTAGGAAAGATTTCCCCCTACTCGCCGCGCGGAGTGCGTACAGCAAAGCTGCTAATTTCCTTACGCAACCCTGTGCATAAAAATACCCGTCTGCATTATGCAGACGGCACAGCGTTATCTTATTTTAAATTTAATGATGTCATTGCCGGACTTAAACTGCACATAAAGCTCTTCCGTACCGCTGGATACATTTTCGGGAATTTCAAACACAATCTCCCCGTCTTTTGATGACAACGGGTTAATCGTAGAATCATGCAGCTCATTATCATACCCAAGCAGATTGGTCGCGCTGAACTCATAACCGTCCCCATAGAGCACCTTGGCATTTACATCATCGCCAAAGCCGTATGACGGTAAAAAGTTATCCGCTTTCTTGCCATTATTAACCACGGTTACAAATAACTGGACAAACTTACCCCCCTCCGTGTTAGGCGAAAACGAACCGTAATTCGCCGCGATGGAATCCACGATCTTGATGTCTTTTACAGTGATCTGCCAGTCTACTAAATCCGCACTGTCGCCGACATTGTAAACCGCATCCGTATCCTGTGCCTCTTCATCCTCCCCCGCTTCGGTTTGATCGTCCACGGACGTCTCGGTATCATCACCGGCCGCATCTTCGTTTCCCTGCGCGTCATCTGCTGCGGTCGTCTGCGTTTCCGAATTGTTCTGTGCCGTCTTATCAATCCCGCTCACCGCACATCCTGAAAATACTAGACATCCCAAAACTCCTAACAACAGGATGGTTTTCTTTTTCATAATTTAATATCTCCTTTATCCTGTAATATCCGTATTATACTACAATTTGCGCTGTTTGACCACACAAAACTCGTATTTTAACCAAAACAAAGTAACCGTTCAGCCTCAATTTCAATGAAATATGTGCCGCTTCCTTTCCACCGCCGAAACCAGCATAACGCCCAGCCAGCCCAGCAATATACCGAGCAAAGCGCCAGCCAGCACATCCGTCGGATAATGCACATAGAGATAGAGGCGGGAAAACGCGATCAGAACAGCCGCCACAAACGCCGTAATCCAGCCGCGGTTCCTGCAAAAAAACAGTGCCGCTGCGGCGGCAAAGGAAGCGCAGGTATGGCCGGACGGAAACGAGTAATCCACAGGCGGCCTGATTAAAAGCTCTACCGCCGTATTTACATCATAGGGCCGTATCCGCGCCACAAGCGGTTTCAGCAACAGATTGCAGCAGATGACTTCCAGTATAAGGCTTACCGCCATCGCCGCCCCGGCCTTTCGCGTTTTGGGAAACAAGAAAAGCGCCAAGGAACAGAGTACCCACAAAATCCCGCCGTTCCCCAATTTGGTGGCAAACGGCATAAAAGCATCGAGGAAATCACCGCGCAAATATGTTTGAATCGCATCCAAAATCATAAAATCGAATGTCAACTTTCTCCTCCCGCTGGCCCTAAACATCATTTTCCAGAAACGTAACTGTTCCGTTTTGGCGTTTTTCATATATATATATTCAGATTATATTCTAACATACCACGCCAGTCAATTATTCTGCGATTTTGTTACGTTTCTCCGTAACAGTTCAGCCTGCAACTGCACGCTTGCTGCGCAGTTAGCAACCAGTAGTGCCGAATAGCAGGGAAGCCGCTCCTTTGCCGCAGGCAAACTTTAATATGGAGCGGATTCCGTAACAGGGAAGCCGTAGGCTGAACAGTTACTTTTCTCCAGTAACAGTGAATCTGAAGGCTGAACGGTTACTTTTCTCCATAATAAGCAGCCGCAGCATCATGGGCATTGCGCGCTTTTGCCGTCTCTACATAAGTGCAGGCCATGGCAAATGCCCGAAGCAGGGCGCGCTCCTCCCCCTGCATCCGGTGTCTTCCTGCACGATACCGCTCCAATAGCTGCGTCAGCAGCTGTGAAAGGCATTCCATCCCGTAAGCGGACGTTTTGACGCAAAGCCGTTCCAATTCCCTCTCTACGCCCTCCGATACCGTGGAGAATCCCCCCTGATAGAGGTCCTCCAGCAGCTGTGCCGTCTCCTCCAGCAATTCTCCCACTGCTTCTTCCTTCTTCATGCCGCCTCCTGCTCATCCTCCTCCATGCTCTCTAAAATCGCCCTCATCTTTTCTTTGATGATTCTCGTATTTTCTCCCGCCTGAATCGACAATACGCCCTCGATCGTCACTTCCATGACGAGTTGTTCCTGCCCGCTCTTTTTCTCCAGCTTGCCTGCGACCGGAATACAAATCCAGTTGGCCACCACAGAACCGTAGAGCGTGGTAATCAGCGCGAGCGACATGCCCGCGCCGATACCGCCGGGGTCGGTTCCCATGACTTTCATCATATTGATAAGCCCCAGCAGTGTGCCTACCATGCCCCATGCGGGCGCGTAAGCGCCCAGATCGGACCAGAAGCGAATCCTCTTTTTGTCGCGTTCCGCTTTATGTATCAGTTCGTTTTCCATAATATCTTTGACAAGCTCCGGGTCCGAGCCGTCCACAATCAAGCGAATCCCTTTCGACAAAAATGTGTCTTCTATGGAGGATGCATATTCCTCCAGGCTCAAAAGCCCCTCGCGCCTTGCCAGATCTGCCATTTGAATCAATTGCTCGCAGGCGTACTCTGTCGTGACCTCGGACGAGCGGTAGGCATAAAAAATACTTCCGAGACCGTCCAGATAATCTTTCAGAGAGTCGGCGGTCGCCAGCACGGCAAACAGGGAACCTCCGAGCGTGACAATAAGCGACGGTATATGGATAAAGTTTGTGATCGTCCCTATGCCGCCATTGGTCGCAATTCCAAAAATAATTGCGGAGAAACACAGACAAAATCCCATAATCCCCGCATGGTTGAGTTTCTTCATAAATCCGTTACCTCCTTATCTTTTCTGTCGATAAAGTGTAACCGATCTTATGCGCCCGATCAATCCACGGGGTGTAGTTTTCCCTCTACGTTTGGGTGTATTCCATATTGCGCCCGCCAAATCGGCGGATTGACCAAAATATACTCCTCGATGTTACGCCGCTATTCTACGATTTGTAGAGCACTCTACCACAGCGTTACCCGCTTTTTTGTAACAGTTCCAACCGGTTCCTTACAGGCAGCAGAAGCAGCATAATACAAAAACTGTAGAACACGCTGAGAATAGACACCGCCAAATTTACGCCGATTCGTTCCGGCTCTCCCAGATCGCCCAAAGTTGCCACTGTACCGATCACAAAACAGATGCCTCCCGCCACAAAAGCCGCGTTGTATGCCAGCTTAACGGCCATAAGAGCCAGAGCTGTCTCGCTCTCTTTGGCCTGGTACTTTCTGGAAAAGGCAATCCGAAACGCCTGCAAAAACGGGTGCACCGATTTTGCAGTGACCAGCACCAGAAACACAATACCCATAATCATTAACAAGGTGGGAAGGTCAATAAAATTGAGGAAATTATTGCTGTCCGCGCTTCCGACCATCTGCATAATCCACATCAGAAATATCGCCAGCAGCGCTTCGCCGATCAGACTGACGACGTTATTCTTTTTCTCCTGTTTCCTGACCTCCTCCGTCTGCAATAGAAGATTCTGCACATTTTCTTCTGATTTTGCGTTGTAATCTGTTTTGGGCAGAACCTCTCCCGCCAGCAATTCGTTTACATCGATTTGCAGGATTTTGCACAGCGGCAGCATAAGCGTGTGGTCCGGCAGACCCTTGCCACATTCCCATTTGGATACCGTCTTATCGCTGATGCCTAGCTTTTCCGCTATATCTCTCTGCGTAAAGCCAAGTTTTTTTCTCATCTCCGCTATAAATCTGCCTATTTTTATCTGATCCATACCAATCTCCGTTTCTACGCTGCCATTCACAAGAGACTCCCGGCCCGCCACTGGCGGCACCGCGCTCATCTTAATGCTGCGACCTGGCAAAATTTTTGCGCTCCCACAGTGCCAGCGGGTACATGCGAATCCGGCTCTCTTTCACATATAGTTTGCCCAAAAATACATACTGCTGCCCCTGCCGTAGACGTTCCAGGTAACGCATGGTTTCTTCTTCCTCCCTGGAATATCTGATCTCAATGATAATTTCCCTCTTTTGGCCGTCATACAAAGGCATTGTAAGCCTCTGGCTCTTGTCCGCAAACACGGCCTGCCCCATCGTTTCCGGCGCCAAAAACACCGGGGCCTCGGCTCTGTTTTGTTCTCCCAGCCGCTCAAAAAACAGCTCTGCAAAATCGGTATAATACCAAGGTTTTACCAATTCCGCCGTCAATTCCGCCCTCCCCTGCACCTCGCCTCTTGTGTCCTGCCCCAAAGACAGTCTTCCGTGTGATTCGCACTTCGCGCCCGCAAGCTTAAGGCGCACTTTGGAGAGCTCCTCAAAAGAGATCGGCAGATTCCAAGGCGCCTGGGCCTTGCCCGCGCTCCCTCTTCTGACAGGACCGTCATAAAACGTGGGGCGCAGATGCGTGCAGGTATACCACTTTTTTGTGGCGGCCTCTAAGAAATAGACCGTGGTTCCGGCATACCCGGCGGCTCCCTTAAATACTTCCTCCGTCACACCGACCAGCTCCAATTCCCCCACCGGAAGATAGCCGGCGCGGAACTCACCGCCCAACCGCCCGATCTGTTCTTCCGATTCGGCCAGAAGAAGCTGTTGTGTCTTCTGATAGAGGCGAACCGTCTGGCAGATTAGCTCCCAGCTTTTGACAGTGGCTGACCGCTTAAAGTATTTGTCATATGCGCCCGATAGCGCACGAAACTCATTTTCCATGCGCGGAAGCTGCGCGTTATGGCTGATGGCCGCAAGCCGCTCAAGCGCGTCCACCGTGTCGTAGGACATGCGCGAGAGGCCGGACGCCGCCATCTCGCCAAATACCTTTTGCATCGCCTCCGCGGCCTGCTTGGCCTGCTCCTTCAAAAGTCCCGGCGCCACGGCGCCCTCCGCTTTGTTTTCCCACTGGTCAAGCTGCTGCTTTAGGATATCTTCCGTCAGGCTTCCCTGTGTCAGCTGACACCATAAAATTGCCGATGCCTTGTGGCTGCAAAGCTCCTTTTTGTGGCAGGTACAGGCAGCATATGCGATCGGAGAGATCAGTTTTACCGTCTCCTTCATGCCCGGCATCGTTACCGTCAGCACCTGCTCCCCGGAAATCACGGGATTTACCCCGCTTCGTCTTTGCTGCAGCAGGGCACGTATCTTTTTTATTCCCAGCACGCGCCGCAGTTCCGAGAGGGGATAGGACGCAATCTCGCCCCACACGGGCGCTGCGTTCCGTTTCCCGTCCGACGCCGTTTGCGCTGCCGCCTGCCCCCGGCTCTCCCCGGCGGCCGCTCTCTCTTCTCCCTGCTCCGATGCTTTTTGCTTCCTCTTCGGAGTTCCTTTCTCTTCCCCCTGTTCGAGTGCTTCTCTTTTCTCGTTGAAAGCTCCTTTCTCTTCTCCCTGCTCCGATGCTTCCCTCTTCTCGGTCGAAGCCTCTTTCTCTTCCCCTTTCTCCGATGCTTCTCTCTTCTCGGTCGGAACTTCTTTCTTTTCTTCCTGCTCTGATGCCTCTCTCTCCTCAGTCGAAGCCTCCTTCTCTTCCCCCTGCTCCGATGCTTCTCTCTCCTTGTTCGGAACTTCTTTCTCTTCCCCTTTCTCCGATGCTTCTCTCTCCTTGTTCGGAACTTCTTTCTCTTCCCCTTTCTCCGATGCTTTCCTCTTCTCGGTCGGAACTTCTCTCATTTCTCCCTGCCCGGATGCTTTTTTCTGCTCCTTCCGGGCTTCCATGTCCGCTCTCTTCACGGACGGTTCCCGGCTTTCCTGTTCTTTCCCGCATCCCTTGGCAGGGACCGGCGCACCTGCTTCTGCGGCAAACCGTTCCCGCGCGGCGAGAATCCCCAAAATGACATGGCGGCAGATACTTCTGGACGGACAGCTGCATCTGCTCTCCGCCAAAGGCTCCACAAGCGTCACCTGCTCGCCTCCGATCTGCCACACTAGCTGCGGGGCATCCTCGTTCTCCGACAAAAACACTGCGTCCACCGTCTCTTTGTCCTTGTATGCTCTTTTCACAATTCCTTTGTTGGCAAGCGCCGTCAAATATTCGTCGCTCGCCGCCTCCAAACACTCACTCCAACGGCTCATTGCATCACTTTCCCCATAAAATCTGCCAATTTCCCGGGTGTCATAGCCCCCACCGACGCGCCCATCTGTGCCAAGGCCGCCGCAACATTCTTATTGTAATTCGGATTCGCTTCCAGGTCGAGCGCAGTCAGAGCCACAAGTCTGGCGCCGCTCTCGATGATCGTTTTGCACACGGCATACAGCCGTCCCAGACCGCCGCCCTCATATAAATCCGAGACCAGCACCACCATCGTGCGGTGGGGATTGTCGATCAAACTCTCACAATACCCGAGCGCGCCGCCGATATCGGTGCCGCCTCCCAGCTGCACGCTCATCAAAGTCTCCACTGCATCCTCCACATAGCCGCTTAAATCGACTACCTGCGTATCAAAAATAACCAGTTTCGTATCCAGCATCGGCATTTTCGCAAAAATACCGGCCATGATGGCGCTGTGAATCACGGAATCGAGCATCGACCCGCTCTCATCCACACAGAGTATCACCCGCCACTGATGATATTTTTTCACCCTCGCGTGAAAAAACACCCGCTTTAACATGAGCTGTCGATGCTCGGCGTCATAATTTTCCAGATTTTCGCGTATCGTCTTCTTGATATCCAGATTTCGCGCAGACGGAACGGGGCTCGACATCGTTTTGTCCAGCCGCCCCAAAAAGGACCGGCGGATGTCCTGCCTGAGCTTCTCTGCAAGCTCCGCGGCCACCTTGCGCACAATATCGCGCGCCATGGACAAAACCTCCCCGCGCATCATATGCTTGAGGCCGAGTATGGTCTTTAACAGCTCTCTGTTCGGCTCTAAACGCCCCAAAACTTCAGGGTCCGTCAGAAGTTCCGTCATCTGATATTTGTCCAGCGCATGGCGCTCCATGATCTCCGCCGTCTCCTTCGGAAACAGCCTTTTCATCTGCGTCAGCCACTTTGGGACGGTAATATGGGAACCCTCCCTGCCGCCGGCACGGTTCCGCACCTCCTGCTCTTCCCCGTATTCCCTCGAGTAGAGAAAGTCCAGCACCTCCTCCATCTCCATAAAATTGACCTCATTTCCCGAAAAAGAGATCTGGCTGTCCGCATATTTCCCCAGGACCAGCCGCCAGCGGTTCAGTATTTCGCGATCGTCGGCCGTCTCTGCGGCCTCCTTTTCGCTCCGGTGCTCCGGCCTTGTCATTTCCTTCCACATCCGATCTGGATTTGTCATAGTAATCCCCATTTCTGCATTGCGAACGACGTTCGCATTTGCTTTTTGCGCATAAGCGACTTTGTGTAAGCCATTATGGCTTTGCAACGCGCAGACACATATCGCCGTGTGAAACATTTACTCCCAACTGTGTTCATCTAACTCCCAGCTGTGTCCTCACATATTCATCCAATTGTCTGCCGTAAGCGTACCAGTCCGCCGGCACCCCGTCCTGTCCCGTCACCTGCCCGCCACTTTTGCCGTGGATACCTGCCGCCAGCTTGGCAATCCTGTCAATCTCCACGGGTGTAAAGTAGGTAAAGGCCATGCGCAGCTCCGGCAGTATTTTCATAAATGCCTCCCCATTTACCTCCCCAAAGAATCCGTCGAGCAGTTCCAGAAATGTCCGGCTGGTAAAGATAATATCTTTGGCGGCAAAAAACAATCCGTGAAAAAATTCCGCCACTTTTTTGGTCTGTTCCGCCGTTCCCGTCAGATATCCGCGCGCCGCATATTCGATTTCCTGCGCGCTCTTGCTGCCGCAGCCATACAGGATGCCCTGCGCGCATCCCAAAAATCCCGGATGAACCTTCTGACTTTCCGTAGCGTCTCCCAGCACGCGCAAGAACTCCTCCTTTAGCTCCGCCAACTCCTGCGCGCTGCCAAACGTCTGGTACAATAACTTCAGCGCCTCCATACACGCCGGGGCGTCGTCCTCTTTAACCGCGGCCATCGAGGGCAGCAGCAGTATCAGCTTTCTGCAGCAGCTCTCTAACAACGGTTCTATCACCAGATTGGACTGATAGAGTTCCCGCAACTGCCGCAATTTGCGCAATAGCTTCAGCGCCTTGGCCAGCGCAAAAAAATCGGTTTCACGCACTAACACTTCCTGCATGTTGTCGTAAACCGCATCCAATTGTCCCCGCAAATCCATCTCAAATACCTGGGACAACAGTAGGGCGCACGCGCTGGCATCGTTTTCTTTTTTGAGCGACGCACGCACCATGCCGACCGCAGCCTCCTCCACGGTGGCCCCGTAGACAGACGCGTCGATCAAAGCCGCCTCCACGCCGGCGCTCCATTTATACTTCCAAATCTCACGCATCAGGTTGCGGTCAGTCCCGCGCTGCAAATTCGGCCCTTTCACGCGTCTGGCATACGGTGCATCCAAAAAATTCAGCTGATGAAAAAAGGCGCTCTCTTCGCGATGCCTTTTCTTTGCAAAAATAGAAAGCGTCACTTCCCCCGTCAGGGTAGTCGCCACTTTTAGTTTGTAACGCTTACACTGTTCCCTGAAATCATGCAGAATCGGCGGCACTTTGGCATCGCGGCAGAGCTCCCCCATGGCATCTCCCGTCATCTGTTTTTGCAAAATGCGCATCGGCGTGTCGGTCGCTATGTTGTACTCGCCCTTCACAAAAGAGGACAGCACGGCGTCGATCAGCTCATAAGCGCCGGGCTCCTGCTTTCCGCGCAGCTTCGCAAGCCCCCGCGCCATCGCGTCCGCGCAGATTTCGTCATAGGTGGAGAGCATCCCCTCTTTTTTTCTGGTCTCTTTGCCGGATGACACGATAAATTGCAGCGCCGTCTCCTCGTAGGGTCTCGCCGAGCTGCCCAGCTTTTCCCATATTTTCTGATAATAGCCCGGATACGGCATACCGCTGGCATATCCGTTTAAGGCATCCGCAGCCTCCATGGAATAGGGCATCAGATAGACGCCCTGCCGCTCACGCGGAATCCGCGTGAGCGCCAAACGTTCGAGCTCGTTCTCGATCGCGTCGGCCTCCTGCCTTAGATCTTTGGCCAGGGCCGGCGTGTGAAACCCTCCGGTGATGACAAACAGACAGCGGGCCTCGCCCGCACGCCGCAGCAATTTGGCCTCCCGCAAAATCTGCCCCCGCATATAGAGCTCCCGGGCCAGCGTGCCGTCCGCCTCCATCTGCCGGCGGGCAGTATTTTCGCGCGCCAGCTTACAATATGACAAGAGACCTGCAAACCACGCCTCGCCGTCCATGGAATAGCCGTTGACCTCAAAATATTTTTCCCAGAACTGGTCAAAGCTTTGCAGACCGCTTTTCTCACACAGCGCCTTTATGTAGTCATTCTGCGCCAGCAGGTAATCGTCATTGTAATTATTTTTTTCTTTTTTGCTGCGCAGTCCCGCCCCGGCTCCTGATGCCGCCAGGATATCTCCAAAGGGCAGATCGATAAACGCGCAGGGAATGTCAAGTTCGGCTCCCGCGCGCAGCGCCGCAAGTTCCGGCGAATAATCGAGAAACGGATAATAGCACTTGTACTGCTCCCTTTCTTCGGAAATTCTACCCTGTGCGTCGTCATAGGAGTAATACACCGCAAAAGGCGCCCGCGTTTCCCCGTGCACCATCACAGACAGCAGTTCGTTGGCGTTTTGCGGTCCCTCCACCAGTATTTTGGCCGGCCGAAGCTTCTCTATCATCCGCTTGACGTGAAACGCGCAGGCCGGGCTATGGTGGCGAACCGGCAAAAAAATTATTTCAGCCATTTCCTCGCTTCGTAATATTCTTTCCATTTTCCGCCCTCTCTGCCGCTTTTTTCCCGGATTACCGTGTTAAAATAATCCCTGACCTTCTGCAGATCATCCCGGTTCTCCTTGGATATGGCGCCGACCAGATTCTGCACCAGCGCATCTACGCTAATCTGCCCGCCGCCGTAATAATACCCGCCAATCATCGTCTGATAATAGACGGACACGGCCTCCGCAGTGCTCATGACACAAGAGGGCGTATCAATCCGGCTCCCGGTATCGGCCACTCCCTCCCGCAGCTCGTGGTAAGTCGACGCTAACAGTTCCACAACATCCTCTTCGGCCTCCATGGCGATATTGCTCTCGCTTGCCAACTGATTGACCTCATTGATGATAATCTGCTTTTCCAGGGCGGCCTCGCGCACGGGCATCACGGTCTCAAAATTAAAACGCCGTTTTAGGGCGCTGCTCATTTCATTGACGCCTTTATCCCTGGTGTTGGCAGTCCCGATCACATTAAATCCGGGCTTTGCGAAAAGGATGCCATGATCCCCCAGCTCCGGCACGTTCAGCACTTTATCGCTCAAAACACTGATGAGGCTGTCCTGTATCTCCGCCGGGGTTCTCGTAATCTCCTCAAAGCGGGTCAGTATGCCCTTTTCCATGCCGACATAAAGCGGGGCCGGCACAAGCGCTTCCCGGACGGGTCCTCTCGCCAGCAGCAGGGCATAATTCCACGAATATTTAATCATATCCTCGGTCGTCCCCGCCGTCCCCTGTACCGTGTTGGTGCTAATTCCGCTAATGGCGGCGGACAACAGCTCCGAGAGCATTGTTTTGGCAGTCCCCGGCTCCCCGACAAGCATCAGGCCGCGGTTGCCCGCCAGCGTGACAATGCACCGCTCCACAAGCGCGTCATTGCCAAAATATTTCTTTTGAATGTCGTATGTTTTCCCCTCATAGGTCAGCGGCTTTTTGCTCCCCAATATAAAGGTTCTCACTGCCTGGGGAGAGAGCTGCCAATTTTCAGGCTTTCTCGCCGAATCGTTCGCTTTTAAAGCCGCCAGCTCCTGCCGGTAGCGTATTTCTACCGGCGGTTTGATCAATTGTTCCTGTTCCATATCTTCCTCGCCTGTCCTTCCATGATGTTCAGACACGGTTCTTCTTGCGCGCCTGCTTATCAATATACATTCTCTCGTCCGCCAGTTTGAGCAGTTCCCGCCAGACATTCCCCTCCGCCGGAAATACGGCCGCACCCGTGGAAAAGCGAACTGCAACGCAGGTGCCGTCTGTCAGTGTGACAGATGCTTGCTCCTGCAATGCGTGAAGCTGTGCCAGGTATTGCTCCACCTCTTTTGGCGTGCTCAGTCCGCCAAAATAAATCGCAAATTCATCTCCGCCAAGACGCGCCGTGATCTGCCCGGGCGCCTGAAAATTGCGCAGGGTATCCGCTACCCCGCACAGATAACGGTCCCCGTTTTGGTGCCCGTAGGTATCGTTGGTCTTTTTCAGGTCATCCGAATCCACCATGACGACTGCTCCGCACCCAAGCATACCGGCTTGCAAAAACAGCTTATCGAGCTGACTGTAAAAGGAGCGGCGGCTGTAAAGCTTTGTCAAAACATCCTGCCCCAGCTCCTGCTCCAGCGCTTGTTTTTCCTGTATATCAGCCGTGCGGTCGATCAGAATACCAAACACGCTATTTCCCTTTACAACCGTTTCCGCCTTTATATAACGCTTTCCCCTGCCGGCATCCAGCACATAAACGCCGTCCTCTCCGTCCAGCGGGCTGTCAAATAAGCGCTCCATCCATTTTTCAAAAGTGTCTCTCCTGCGGCAGATCAATGCCGCATCCTCCTCGCCAAGCCCCAAGATCTCATGCACGCGGCTGGTGATGCGCACACGCCCGACGATACCGCTGTACTCATAGATACCGATGGGCTGTTTTGTGACCGCCAGTACTTTGGACAGCTTGTCGGTGGTCTCCAATATGCTCTCCACCATATCGTTGATATGCGTACTCAGTTCCGTAAATTCGACGGTATTGTTCACATCGACCCGATCGTCGAGATTGCCGTCCGTAATGGTCTGCAATTTTTGATTGATATCTGTAATGGACTGTAATACATTTTTGTCGAGATAGCGCGTAATACTGTAAACGACCACGGCAAAGATGATAATCATATAGAAAAATAACCGCAGATTACCGCTTGTGACGTTGCGGTAGAGCGCGGACAATTCATAGATACGCCCGATGATTACGGTGTCTGTCTCCTGAAATACGCAGTAGACCCGGACTCCGTCAATTTTACCGAAAAAGCCCTGTCCCCAGTGTTTCATCTTGCCTATGTCCAGTCCGAGCTCGTAGGTCCCCCGCTCATAGAGGCTGCTGTCGGTCGTTCCCACCACAGTGTTGGTCTTTGGGTCCACCGCCACCAGCACCGAACCGTCATCATCGACAAATAGCGAAAATATGTAAGAGATTTCATTTTTATTTTTCTGCTGCAATACGCGCTCCGGCTCCAAACCGACCTGGACGAACGCGGAGCTGTCCTCCATCCAGACCGCCGCATACTGCATCATCTTAGCCTCCGCCGTATTCGGCTGGATATCCTGGCATAACTCCATAGAGGTGTCGGTAAGCATCTGGGCAAAATAGCCGATCTGCTCCCCAGAATTGACCGAAAGCCCGATGTATTCGGGCACAGAACCCGCATAGAGGTTGCCCTCCTTATCAAATATATGCAGCTCGTCAATCTCCAGAAAATTGACAATTTTTTGCAACTCACTGGTATCGCCGATTTTGCGCTTATCCCGCATCAGCATATAGGCCGCGGCGCGCGCCCGAAGCAGACAGATCCTGTTGATCTCCTCCGTCACCGTCTCCAGTTCTTTTTCATTCTCCCGTATCACATTCTGAATCTGGCGAAACATTGCATTTGACGAGCGCACCATGTCCCGTTGCGCTGCGAACATTTGCAGGATATAATTAATGCCTAAAAATAGAATCAGGGCAATTCCAATCAACAATCCCATGCGCTTTGTGATCTTTTTTTTCATATATGCCCTCCGAAACACGGCTCATTCGCCGTGCGTGAACGCAGCATCTTCATCGCTTCATTTAATTTTAACACTTCAGATAAACTAATTCAAGGAGAATTATAGTACAAAATACCCACTTTCTCCCAAAACCTCCGCCTTGACCGCACAAAACGAAACGTGGGAAAAATCGTTTACATTACAAAAAACAGCGCCCAACCGTCAACAAGACGATCAGGCACTGCACTTATGCAAAAAGACGCTATCCTTACCATTTCAATTACGACAAATCAATTTTTCGCACGGCGTCGCGGACCTTTAACACAAACGTCGGTGATACGGAAAGCTCATCGATTCCCATACGCAAAAATGTCTCCGTGAGCGTAGTGTCCGCCGCAAGCTCACCGCAAATTCCAATCCACGCGCCGCATTTGTGCGCATTGACCGCGCTCATTTCGATCAGACGCATAATCGCCTCATGGTGCGTATCGACAAACTCCTCGATGTCAGGGTTTTGCCTGTCGCAGGCGAGCGTATACTGCGTGAGGTCGTTGGTGCCGACGCTGAAGAAATCGACCATCGGCGCCAGCTTATCGCTGATAATTGCCGCGGCAGGCGTCTCGATCATAATGCCAAGCTCCACATTCTCCGAAAATTCGACATTCTGAGATTTCAGCTCCTCTTTGATCTCTGTGCACATGGCCAGAATCTGCTCAAGCTCCGATACGCTTGTAATCATCGGAAACATGATGCCAAGATTGCCGAATACCGAAGCCCGATAGAGCGCGCGCAGCTGGGTCTTAAAAATCTCGGGCCGCGTCAGGCAGATGCGGATTGCGCGGTATCCGAGCGCCGGGTTTTCCTCTTTCTTGAGTTTAAAATAGTCCACCTGTTTATCGGCGCCGATATCGAGCGTGCGGATAATCACCTTCTTGCCCGCCATGCTCTCGAGGACTTTTTTGTACGCGCCAAACTGCTGTTCTTCGGTGGGATAATCGCTGTTTTCCAGGTAGAGAAATTCACTGCGGAACAGCCCGATTCCCCCCGCATCATTCAGCAGCACGGCGCCGATGTTGTCGACGCTGCCGATATTGGCGTAGACGTTTATTTTCCTGCCGTCCTTTGTGATATTTTCTTTGCCCTTAAGCTCTAGGAGCAGCCGCTTCTTTTCCTCGTCTTCCGCCTGTTTGCGGCGGTATGTCTGCACGCTCTCGTCGTCGGGATGCAACAGGACCTCGCCGGTAAATCCGTCCACAACCGCCTCGTCGCCGTCCCTGACAGCCTCCAAAAAATCATCGCCCACGCCAATGACTGCCGGGATATTCATATTGCGCGCGAGAATCGCAGTGTGCGAGTTGGACGAACCGTGGGCCGTGACAAACGCCAGAACCTTTTCTTTGTCGAGCGACACGGTCTCGCTCGGGGCGAGATCGGAGGCGCAGACAATCAATTTCTCGTCTGAATGGTGGGAAACGGCAGTATTTCCCGATAAAATATTGATCAGACGGTTGGAAATATCACGGACGTCAGCGGCGCGCGCTTTCATATAGGCGTCGTCCATCGCGGAAAACATATCTGCGAAATTGTCGGCGGTGACTGCGACGGCATAATCGGCGTTTACATTCTGGCTCTCGATGATATTGTTGATGGAATCGTTGTAGTCCTCGTCCTCCAGCATCATCTGATGTATTTCAAAAATAGCTGCATTTGCCTCGCCGACTTCCTTTAACGCCTTCTCATAAATCTCGTCAAGCTGTTGAATCGCCATGGCTTTGGCCTGTTCAAACCGCTGCTTTTCCTTGTCCGTATCTGTCGTATGAATACGTTTCACCGCCGTATCCTGTTTCTTAAAAAGCGATATCTTGCCGATCGCGACCGCGCCGTAAACGCCTTTTCCCTGATATTTGATCATATTTTACCCCATTTCTGCGCTGCTTTTGCCCCGATTGACCGAGTCCGCGCACGAACGAGTTTGTGGCAAGCAGCGCACAGACACAAAGCTCGCGATGGAACACTCATTCACAAATTCCGTTTATAAGTTCGCCTGGAAAAATGCTTCCATGTCGGCAGCCGCTTTCTCCTCGTCGGCTCCCTCGACCGTGACGTTTACCGTATCGCCGCATTTTACTCCCATACCCATGATCGCCATCAGCTTTGTGGCTGCGGCTGTTTTTCCGTCTTTTTCGAGTGTGATCGTGCTCTCAAACTCTTTCGCCGCTTTCGCGAGCAGCCCCGCGGGTCTTGCGTGAATCCCAATTTCGTCTTTGATCGTGTAGCTGAATGTTTTCATGATAAATTCCTCCTCTGCTATTGATTTATTTTTAACAATTCATCGCCCGCCGCAACTTTTCCTTTTACCGCCGGCGCAATGGCCGCGTAATCGTCCGTGTTGGCGATAATTAACGGCGTTGTGAGTTTATAGCCCTCTCCGGCGATCGCGTCCATATCAAACGAGATCAACAGATCGCCCTTTTTTATCTCCTGCCCGTTCGCCACATGCGCTTCAAAATATTTTCCGCCCAGCTTTACCGTGTCGATTCCGATATGCAGCAGCACTTCCACGCCGTCAGCCGAAACGATACTCACCGCATGTTTGGTGTCGAATACGGAATCCACGCTTCCGTCGCACGGGGCAAACAGCTTACCCACAGAAGGTTCGATGGCGATTCCGTCGCCCAGAATCTTCTGTGAAAAAACATCATCCGCGACATCCTCCAGATTTACCACGCTGCCGTTTTGATGCGCGCACATCACGATCGTCTTCTGGCCGTCCGCCGGCTCTTTCTCAACTGGTTTTTCCTGCGGCTTTCCGGCGGCCTCCTCCCCTTTTTCACTCTGCAAAATACGGTCAAGATCGTCGGACTGCGGCGACTCCATAAACGCTTCAAGGTTGGATTTGACGACCGAAACTCTCGGTCCGTAAATCACCTGCACGCCGTTCCCTTTGTGCAGCACACCGGAAGCGCCGCTCTTCTTTAGCAGGCTGTCCGTAACCTTTTTCACATCGACGACGGTGATTCTAAGGCGCGTTGCGCAGCAGTCCACATCGGACAAGTTCTCTTTTCCTCCCAGTCCCTTGAGAATCAGCGCACTCACGGTATCCGTGCCGCCTGCGCTCCCGGAGGATTTGGCCGCATCGACATCACTCCTGCGATAGAGCTTGGGTTCGATATCGTCGGGCTCGCGGCCGGGCGTTGTCAGATTTAACTTGGTGATCATAAAATAAAATACAAAATAGTAAACTACCGCATAAATCAAACCGATTATCACAATCCAAATCCAATGTGTCTTTTGGTTGCCCTGCAGGATGCCAAAGAGCGTCAGGTCAATCGCGCCGCCCGAAAATGTCATGCCCACGCCGACATTCAAAATATGCATCAGCATATACGAGAGACCTGCGAGCACACAGTGCACGGCGTACATCAATGGCGCCACAAAGATAAACGTAAATTCCAGCGGTTCGGTAATACCCGTGAGCATGGAAGTGAGCGCCGCCGAGAGCAGCAGACCGCCGACTACCTTTCTCTTTTCCGGGCGCGCCGCTTTGTACATGGCAAATGCGGCCGCCGGGAGACCGAAAATCATGAACGGGAATTTACCGGACATAAATCTCGTCGCCGAGACGGAGAATACTTCCGTCGATTTGGACGCGAGCTCGGCGAAAAATATGTTCTGCGCCCCCATGACCGTGTTGCCGTCGATGACCATCGAGCCGCCGAGCTCTGTCTGCCAGAACGGCATATAAAATACATGGTGCAGTCCAAAGGGAATCAGCGCGCGCTCTAAAATACCGTAAACCCATGTGCCGATATATCCCGAATTTAAAACCAGCACGCCGAGCTGGGCAATGCCGAGCTGAACAATCGGCCACAGATAGAACATCACGATGCCGACGATCAGATACACGACCGTACACACAATCGGAACAAATCTGGTGCCCCCAAAGAATGACAGCACCTGTGGAAGCTCTATTTTATAGAACTTGTTGTGGAGCGCGGCAACGCCCAGGCCCACGATGATACCGCCAAAAACGCCCATTTGCAGCGTCGTGATGCCGAGCACCGAGGTCGTCGAGTTCTCGGCCATGGCTTCAATACCGCCTTTTGCGGCAATCAACACACTGATCGCCGTATTCATAACCAAAAATGCGATCGCTCCCGAGAGGGCGGCAACCTCTTTTTCTTTTTTGGCCATTCCGATCGCCACACCCATGGCAAACAGCAGCGCCAGGTTGTTGAAAACCGCGCTTCCCGTCTGGCTCATAATGTCGAGAATCGTGTAGAGAAGCCCTCCCTCGTAAATGATGCCGCCGAGATTATAGGTCTCGATGGTCGTCTGATTTGTGAACGAACTGCCGATTCCGAGCAGAAGTCCGGCCACGGGCAGCAGCGCAATGGGCAGCATAAAAGAACGGCCGACACGCTGCAGTACACCAAAAATTTTGTCTTTCATTATGAAACCCTCCTTTTTATTTATTTTAACCACTAATTTTTTTCAGATGTATTGCCAGCGTCAGCAGTTCGTCCTCCGCCAGCGTCTTGGCATAGTTTTTTAAGATAAAATCCTGTAAACACTTTGCGCATTTATAGTGCTTTTTAAACTTGATTTTAATGAGCGAGAGCATATCCTCATCGCGGCTTAACACATTGGGCAGTTCCTGCGAGTGGAACAGGCGCTTTGCCAGAAACTTCAGGTGGACAAGATACCTGTCGTAGGCAACCGTCGTCTTGTCGATTTTTCCCGCATAATAGTTGTCTGTGATCTCCAGACATTCATTGATCATCCTGGTGATATCGGGAACCTGCGCCATGGTTGTTTCCATGCGCGCGTTGATGATGTGCATCGCGATAAAGCCCGCCTCGTCGCCGTTTAGCGCAACGCCGAGTTTCTGCCTGATCTCATGCAGACAGTATCTGCCAAGCGCAAGCTCATCCGGGAAACAATCGTGTATCGAGTCCATCAGCGGATTGGCAAATTCAATCCCCTGTTTTTTGCGCTCTATCGCAAACGCGATGTGATCTGAGAGAGTGACAATCAAAGAATCGTTGAGCGGAACGCTGATACGCGACGAGATATACGTCACCAGATCGTCGGTAAGCTTAATATATTCATATGGTATCTCGGTCAGACATTCGATCAGGCGCTTGCGCAGCGCCGAATCGGTGACCATATATATTTTCTCTATGCGGGATTCGTCTACGATTTCGCCGCACTTTTTCCCAAAACCGATTCCCCGCCCGGACATGATCTGTTCCTTTCCTTTTTTGTCAAGTACACAGACGGTATTATTATTGATCACCTTAACAATTTTCATACCCATCGCCACGTCCACCTTTATTGATGACACCCATTAGATAAAAAAAACCAACTTAAATACGATTGCACAATACACCCGTATAAAAGTTGGTCATGCCCAAATCCACAAAGGAAAGGTTACACTCCAATATCAATTCCGTATCAATTTCTGAGCTTATTTTAAGATATAAAAATAAACATGTCAATATTTGGAAAACGATTTGCGCCGTTTCTACCTTTTGAACATTTTTGTGTCTCCGCCTTTGTGCAATATCGACAACCCGGTTACTTTACCAGGGCAAATTCAGGCATAATATTTGGCCTGCGCATCCCAAAGTTTCCGGTAGAGCCCGCCCTGCGCCAGCAGATCATCATGGCTCCCCCGCTGTACCACCGTCCCTTTATCAAACACCAGTATATCCTCGCAAAAACGGCACGACGCAAGCCGGTGTGAGATATAAACCGCCGTCTTATTTCCCACCATTTTGTCAAATCCGGCGAAAACCTCACACTCGGAGACGGGGTCGAGCGCCGCCGTCGGCTCATCCATGATGACAAACGGCGCATCCTTGTAGATTGCCCGCGCGATCGCCATTTTCTGTTTCTCTCCGCCGGAAAATGTCACACCCCTCTCGTCAAACTCCTTTCCCACACAGGTATCAAGGCCGTCCGGCAATTCCAGCATACGCTGCGTTAGCCCGGCGCGCCCCAGCGCGCTTAACGCCTGGTCCTTATCAACCTCGCTGCATGCCGCAATATTTTCTCCCAGAGGAAATGCAAACATCTGAAAATCCTGAAAAACGACGGAAAACAGGTCGCAGTATTCTCTGTAATTATATTTCCTGATATCAATCCCGTTTACTTTTATGCACCCCTTGGTCACATCATAAAGACGGCACAAGAGTTTGATAAACGTCGTTTTCCCGGAACCGTTTTTGCCAACGATCGCCACCTTATTTCCGATGGTAAAATTCAAATTTAAGTCGTGTATCACATCCCGCTCTGCCCCCGGATAGCGGAACGATACATGAGAAAACTCAATCGTAAAGCGGTCGTCTTTGCGCTTTTCTACCGGAATCGTGCCCTCATATTTTCTCCCGCCTAAATCCATAAACTCCACATAATCGCGGATGTAAGGATTGAGCGTTTTTAAGTGCGCCAAATGCTGCATCAGGGTGGCCATTGACGTCGTCATTCTTATAATACTCGCGGCGTACGTCACTACGCTGCCGACCGAAATAAATCCCAAAAACGCGCGAATCCCCGCGAACAGATACACGGCCAGGCCGGATGCGGCAGAGACCGTCTGTTTTACAAACGCGCTTTTCATCCTGCTGCGCGCCTCCTTATTCGTCCATGCATCGAGCGCGTCCATCGCCGCATCCGTCCGTTCCGAGACCATTTGTTCCTGATGATAGATGCGCAGGTCCTTTTGTTTATCGTAAGACGCCAAAATATTCATATAATAGCCCAGGCCATTGCTGTGCCTTGCTTTCTCTTCCTGGCAGCCTCTCACCACAGCTCCGATTTTCACATCAAAATGATAATTATAGAACGTAGCCAGGGCGACAAGGGCACAGAGCAAAAGCGAAGCCAGCCAGGAGGTGACAATCCCGTCTCTGATACTTGTCACCTCCGTAAACAGCGGAAATACGATGACGACCGCAGCCACCATGGAAATACCGCTGCGAAGTAAATATTCCCATTCGCTGAGCATATCGCCCATCAAACCGAATCTGCCGCCGTAGGACTGAGCGATCTGGAAAATCTTGTCATGTACCTTTTTGTCCTCGAGATACTCATAATCCATCGACAAACATTTCTGGTTCATCAGGTAGGACTGCTGCTCAAACATATACTCGAGCTTGCGGTTATAGCGCTTGTGGCAAAAGCTCTCGATGCAGGAGGAGGCAAACGTGTAGAAAAACGCGATGCCCGCATATTTTAACATCGTCCGGTAATCCGTTCCCGCATACACCAAATCAAGCAGATAGCCCATCAATACCAGCGTGACATAAGGGCGGACTGCCTCTAAGGTGCAGGTGAGCGCCATACAGACCACCGTTTTCGTTTCGCCCATTTTACAATAATCGGAAAACAGGCGCCATTGGTTTTTCCAGTCTTTTTTACTCAACATATTCTTCCTCTCCGAACGCTTTGCTGATACTTCTTCTGCGCGCTTCGTCTTCTTTCTTGTCTTTATAGTACTGGCTCTGCATTTGAAACAGATTGGCGTAAACCGTTCCCTGCCGCATCAGCTGTTCGTGCGTGCCCTCCTCCACAATGTGACCGTCCTGTAACAGGATGATTCTGTCACAGAATCTGGTGCTGGAAAGCCTGTGGGAAATGTAAATCACCGTCTTGTTCCGGCTCGCTTCATTGAAATTGAGGTACAGCTCATTTTCGGCGATCGGGTCGAGCGCCGCCGTCGGCTCGTCCAAAATCATCAACGGTGCATTTTTGTACAGCGCCCGCGCAAACATAATTTTCTGCTTCTCACCGCCGGAAAAGTCCGTCGCCTTTTCGTTTACCTCTTTTACCAGAAGCGTCTCTCCTTCGTCCTTTAACATGCGATAGCGCTCCGCAAACCCGCTGTACCTTACCGCCTCATGCAGCCGCTTCTCCTCGCGGCTCCCCCCTGGCTGTGCGGTGATATTTTCATCCAGCGTAACCGGGAGAAAGACGGCGTCCTGAAACTGCACCGCCATAATCCGGCTGTATTCCTCCCTAGAGAACTGCTCCCGCGGTATCTGATTGACCAGTATCTCCCCCTCCGTCGGATGATAAAACCCACAGATCAGCTTTACCAATGTCGTTTTCCCGGCGCCGTTTAAACCGATCAGCGCCAGCTTTTCACCCGCCTCGATTTTGAGATTTAAATGCGAGATCACAGGCGTCCGGCTGCCCGAATAAGTAAAGGAGACATCTTTTAATTCCAGCGTGACCGGAGCGGCAAGCAGCTCGCCGAGCGCCCTTTCGCCGACGCCCTCGCCTCTTTTCCACGGTGACGCATAGCCCAGCAGCTGGCGCATATAGTCGACCGCAACGCTTGTGGTATTAAAAAATAAAATCGTATGAAGCGCCTCGCCCAAATTTGCCTCCAGGCCGTTGATCAGCCCCACATAAAAGACAAACTCCGCCGGGGAAATATTCTTTTGTACCAGCTGATACAAAAGATACGCATAGATAAATCCATTCCGCAAAAATGCAAAAACCGCGTCCGCGAGCGAGCGCGCCGTATACCAGGTATGGATTTTCCCAAAAACGGCTCCGATCGCATCCAGCGCTTCTTTAAATTTTTCCAAAAACAAGGCGCGCATTTTGTATATGCGGATATCCTTGCCCGCGCTGCTTAAGTTCGACTGACTGTTGAAATAGCGGACTTTTCTGTTGTAAATGCTTAAATCCTTGTGGTATTTGCTGTGCTGCTTTCTGGCAACGCCCAACAGGCCGATGCTAAGAGCCTCCGTAAACAACACCACCGCTGCCAGCCAGGGATTCACCGCGCACAAAAATCCCGCATACAACACGCCCAGCAAAAGGCGTCCGAGCACAGTGGGCGCCTCGCACATAAACCACAGCGTATACGGTTTGGTCACGGTGTTTACCGCATTTCCGGCAATCTTTTGAAATTCCTGGTTCTCGAGCCTGTCATAATCTACATCCATCATTTTTTGAATATATTTCTTTTGCAGATAGCGTGTAAAATTTTCGTAGACTGTTTCATGATACTCCCTGATGATGCCATACACGGTGTTGCAGGCCCAGGCCAGAATACTTAACGCCCCCAGATGAAACAACAGTTCCGGCAGGCGCACACCTGCCTCTAAATCCGCTACCAGTCGCGCCGGCAGGATTGTCTCCAAAAATGACGCCGCGATCAGCGGCAAAAACCCAAACACGCAGGCAGCATAGCAGAGCTTATTCCAATGGTGCATTTCGCGAAAAATATAACGCAGATTGTTGACAAAACCAAACCGGCTTTTCTTGCCTCTGTCGAAAACAAATCCATAAAACTGCATTTTAAAACCTCCTGTTTCTTCAAACGCTTCCGTTCCATGAAGGGAAAACAAAGTGAAAAACCGCCGTTTTTCCGCATAGAACAGGATGTTCCAAGCATACCACAAAAAAACGGCAAAAAAATATTCGTGCACCAATCGTATGCTCAGGTGCACGAACGGTATTGCAAATATTTTTACGTCTTGCTCACAGCGGCAGCATAACCTCCGTGGCAAAAACGCCGCTCTCGCTCTGGCGGTTTAAATAGCCGTGATATTTGGCAACGATGCTGTCGATTCGCAGCAGGCCAAAACCGTGAAGTCCCTGCTTATTCGACCGATAGTGGGCGCCTTTCCTGGCGGCCCTCCCCTGCATGGAATTGGTGACAGAGATATAGAGCTGCTTTTTCAAGATATCTATATAGATGCGCACAAACCGCTCTTCCCTACATTCCATCTGCTCGCAAGCCTCCATGGCATTGTCCAAAAGATTGCCTATCAAGACCGACAGATCAATACCGGCAATCGCAACCTCATGCGGGACTACCGCAGTCACATCTACCTTGATCTCCCGCTCGCGCAGCAACGCCAGCTTGCTGTTTAAGATGGCGTCCACCATGACGTTTCCCGTCTTTATCACGGTGTCCACGGTCGTCAAATCCTCCGCCAGCATGGTCAGATAATCCTCCGCCTCCTTATAATGCTGTAATTCCATGTGCGCCTTCAGGGTCTGGATATGATTGTGGTAATCATGTCTCCATCCTCTCATCTTGCGGTACATGCTTTCCACTTCGTTATAATGCTTGTCAACCAGTTCATTTTGGAAACGGCTGATTCTCCGTTCGACATACCAGGGCATAAAAAAGAGCCACAGAGCTATATTGGCAAATACGAGAAAACAGCCTGCCGTCACTGCAATTGTCATATTAATCCCCCTGCCGCCTTTGGCGGCTCAAATAGGTATGAAAAACGCCGTTTTTGCGTTTTTCTTGTGTGAAACTTAATACTTCTTAGGCAGTGTTTTTTGCTGCCTTAGATGTATTTTTCACACTAACCTACATGTCGCGGCCCTGCCGCGACTCAAATCGGGATGAAGAATGCCGTATTGACCTGCTTTGCCGCCATTCTGCTGAGCGGCACTTTCCTTCCATCGTCCATGATAATTTCTGTTTTATCCATCGACGAAACGTGCTTTAAATTGACGAGATAAGAGCGATGGCATTTTACAAATTCACTCCGGTCTCGCGTCCATTCTTCGATCTCCCCGAAACTGTTTTTTAAGGTAAGCTGCGTATGTTCCAAAAAAAGTTCGCTTCGGTGGGCCGACGCCTCCACATACCAGATTTTGTCCGGGAATATGCTCATTTTGCCGTCCACCGTATCCACAAGCAATTTTTTCTCCTCTTTTTCCCGCTCCAAAGCCATTCGGTCCAGCACCTGAAACAATTTTTCTTTTGGGAGGGGCTTCGTCAGATAGTGCAGCGCCCCGACGTCATAGCCGTACTGCATATACTCCCGGTAGCCGGTGACAAATAAAATCGGTATTTGCTCCCCCTCATTTCGCAGCCTGCGGGCAAGCTCCATACCGCTCATGTCGCCCATCTCAATATCGAGAATCAGCAGGTCAAATTGCTTGTCCTCCTCCCACGCAAACAAAAAACTTTCGCTGTTTGGAAAGCAGACGCTTTCCGGCTTTGGCTGTCCCTTTCGTCTCCATTCCCCTATATATTGTTCTATGATCTGCCGCTGGCTGATTTCATCTTCTACAATGGCAATGCGCATTTGTTTCTCCTCTCTGCCTACAGTTTAACACAGAAAAGTGAAAACCAATCTAAACGTTCTCTCTGTACAGATAGCAGTCTTTTTCATGGGAATACACCACGCCGACAGCCTGTAAATACGCATAGATGATCGTAGTGCCCACAAACTTCATGCCTCTTTTTTTCAGGTCCTTAGAAATCTTATCCGACAGCTCGGAGCTTGTCTTCCCCGTCTCATAGACAATCTTATGCCCTGTAAAGCCCCAGAGATATTCGGAAAATGAGCCATATTCGGCCGCAATTTTTTTAAATATTTTGGCGTTGCCAACCGCGGCGCGAATCTTGAGGCGATTGCGTATGATCTTTTCGTTTTGGCGCAGTTCTTCCATTTTCTCTTCACCGTATTCACACACATTCTCAAGCGCAAATTGATCAAACGCCTCGCGAAAATGCTCTCTTTTATTGAGCACACATTCCCAGGACAGCCCGGCCTGAAAGGATTCCAAAATCAACATCTCAAACAGATGGCCGTCGTCATAAACCGGCTGTCCCCACTCTTCGTCATGATATTTGACATAAAGCGGATTATTGGTGTTGGCCCAAAAGCATCGACATTTCTCACACATCCTGAATTCTCCTATATTTCATTCACCCGGTACATGATTTTAAAAAGCAAACGGCCCATCACATTTTTCCCAAACCGTTCAAATTCTTTCGCGCACAATTTTTCGCCGTTTGCACAATACGCTAACATCTCATACACAAAGCCGAATTCCGCGGCGCGAAAGTCCGTTTCTTTGAAACCGTTTTTGCGGTAAAATGCTTTGCGCCTCACCCGCTCTTTTAGATTGTCACAGGGTGCGTCCACCGGCTCGATCGCCAAAACAATTTTTTGCAGACGGTATTTTTGTTTGACAAACCGCAAAATCGCGCTGCCGCATCCCGTCCCCCTCATGTCTTCACAGATCGCGAGATAAAAAACATACGCAACGTGCGCGTCGCGCAGTATATGAACCATTCCCACGAACCGGTCCCGCTCATAGACTGCATAAAAGTCCGCTCTCTTTTTCTTCGCCCAGTGCTTTAAAAGCCCAAAAGGCGCCCGCTCTTCCCTGGGAAACGCCCGATTATAAAGCTCCCTTATCTCCCGTTCACAAAATTTGCCGCTGCCCGGCTTGGCAAAATATAAATGCATAATTCTCTCCATTTCTGCATTGCGAACTATGTTCGCATTAGCTTTATTGCGCATATCGAGTTTGTGTAAGCCATAAATGGCTCTCCTCATTTCTCCATTGCAAACAACGTTCGCAATTGCTCTATTCCGAACTGTTTTTATATAAAGAATACCTTAAAAAACGAAAAAGTTCAAGATGCGTGAGTGCAAAGTCCTGGGCTAAACGGTTACCATTATCTGTCTTTTAACCTTTGTAACCGTGGCTAACATTTTCTTCCGATAGGGATTGCCTGACGAAGCGTCGAACCCAAGCGGGAGATACGATTTGTCAATATATTCCTCATAATCCAGGTCCATAAAATAGTTGCAGAATATGATCTCCACATAGATGATTTTACTCTCCCCGTCCGTCAGCGCATACACAAAACCGTAATACGGGTCTGCGTCCATAGCCAAAAGCTGATACTGCCCGTCAAACCCGGTCACCCCATAATTTCCCACATAATCGCCGACAGAATAAGACGCCAGGCGCGCACACTCCTGCCGGTAAGTTTCTGCGTCATATTCGACGACCAGATAGCTCAGGTACTGCGGGTCCCACGGATTATAATAGACCATCTTGTAATCCTCTACGCTCATATCCGCACGGATTTCTTTCGGAAAAATGCGTTCCTCCATACCGCATTTGCTGCGGTAATTTTCTCCGGCCTGCTCTCCCATATACTGCGAGTAATGGCTGGCGTCCGTGTCCACCTCAACCTTCGCGGACACCATATCCTGCACAAGCAGGCCGATCGCGCCTCCCAACAATGCGCCGCGGAGCAGCACAAGAAACATCACAAGAGCGACGGAAAGCAACGCCACCTTGCATCCGAAACTCCATTTTTTCTTTTTCACAAAACTTTGAAAGCTTTTTGCTTCTTCCACATCAAACTGCACGCTTGGCTCCGGCGCCATCATTCTCTGATAAAAGGCTTTGCAGTCCTCACACTCCTCCAAATGCTCTTCGACCGCCTCTTTGCTTTTTTCGCTGACCATATCTTCTGCATACAATGGCAAAAGATCTCTGATGATTTCACACGCTATTTTCATATTATCCCTCGTTTCTGCCGTTTATGCGGCATTTTTTGCTTTTCCCGCTTTATGCGGCCACATCACACGAACGCCTTCCTCACGCCTGCTTTTTCATAGCGGCCTGCATCATCCGCTTGGCCCGGTGATAGGTCACACAGGCCCAGTGCTCCGTCTTTCCAAAAAGCTCGCCGATTTCACGAAACGATAATTCCCCAAAAATTCTCAGGGAAAATATCTCTTTATAGGGCTCCCCCAGCCCGTGCAGTATCTTGTGCAGCTGCAGCGCCGTCTCCCGGTCGACAATCATCCGGGTAAAATCACCGTCGTCTGCCGCAAGATTGTCTATGTACTGCGCGTCGCTTTCGTGCCGCTGCTTTCTGCAGTGTGAGTAATAGAGGTTTTTGGCAATCGAACAAAGCCAGACACGGAAATTGGCCTCTCCCCGGTAAGAGTCGATCGACTTTAGCGCCCGGCAGATTGTCTCCTGCGTCAGTTCCTCGGCCAAATGCTCATCTGCGGAAATCCCTCTCAGAAACCGAAACACATCCTGATAATATTTTTCCAATGGATACTCTGATTGAGCCATAGATTTCCTCCTTTCCACCCATAAGACGCAGGAAAAGCAAATATATCACAAATTTTTTCACATGGTAAAAAATTTTCCCGTTCCAAAACATTATGATTATAATATAAATGACAGCAATATGAAAAGACAGGAAAATTCGTACACGCACATCTGGACATACGAAATTTCCTGCCTTCCCGCCAACACACCATTTTTCCATATCGTTGTAATACCAGATACCAATGCAGCACCCGGCAATTCTCTGTTCTAAAATCCTTCTTCCGTTCTCTGTCTGCGCATTTCCCTTCTCTTGATGCCGGCCTCCCACTCGGCCTTTTCCGATTCGCTCGTTATTTTAAGGCCAGGCACCTGTATCGGCATCCCCTCTGCATCCAACGCGACCAAAATCAGATAGGCCCGATTGATCGGTTTCCTGACGCCGTCGAGGCTTTCCACATAGGTGTCAACGCGCACCTCCATGGATGTGCTGCCAACATATGTGACCCGGCCAATCAAAACCACCATCTCTCCCTGAAAGGCCCCGCGTATAAATTTGAGATTGTCAACCGATGCCGTCGTCACATTCGACTGCGCGTGCCGTATGCCCACAAGCGCCGCCACCTCGTCAATCCATTCCATCAAACGTCCGCCAAACAGGCGCCCGGCCGCATTCAAGTGCTCCGGCCTGATCTGAAAAACCTGCTCGACAACGGAATCGGAGGCGCTTTTGATCGTTCTCTCTTCCATTTTTCCTTACTCCATTTCCTATCTTTCTGTCATGATACCACATTCGATCGCAATTCATGCAAAAACCTCTAATCCGATCAGCACGGTTCTCCCCTGTCTCAATACGCCTGCGCCCCATAGGATACCGGATGATCGATCTCCCAAAGATCAATCGGCTCCTCCATTTCAATCTTCACAACCGTACAAATTTCATCCAAATCCTGCTCCTTTAATGCAATCCATTTACATCCCGGAATATTTACCCAATCGGCCCCTCCCGTCACAGAATACGACAACTCTCTGCCGTTGGTAAGGCATGTTATTTTGTTAAACGGATTCCGTATACCGTTCAACATGATATAAGGATTCGGTTTATCGTTCAAAAAGAGATATAATGTTTTTTTATCAGACGATAACGTAGACGGATATTTGCAATAATGAAAGGTTAATCCTCTTTCCGTCGGGAAAATGGCTTCCTCATATTTGCCAATCCACTGCCCCATCTCCGTCATAATTTTTTCCGCTTCCGCCGGTATATCGCCGTTTTCCTTCGGCCCTGCGCCTATCAGCATGTTTCCGCCCATGGCGATACATTCCGTAAACAGCCGGATCACCTGTCTGGTATCTTTGTATTTATGATCCCCGCCCTGAAAGCCCCAGGATTCATTGAAGGTATGGCAGTATTCCCACACGCCGTCGGAAATAGGCCGAAGCGGCAGGCGCTGTTCTGATGTAAGGAAATCCCCATACCCGTCGAGCCTCCCGTTTACCATAATATCAGGCTGCAATTCTGTAATCATTTTTTTAACGTTCTCCGTATCCCAGGAGTATCCCTTTCTGTAGAGCATGGCGTCCGTCCAGAAAAGATCAATCTTCCCGTAATTCGTCAACAGCTCGCGAATCTCGCCCTTGTATCTCTCCAAAAAACGGTTCCACTCCTGCCTGCGCCCTGCGGGGACCTCCACTCCCTCCACCTGCCGCTCCGCCGGCGTCTGTTCCGGCCACATAGCGGAATACGCCGTCTTTTTCTTTCGCATCTCCTGCAATTCTTCTTTTGAAGTATCTAACAGCGCCATCATATGATCGTCGTCCGACCAGTCCGTACCGGTAAAATAAATCCCCACCTTCAAGCCTTCTTTCCGCATCGCTTCACAGTAGGGTCCGAGCAAATCCCGCCCTGCCGGGGTTTTCCTAAGAACCGTCAAATCGGTATAGGCCGTATCAAACAGACATACGCCGTCATGATGCTTGGTCGTCAAGATCGCATAGCGCGCCCCCGACTGTTTGATTAGTTTCGCCCATTTTTCTGGATTGTAATTGGAAGCGGTGAATCCGTCCAACTGCTTCATATAATCCTCATACGACATGCTGCCGCTTCCGAACGACCAGGACTCCGCCACGCCGTCCACCGCATAAATCCCCCAATGTAAAAAAATACCCAGTTTCGCCTGTTCATACCATTTCTGCATTGTGCACCTCCGTAACCTTAATCTAAAACCTTCCCATCTATACCTATGAAACGCGAAAACATCCGCATATCTGGCAAGCAGTTCGCGCTCTACTGCGTCTGTCCGTACATTAACGCACAGTATCCGGCGCATGAAACAGTTCGACCGACGCGTCGAGCATCTCCTGTACATAATCGCCGTCCCCCATGGTTGCAAAAAACAAAACATCGTCCCGTTTAAAGTTGTGGTCCGCAAAAATCTGCTCGGGAAGCCGCCTGATATTTTGATCTAACACGGCAAGGAAAGCCTTGGCAAATTCCCATTTTTCTTCCGACGGGTTGCAAAAGTCGATCTCCTGGCACGCTTCCACAACATCTACGAGCGGCTGATAAAGGAACTCCGGCGCCAGGCTGTTTTCCCAATCAAAATACTCTTTTATGTCGTGGCTGTAATCCCAGCACAGGTAACACCCATAAAAATCATCTGTCGTAATAAAGCCGATCGCACACTTCTGATGCCCCTGCGCTGCTTTTAATATTTTATTGACCTCGTCCGCTAAATTTGCGACGCAAGCCTGATCGAACGTTTTAAATTTATCCTGCATCCGTACCCCTCTCTCGTTATTATCCCCCACTTTACCCATTTCCTTTCTTTTTGCCACTCACTGTACCGCTTGCCTTTTTGTTCTCACCGCGCAGCTCTCCCTCTCCCCTCCAGCAGCCGATATTTCTCCGCCTGCATCTGAAACATCTGCGCGTATTTCCCGTCAAGCTCCATCAGCTCACTGTGGCTGCCCGACTCGATCACTCTGCCGTTTTCAAACATATAGATCTTATCCGCCATGACCGTACTCGAAAGCCTGTGCGAGATAAAGATCACCGCCTTATCCCGCGCCGCCTCAAGCATGGCCTGGTTCAGCTGGTACTCGCTGATCGGGTCTAAGGCGCTCGAGGGCTCGTCGAGTATGATGATCGGACAATAACGATAAAACGTCCTGGCGATCGCCACTTTCTGGGCTTCGCCGCCGGAGAGATTTACCCCCTCCTCATCAAATTCTCTGGTCAGCGGCGTGCCGATGCCTCCGGGCAGTGTGGCAAGACGCTCCGCAAAACCGCTTCTGTCCAAAGCCCTCTCAATCTCTGCACGATCGCCCTCCCGCGCTATATCCATCTTAACATTATCCGCTATCGTGGATGCAAAGATCTTATAGTCCTGAAAAACTGTGGCAAACATGGCGCGGTAGCTCTCTTTCTCATACGCTCTGATATCGCGGCCATTTAATTTGATCTGCCCGCCGCCCACGTCATAAAGCCGCAGCAAAAGCTTAATCAGCGTCGATTTGCCCGCGCCGTTATAGCCGACAATCGCAATCTTTTCACCTGCCTTGACGGTCAGGTCAACGCCGCGAAGCGTATCCGGCTCATCCCCGTAAGCAAACGAAACATTCTCCACGGCAAGCTCGCGAAATGTCTCTTTCTCACATGAGACTGCACCGTCCGCTATGCAGCTCTTGTAATCCAGAAACGTCCGTATCTTCTCCACGTACAGGCCGTGCTGTTCAAAGCGGGGCAAAAGCTCTGCCAGCTCTTTGAGCGAATTTTTAAACCAGGCGGAGGCGCTAAATAACGCCATCGCGCTCCCGTAACCAAATACGCGCTTCACCACCGTCTGATACACCAGATAGCCGAGATATACCGTGTTAATCAAAATGTCGTTGGCGCCAAAATCGCCCGCAAATCCCGCCCACATACTCTTCTTTCCGTATTTGCCGACAATGGGATATACCTTGCGGTTCGTCTGCGAAAACTCCTGTTTGAGCTGATCGGCCACCGGATTGAGCCGAATCTCCTTCGCGTAATCATTGAGATAAAAAATACGGTTAAAATAACTGCGCTTGCGCTCGATCGGATTCAACTCGACAGCCCGCGCAAACGAAAGCCTGCCGCTTATGGTATTCATAATCAGCGTCAAAAGCAGGCTCACCGCAATAAATATCATACCGAAGATATCCAGTGCGATAAAAAATACGCCGTTTACCAGCACGTCCGCGATTCGGTTCAGCAGTCTGCCAAAATCCTTCAACACCGCATCCATGCGGTTCGCCGCCTCGTTGACGCTCCAGACAAATTCATTGTAATACTGCGGATTGTCGTATTGCTCCAAATCCAGCTTTACGGCATTTTCATAGAGCTGCAACCGCAGCTTTTTGTGCAGAATTTCTTTCGCGCGCGGCTCTATCGCATTTTCCGTCCACGCGGCCCAGATCAGCTTAATCATCACCAGGGCCAGCATCAGCAGCAGATAGGACACCGCGCTGCCGTAATCTGCGCCGTCGGCAATCAAATCCAGCAGCACCTTTAAGGTAACGGTAAACTCAAAAAAGACCTGCACCGCACAGTAAATCTGAAAAAGGCAGAGATTGACAAAATATCCCGGCGTATGCTTCGCCGCAATCTTCAGCATAAATATGATATTCTGATAACATCGGAGCAAACCGATACTTTTTGCAGCGCTTTCCTTCTTATGCCACATCAGATGTACCTCCCACATAATTCTTGGCCTGCTTGCGGAACATATCGGCATATTTGCCGTCCCGCCGCATCAGCTCGTCATGGCTTCCAAACTCTGCGATCTCCCCCTGCTCGAACAGATAAATCCGGTCCGCGAGCGCCGCCGTAGACAACCTGTGGGAAACAAAAAATACCGTTTTATCCGCGCAGCCCTTGAGAATATTTTCGTAGAGCTCATACTCCGCCACCGGGTCAAGCGCACTTGAGGGTTCGTCAAAGATGGCGATCTGATAATCCCTGGCAAAGGCGCGCGCCACCGCGATCTTTTGCAGCTCCCCGCCGGAGAGTACCGCGCCATCCTGGGCAAACTCTTTTGTGAGAATCGTATCCATTCCGTGAGAAAGCCGGCACACGCGCTCATAGACGCCCGCCCGCCGCAGGCACTGTGCCGCCTTTTGATAATCGGCCTCGTTTTGGGGCGTGCGCATCAAAACATTTTCCGCCACGGTCATGGCGAATACCTGATAGTCCTGAAACGCCGTGCCAAAAAGGTTCCGGTAGGCCGGCAAATCAAGTTCCTTGACATTACTGCCGAAGTATAGGATTTCGCCCTCGCTCGCATCATATAACCGCATCAGCAGTTTCACAAACGTTGTCTTCCCCGCCCCGTTATGGCCGACAATGGCGATTTTTTCATTTCTCTGCACCGTCAAATTAATATCGTGCAGCACAGGCGCTTCCTGCCCCAGATAGGTAAAGCCGACATGATGAAACGAAAGCATTCCGCCGCCCGGCGCCGCCTTTTCACAATCCGCCGGCAAAATTCCCGCCTGTCTTTCGTCCACTGCGGGCTCATACTCCAAAAATTCTCTGAGATTGGCAATATAAAGGCTGTCCTCATAGCTTAAAATGATGGCCTCGGATGCCTGTATCACCATCCAGGCGACGACATTCATCGCGGAAAACAGTACCGTAAAGCCGCTTAAGCTCATGGAATGTGACACCATCACCCGGTAGAGCGAGTAAAAAATAACCCCCTGATAAATTACCACAAACACAAAAATGTTTCTTACAAATGCCAGCAATACCCTTTTATTCTGATATTCCTTAAGCTTGCTCATAATACCCAAAAAACCGGTTTCGTAGAGCTTTTTCATCACCTCAAAAATTCCCGACATCCGAAATTCTTTGGCATATTCGGCCAGATAAAGCGTGCGGTTGACATACTCCATCTCGCGCACATATGGAATACATTCCTTGTTCATGCGAAATTTTATATCATTTATTATTTTACCAAATAAAAAGTTTCCAATCAGCGGCCCGGCAATAAACAGTATCACAAAATGATCAATCTGAAACATATAGCAGAGCGCGCACACGCTGGCAGCCGTGCTGGTGAGAATAATGCACTGATTTTCGATGATCTGCGTCATCCGCTGTTCACAGTCCTTCATCGCCAGCGTAAAACGGTTATAAAACTCGGTATTCTCATAACAGCGAAGCTCCACGCGCGTTGCTTTTTCAAACAGCATCGTGTGGACGGCCTCGAAAATGTCCGCATCCGAGCGGGGCTTATAGACATGCAGATACCACGCGCTTAGGATACTCGGAATCGCAAACCCCACCATGGCAGCCACGATAAATGTCATGATCTGCGCAAAGCTTCTCCCGCGCTCTAAGGATTCCACCAGATACTTGAGAAACAAAATATCGTAAAACAGCCAGTAAAGATAGTACAGCACCCGATACAAAAACTCTCCGATCACCCTGCCCTTTCGTATGCGCCACAGCATCGTCAATATGTATTTATTATTGCGAAAATATTCAGCTTTCAATTGTGTCTCCTTTGCCGCTTTTATCCTCGTATTAGAAAGGATATCCTCTTCTATCTCACCCTATCTCATATCAGCCTCCGCTGCAAGTGTTATAACGCTAAGAAATATCTTCTTTATGCTTCATGTCTGCCTCCGCTGCAAGTGTTATAACGCTAAGAAATATCTTCTTTTGTTTCATGTCAACCCTGGCGGCAGCGCCGTATTGCAGGGCGCATCTTGGCGCTGCATGTCCGAAATTCACATTATAGACGATCGGAAGGCCGACATGATCGACTACTTTGATAAGAATATCTTTATATGCATCATAATAAGCTTCATCCTGCGGTTTCCCGACCAAAATGCCGTTAATTACCTCAAACACGCCCCGCTTACGCAGCTCCATAAGCTCCTGTTCAAAAAGCTCCGGCGCCGGCTTTTCCTCGCTTGTTTCGATAAATAAGATCTTACCCGCCCACTCTTGCTTAGACGGGAATATCCCGTATTTTTCGCAGACGCTTTTTTCATCCTGATAGCGGTTTGCCGTGAGGATATCATAAAAGCTGTCCAGGCAGCCGCCCAATAATCTGCCCTCAAACACGTCGCCACCCTGCAGCAGCTCAAAGCCTCTCTCTTCCCTGTGGGCGATTCGTTCTGTCCCGACTGCCGCCCGGGAGAAATCCTTTCTTTCTTCATACCAGATTTCACTGGATACGATTTCATCAACATCCCCGCCCTCCAGATAGCTTTCAAATGCCTTTTTACTGTATGGCAGCATCTCGTCTGCAAGCTCGCCCAAATCACATATAAAATTGGGGCCATAATACGTGGATAGGCCAAGTTTATAGAACATCAAATGATTCACTGTGGTGTCGGAAAAGCCGGCGAATAATTTGGGGCTTCGCTCCACTGCGCGGATAAATTCCGCATCCTCCAGCAAATACGGCAGCAACCGATAGGTATCATCGCCGCCGATCGCGCAGATGATTCCGGCAATGGAATCATCCAAAAAGGCTTCTTTTAAATCTTTTGCCCGGGCCTGGGGATGTGCCTGCAAATATGCGATCCCTTTCAAAGCGTTTGGCATGAACACCGGTTCCAATCCATATTCTTTTAATCGCTTTACTCCGATCTCGATATTGTGGCTGCAAAAGGCTTCGCCCAGCATACCGCTCGATAAGCTTACGATGGCGACTTTGTCACCTTTTCTTAATTTTCTTGCATATTGCAAAGGAAGTCACCTCTTTCATCTTTTTTGTTAGTATATCGCAAAAATTCCGAATGTCCAATAGCTTTCTATCCTCTGTGAAAAATTATCATCGCAATATTTTCATTTCTGGCCTGTCATGCTATAATAGAACGGAACTATAATCTGATCGCCCGCCATAGGAGGTAGCAATGAAAAATCTAAAAAAGACATCCCTTTTAAAAATAACCGGAGCCTTATTTATTCTGTATCTCGGTATTCACTATTGGCCAAATATTTCCGGTTTCCTGGGCGCAGTTTTTTCAGCGCTTACCCCGCTTATATTGGGCGCCATGATCGCATATTCTTTGAATATTCTGATGAGCTTTTATGAGAGACATTATTTCATCAACAGCAAAAACGAAGCAGTGCAAAAGACCCGAAGGCCCATCTGCCTGCTTCTCGCAATGATTTCCCTGCTTGCCGTATTAACGCTGGTTATCCTGCTCATTGTTCCGCAAATCGTTTCCTGCATCAGACTGCTGCTCGCGGAGATACCGGCGGCTATTGACCAGCTCATCCTGCAATTAGAATCGCAGAACTTTTTCTCGGAAGAATTGTTAGACCAAATCGCAGCCTTAGACTGGCAGACAGGAATCGAACGGTTTATCAAAACGCTCTCATCCGGCATCGGCAATGTCATGGACGTCGCTTTTTCGGTGGTTTCCACCATCACTTCCGGCGTTACCACCGCCTTTCTTGCCATTGTCTTTTCGATCTACCTGCTGACCGGCAAAGACAGGCTCTGTGCGCAGTCGCAAAGGCTGATGAAGCGCTACTTGCAAGAAGGAATCCGCAGCAAAATTAATTACGTGCTGTCCGTCATGGACGAGTGTTTTCATCACTATATTGTCGGACAGTGCACAGAGGCCGTGATACTCGGCACTCTATGTACCGTCGGTATGCTGATTCTGCGTCTGCCCTACGCCCCCATGATCGGGGCAACCGTCGCGTTTACCGCTCTGCTCCCTGTTGTCGGCGCGTATTTGGGCGGGGCAGTCGGCGTATTCCTGATTTGCATGGAATCCCCGATTCAGGCCATTGTTTTTCTGGTATTCCTTGTCATACTGCAACAGGTTGAGGGCAACCTCATCTATCCGCGGGTGGTCGGCTCATCCATCGGACTGCCGGGAATCTGGGTACTCGCCGCCGTCACGGTAGGCGGCGGTGTCGGCGGCATTTTCGGTATGCTGCTCGGCGTCCCCATTGCCGCAGCCATATATCGTTTAATCAGAGAAGATATTCGGAACTATGAGCTTGAGCAAACGGCAAAGGATACTCCCTAGCCAACAGGCCGCCATCGTAAGCACAAAGCTCGCGGCCCATATGCAGGCCGCCTGAACCGCGGTGCCCTCGCACGCCCGCACGATATAATAGGCAACCGCTACCAGAATCGTTTGATGCAAAATATAAATCGGATAGGACGCCCGGTTCAACCATTCCGTCACCCGGCCTCTGTGGTTGAGATATTTTTTCCCGCAGACAAGCAGAAACAGAATCGTCGTCCATCCGATAAAATTGACCCACAGATCGCCGTAATAAGAATAGCGATAATACAGCGCCACCGACAAGACGGTTCCCAAAAGGCACAAAACCGCAAGATCACGCATCTTTTTTTCTACTTTTTCCATGAGGCGGTCATTGCTGGTGATATAATAACCGGCCAGATAGAGGGCAAGGCATTTCCCCAGGCTAAATCCGCCAAAATTCCCGAGATAGTACATAAGCCAGACAGGAACAAGCAACAACAGCACGCCCAAAGCCGGCAGCCGCTCCACGCGGGCCGCCGCTTTTTGATAGGGAAGATAGCGGAACAAGAGTAACGTCAGCATGGAAATCAGGAATAAAAAGAGGATAAACCAGAGGTGCCCCGGCGTAAATGCCCCGTCATAACCGCTGAAATCGGTCAGATGCGTAAAAAAATATTTGTAATGCTCCCCTATCCCGCCCTCATATTGATAATAAAACTTTCTCGCATAAAGCGCTTGTGCGGGCACAAGCAGGAGGATTCCGGCGACAAGCGGAACGAATAATTTTTGCACCCGCTGCCGGACGAATTCTTTTACGGTTCGGCGCTCTAATGCATAGCGCGCGCTCATTCCCGCCAGCACGAACAAAAGCGGCATAAACCAGGGATTCACCAGAACGATCAGCGTGCTAAGCAGCCGGTTTTCACCCATCCAGACGTAAAAGCGGGAGCCAAAATTGTTCCAGATCATAAAGGTATGTACCGGGAACAGCAGTAAGATTGCATAATTGCGCAGATTGTCAATATAATTTTTTCGCATCATATCCTCTTGTTTTTCCTTTTTACTGCTGTACGAGCTTATAAAAATATTCTTCCCGCGAAAGAATATCTGCAATTTTATCAAAATTTTTCGGTTCACTTAATATATGGCTCCTGTCTATTATTTTCGCTTCGGCCACTCTTCCCACTTTACCAACTCCATATTTATACAGTTTGTCAAACAGGCTGCTTGAAAACGCGTTTTCATTTCCCGCAGCTTTCAAACAGTTCAATATAATTACAACTATGTTCCTTCGCTGATCTTCTGTTATCTCCATCCCGAAACGAATAGTAACATTGTCCACCAAATAATTACAAAATGATACAATCTCCTGTTCATTCACAACTTCCTGATATTCATCCGAATCGGCATTTGACAGCACATTTTTCCCCACGCCATCCAGCATCACATTCATCTTTAAGATCAAATTTTTCATTTCGTTGACAGAATTCTCGATCTTCCTGTTTTCCCTTTCACTGCGCAGAGAACTCAGATAGTTTTTAAACATATCCGCCCACTGTTTACTGACAAAACTCTTGATATCGGACGCTTTCTCAAATTCCTGGATAGACAGCGTCACAATCCCCCTGATCTCCTTAATAAAGCGAAACACATTCACGTTTTTTGTCGACGGGAACATCATTTTCTGATTCTCTTTTTCAATCGCATCATAATTGGCCTCATACACGCCGTATTCCGTCATGACTTTTTTATCGATCATAACAAATACCGGGATACCGGCTTCGATCGCCGTGCGAAATTCTTTTCTTGTCACCGACATATATTCTTTGAACTCATCCCTGCTCTCGCCGCTGGCGGCGCTTCCGTACTCGCCGCCGATGACAAGAATCACCATGTCGGAATTTTTCATGGACTCATAACAGGACGAATCCAGCGTCCTTCCCGGCGTATAGCCGATGTCCCCGTCCTCAAACAGAATCGGCTCATAACCGTAGGAGCGCACAAAATTGGACAAATCCTCTCTGATATATTTGAGATCATAAAAAGTCGAGCTGATAAAAATTCTCGGTTTCATAACCGCATCCCCCTTCTTTCGTCATATTTATCTTATGATACCATTTTTCACCTTCTTTCTCAAACACATATTTTACTCGATATGATCCACATGTGCTTTTAAAAAATCGAAATATTTTTGTCCGTCATCCTCTCCATCCTCATCCGGCTCAAATATTTCTTTCCCCTCCATCATATAAGCGCGGAGCAGATATTCTACCGCGTTCTTTTCATCCCCAATTTCCAAACAACACTCTCCCAAGCGCAGCATAATAAACGGATTGCCGTATCCATCGCCGCTTAAATTCCCTCGCGCCTGATCAAAGCATTGATGTGCCTGTGCGTACATTCCTTTTTTTACATAAACATCCCCAATCGCGGCCAAAAACCATATTGTTTCGCTATAAAATTGCTGCGGCCCCGGTATCAGATGAAGTCCCTCTTCCCATGCCTCGATCGCTTCATCATATTGCCCTTCATCCTCAAGCAAATTGCCTTTCTCAGCGAATTCGTCTAACTTCGCTTTGAGTGCCGGCGTTATTTCTTCCAGTTTTTCTTCATCCATTTTCCCTGAAACTGATTTCATACTAATCCTCCATTTCCAAAAACGTCACAATATAGCCGCCGCAATTATTTGAAAAATCTGTTGTATCCACTTTAATCTGCCTGCCATTCACAATATGCCCTCTGTGCCTGTCAGGACTGCTTTCGCGTTCCAGAAAACGCTGGTAAATCACTCGGAATTTCAACTTTAAATAAAACCCTTATGCAGCACGGAGCTTCACTTTAATAAAAAAAATCTTTTCTATTACTTCCGCGCAAATACTGCCGCCCATAGCGTCTACAAATTGCCTGCAAAGATAAAGCCCAATCCCGCTTCCGCTTCCTCTCGACTTGTCCCGTGTATAGAATCGGTCAAATATATGCTCTACGTCAACATCATCATTCACAGGGTTGGATACCGTTATGACGATTCTATCATTCTCCCTACAGATGCAAAAAGAAAGATCTCCGCTCGTATATTTCACACCATTAGAAATTAAATTTTGGATGACTCTGTTAAGCATATTGCGGTCAGCGAAAACCGTAACCGTCTTATCCGAGTCATCAAAATGCGGCTCAATATTTTTTCCCTCGAAAACAGGAGCGCTGGCAAGTATCTGTTCGCAAATGATACCTGCGGCATCTACTCGTTCCAGCTTCGGAGCACACCCCTGCAATTCGATTACCGATAACTCAAAAAAGTCATTGATTAACGTATTGCAATAACGTGTCCGCTCCAAACAGATGGCTATGATTTCCCTGATTTTTTCATCCTCACATTCGCTTACCGCCAACTGCAAATAACCGATGACTGACGTCAGCGGTGTTTTCATATCATGAGATATGTCTGCGATAGACGCTTTTAATACCGCGGAGGATGCATTGCTGTCGATCATTGTCTGTTGTATCTGTTCGAGCAGCCTATTGATCTGCAACGCAACCGCTTCCAGATCATCGTCTGCCAAAGCAACCGTCACAAGACGGGGCTGTCCCACGCCAAGTTGCCTTGCAATAGACTTTAGCTGTCTTTTTAACACATTATACTTTGCCGCAAATAGTAGCACAGCGGCAAATAGTATTAAAATTACTATATATTCCACGGCTCTCCATCCTACTTTATATCTATTTTATTAAATGTAAATGCGGTTATCGTCAAAAATAACGTCATAGTGATCAATGCACTGACTACCGCGATACCCAAATTTCCTTTGCTACCAGTTTGCACAAAGCAAAAACAGGACAGCATAAAAACCTTTGCACTGATAAAGTTCCGCAGTATATTGCAGCATATAAACGCGTACATGACAGAAAAGGCGATTGCCTCTGACACTTTTTGGGCTGTAAAGGACAGCAAAACCACCCCACTGATTACCGCCGCCAACTGCAGGGAAACGGTCAAAAACCATAAAATATTTTCTGTGCACAACAAGCTTGTGTCAAATCCCCGCACCATGGAAAAGCCAATGACGGCAGATACGACATAGATCACATGGAGCAATACCGCAAAAGCGCAGACCACAACTGCTCTGGAAAGCAGAATATGAAGGCGGCGATACCCAAGCTTCACTTCATTGCATATGGTACGGTTGGAGAAATCTTTTCCCATAAATAATGCCATAACAATTGCTATAAAAAATACAAATGAGGTATCGTGAACAATACTGGAAAACAGCACTGCCGTGTTGTCCGCCATGTCAAACATTCTGTTGCCAATTCGGTTGTCCCCATACACATATCCAACCACAAACATAAAAAGTACGGCAATATACCCAAATTTAAATCTCGTCAGTTTGTAAAACTCCACCTTTAACAAATTAAACATTGCGTCCGCCTCCTGTTACTGAAAGAAAATATTCTTCAAGACTTTGCCCGCATACAGACAATTCACCGATTACAATATTATTCTGCGTCAAAACCGCTGAAATCCTCTGAGGCTCTTCCGTAAATGCGTATATGTGCAGAGTGTGATCGTCAATCACCTTATAATCAAACAGCTTTAATTCTTTTTCAATGACGGTCACACATTGGGGCAGATGATCTGTGCAAACCTTAACATAGTTCTCACATTTCGCTTCCAATTGTTCGTGGGAAAGGTTCTCTATGATCCTGCCTTTGTGAATCATGATATAATCTGTTGCCAAAAGATACAGTTCGCTTAAAATGTGGCTTGAAATGAGCATGGTAGTTCCACGTTCCTCGTTCCATTTTTTTTAAAGCATGCGGAGCGCAGAAATATTTTTGGGGTCAAGCCCATTGACGGGTTCATCCAGGATTAACAGCTCCGGTTTTCCCACAAGCGCCAGCGCAATGCTCAACCTCTGCTTCATGCCCATGGAAAATTCTCTGACTTTTTTATCCCTCACATCATATAAATCTAACGCGTTCAACAACTCCTCACAGACCGATTTATCAGGATTTCCAAGTAATACCCGCTGTAATTCAAGATTGCGGTAAGCCGAAAATTCGGGATATAACGTCGGTTCCTGCATGGTGCTCCCTATCCGCCGGCGGATATCCTGCATTTGTCCTTGCGTTTCTGTTCCGAAAATGGAGTACGTTCCGGCTGTAGGAAAAGAAAGCCCGGTAAGTATACGCAAAAGCGTCGTTTTTCCCGCCCCGTTTTCTCCTATAAACCCGTAGATATGCCCTGCTTCCAGCGCAATGGAAATATCATCCAATGCCTTAAAATGATGGTAGGACTTTACAATGTTTCTTGTCTGCAATACTGCATTTCGCATGTTTCAATCACCTCCAATTACATATTGCAACGCGATATGTAACAGATTCTTCACGAAACCTAAAGAAAATCTAAAGATACGTTTTTTCAATTAATGAGCCGGTATCCCATGCCGTAAACGGTTTCAATATACTTTTTGTCGGTGTATTTTGCAATTTTTCGGCGCAGATTGCTTATATGGACATTCATTGTATTATCCTCCTGCAAATAGTCCTCGCCCATCACAAGCTCGTAGAGAGTGCGCTTTGAAAATATTCTGGCTGGATTTTTCAGCAAAAGTTCCAGTATCGCATATTCTGTTGCAGTGCAAGCCAATTCCTCGTCATTTATGAAAACACGCTTCGCATCCGTCTTTATCACAAGCTCACGGAACGAAATATCCCTGGTTTCTTGCTGCAAAGTTCTTCGGAGTACGGCTTGAATCCGCAGAAGCACTTCATCAAGATCAAACGGCTTCGTTATGTAATCGTCCGCTCCAAGCCGAAGGAGTTCTACGCGGTTACATGCCTCACTTTTGGCAGATAATACAATAATAGGCGTCTCATGCGCCCTCCGCAGCTCCTTGACAATATCCTCGCCTGTTTTCTCCGGCAGCATCAAATCCAGCAGTATCAGACTATAATCTTCATGCAATCCCATGGCAAGTCCGTCTATTCCATTGTACGCATTGTCAACAGCATATCCGTTTTTTTCCATGATACTCCGCAACAATCCGTTTATGGTTCTATCATCCTCGATAATCAATATTTTGTTCACGTATTCGCTCCTTTTTACCTGTGCATGTGTTCCCGTGCAGTCATATATGCAAATATATTTTCTCTTACCTATGAAAGTGTTACCACGCGGTAATATCTGCAAACATATTTGCACTCCTATTGCGAACTGCGTATATTATAGCTGTTTCAACTAATCGAATCAATCACCCAAAGATAAACTTAGAGAAAACACTTAAAAGCGGCAGAGTCTAATCCCTATCATCACACTGATATGATACCTCTTAACACCACTTTACAGTTTTTACATAGAAAAATTTAATTATAGCATTAGGAACACTTTTCCGAAAAGAGAGTTACTTGAATAAAAAATATAGTGTATTCAGAAAATAATATCCTCTCCGCCGCCAGGTTTCTTATTGTGATGCCCCGCCAGTCCGCCGCACAGATAAATCAAAATATCTCCCGTAATCTGGCGTCATTTTGCAACACATCCTTGGCCTTTTCCCGGTACGCCTGTTCATGCAGATAGGTGTATCGGAACGGTTTGATCGCGGGAGCCATATCAATTGCCCGCAGGTAATCCTGCACATCCAAGTGCAATGTCTTTACATAATCCCAAAACCCGGTCTTTTCAAACACCGCATCGACCCGCTCATAGCGGTGATCCTGTACCACAGCCATCAGATAGGTGGCAATTCCCACCTGTATACCGTGGAGCTGCGGATGCTCGAGCATCTTGTCCAGCGCATGGGAGATCAGATGCTCGCTGCCGCTGGTGGGCGCGCTCGAACCCGCAATCTCATTGGCAATGCCGCTCATCGCCAGTGAATCGAGCAATTCTTTCAAAAATAATGCATCGTGAATTGTCTCATAGGGCGTACGCACAAAACTGTTTACCGCCTTTTTGGCAACCATCATCGCAAAATCATTGACAACGGCCACGCCGTGGTCTTCCTCAAACTGCCAGTCATACAGCGCCGTGATTTTGGAGACCATATCACCGATGCCGGAATAGAGAAACCGTTCGGGCGCACTGCGAATTACCTGCGTATCGACAATAATTCCATATGCCATCTTAGCCGGCAGGGATTTTCTGCGCCCGTCTACTACCAGTGATGCGCTGGCACTGGAAAAGCCGTCGCTGGAAGAGGATGTGGGCACACTGATAAAGGGGATTTTTAATAAAAACCCACAATATTTTGCTGCGTCAATGACTTTTCCGCCCCCAATGCCGATCACTGCCTGTGTCTTAGACGGCATGGAGAATGCCAACTCTGAAATCGCCGTCACCTCCGCCGTGTCCATCTCCAGATATTCCAAAACCTCAATATCCACGTTCCGTAAGGAAGCCATGACATCCGTCCCGAACATATCGATCAATCCGTTTCCAAATAAGATCACCACATGGTGAAATCCGGCCTCTTTCAAATAATTACCAAGATGTGCCAGTGCTCCCGCCTCCACTTTCAAAATGGAGGGTATCGCAATATATGTGCCGCCTTGTACCTGCAAAATCAGTTCCCCCTCTCGGACTTTTTATATTTTTTAAATTTTCTCATAACCCGAAAAATCGGTCAAGAAATATTTCTTCCTAATTTTCCGCTACTTGCCAGCATAGCGCAACACAACTGACACATACTATGACAGCAGACTAATTTCGCGCAGCGTTTTTTATGACGCGGCGCATCACTGTATGCCATACAAAAAGGAATCTCAATGTGATTCTTTTCATGCGTTTGACAACGCTGTTTTCTACAAAGAAAAGGAGGGCTGTCATGGATAACTGGATGGGCGCGGGCTGGATTGAAAACGGAATCTGGACGCTGGGAGTCGCAGACATGGAGCTTAGGATGCCGCACGAGAAATTGACGGAAGCACAGAAAGAAAAGATGTACAATGCATATCAGGACGGCGACCGCTCCGACAAGGTAGTGGATGTGGTGAATCAGCTTTTCTAACGGCGCGTATCATGCTAGGCTATCGACAGAAAAAGAACAAGCATGAACTAGCAACGCCAAAAAAGCCAGAATGTAAACGATCAGGCGATGCCAAGCACCCGCCTGATCGTTCCATCCACACGCTCCATTCTTACGCTTTCTCCAATTTCCAATTCTTACGCTTCCTCCGAATATGTACTTGCTTGACTTTTTCAAACGATATCGAACTCCATTTCTATACATTCCCATTCACCGATTGACATTTTATAAACTTCGGTTTTTCCGACAGAACGAAAGCCGACTGCTTCATAGCAGTATCTTGCGCGATCATTGTTCGCAAATACTCCTAATGTAATTTTAGATGCGTGTAACGTATTTTCAACATAGTCGATTGCCACCTGCAACATTTTTTTGCCATTTCCGCATCCTCTAATATTCGGCGCGACAATAACAAATCCAAAACGCACCGTACGATCATCATTCGCATCGGGATATCGAATACACAGATGCCCCACAAGAGTGCCGTTCTCATCAAATGCACTGAGCGGGACAAATCCGCCTCCCCGAATCATAGGCGCATAGGCTTCATTTAAAGCATGGCACCGAAGCGGAAATGTCTCTATTTTGTCAGCGGACCATTGATATAAACTCGTTTCGTCTTTTATCCAACTGCAAATGACTGCCGCGTCTTCTTTTTGATAATTTTTTAATTCCACCATCATACAAACAATCTGTCCTTATAAAAATTTTATTATCCAACTATTTTGCAGTGATTTTAAATGAATCTAACGAACCTTTTCCCTTTTCTTGATTTCAAATCCATTTTTTAAATACAATTTGACCGCATTTTGATTCCATTCAGCGACGTGCAATATAATTTCTTTGCAGCCTTGTTCCCGTATATGATGCATTCCCCACATCAACAATTTTTGTCCTATCCCTTGTCCTTGATACGTTTTCTTCACGATCAAATCATCTATCTCATTTCCGCTGCAAGAAACGGCACCTGCAATTCCTCTTTCTTGCAAATAAAGAAAAATATCATTTACTTTATCTTTGATTTGAGAATAGTCTGAATAAAAATTGATTGGTTCAATCTCCAACGCTTTTCTCACTTCATAAAAACAATCATTATAGACCTTCCGGTATTCATGCCAATATTGTTTCTCAAAAGGGACGCAAGCGATGTCATTGTGATACGCAAAGTCTTTCTCGTTTGACATCTCATATGCGATTATTTGGGGCTTCTCCCTAATCCCTTTCTCTATGTTTTCTGATAAAAATGTCATTATATCCTCCGCTATTTTTTATGCTCGCAGCAATGTACATAATGATAACAAGCCGGCTCCATATACCGTCCCTGACCTTGTGAACTCTTTTTCCCACTATGATTTTTATTATGCGTTTTGTTTAAATCATCCCCTTATAATTGTTTAAAATAGACTTTTAACTCTGCCTTGCAGGTATCTTCCAGCTGTTTCATTTCAACTCCTCGAATAGCGGCTACTAAATGGAAGAGAATCACAACACAAGTATTTGAGTATTTCGCTTTGAGCCGAATAACTGCTTGTTTACTTCCGATTACAACAAACCAAATAGCATAGCATCGGGTCAACCGTACATCGGCTGCACCTTTTCTATACTCAAATGCACACGATATTATGAACAAGTCAAAAATATCTCCGCTAACAGAACCAAACTTCACAAAAGTTCTTTTTTATCTCTATATTTTTACTGTTCGGGAAAATTATAGATCAAAATATAATCAGTGGTAAAATACTGACGAAGGCAAAATCAGATAAACACTCTATCTACATGCAAACGGGAAGCTGTGGGACTATTTCTTATAAGTTATCACCATTGACTTTGACAATCTTTTTTCAATTAGGTAGATCAGCCATCCAATAAACTTTTTCATGGGTGTCATAGGTATCCCTGGCGCGTATCTCATCCCCAGATACTTTGGCCAGAAATGATTATCCTGCGTTGGATATTTCTCCCCCCTTTGTTTGCGACACACAACGCCTCGAATAAGTTAAATGGGATTAGGACTCCGACACTTGGGACATACATTTTCCCGGATTTTACATCAATATAAAACTTCTTCGTTATCTCGTATGTCCTTCTTAAATTTTTTCTGCGGGCTTATAGGCGTTCCAGCTCAGTGCCATAACAGGCAACTAATAGTAACCCTGCCTGAACCCACTGTCCGACCACTCACATGGTATTTGAATCGCGTTTTTTGTGGTATTTTCTATACTTGTTATTACGGAAAACAGCATAAAATCGTTGTTTTTGTGTGGCGTATTTTTATTTGCATGATTTCTTGACACTGTTTTGCCACAAAAGATTTTTTTCTTATCCACCCTTATATACATGATGCTAATACTATGTTTATAAAACATTGATAAGGAAATTATCAATTCGCTGTTCTCTTCTACTCTAACTTGACAAATTTGAACTCATCGCTGTGTTTGTTCGGTCATAATTCCCCAACGAATTCCAAACTTATCAACAAAAACAACTCGGCACGAACTGTAGGGCGTTGCTTCCAGCTGATAAATTGTCTTACTTCCTTCTTTCATGATTTCATATGCCCTTTGCACTTCCTCTTTTGTATCATACATGATCGTAAGGAAATTGGAATAGCACGTTTGAAATTCAATATCCACATGGTCACTCATGATAATTCTTTGATTATCCAATACAAGCTCCGAATGGTATATATATTCTTTTTGATTTTCCTTAAGCAACGGAATATATGCAGGGTCATTCGCCTCTCCGTATGTAATCATGCAACTAATTTTTCCATTAAATGCCTTTTCATACATTTGAATTGCTTCCCGGCAGTTTCCTCCAAAATTTAGTGTAGGTACAATCTGCATTTTTATTCTCCTTTTCCATCAAATCACAATTTATCCATTTGATTATACCACTTTTGCTCCTTATTTATCACTTAAACATCAAGGCATGGTAAGTGCCCAATGTCATTAAGCTAAAATTAATGTAAAAGTCTATTCCCTGAGAAAAATGAAATTACTATTGTAAAGTTTCAAAAAGGACTTTGGTTAAATCTTATTACAAAATTGTATGATTTCATCTTTCCTTTGTTCCACGTCTTTTTTATATTCCACAGAACATAAACCTAATCTATCGCAACACGCAACCTCTAAATGCCCATAAAAATGCTCAATGCTATCAAAAATATGCTGACATTCTCTCATGCTTGTTCCTGTTCTTAATGCCACCACATAACCTTTCTTTCCAGTACTTAAAATCGCATGTGGCTCATGGGTATTGCACCAAGGTGTACATCTATCAATAAAAACTTTAAACTGTCCGGGGATATCTGCCCAATAAGAAGGCGATACCGATATGATAATGTCTGCCCACTCATAATACTCAATTATTTTATCAACATCATCATGCTGAACACATTTTGCTGTATTATGGCACGTTCTACACCCTTTACAAAAACTAATATCAAAATCATCAATACATATACTTCTGACCTCGTATCGCTCCTTTAGACATTCTGAAACTATGTTTACTATTTCTGCCGTTGCTCCATTTCTGACAGGACTACAATTCATCACTAAAACGTTTATTTCTTCCTCTTTCCTATCAAACTAAAATTTATTTGTTTTTCTTCTTCTCATTGCGTCTTATCAAGGCGATGATTAGTTCAACAATTCCCCCACATAGCCATATAATACCAACCACAATATTTTCTATCGAAAAGAACCAAACTAACGATG
>CANONN010000018.1 GCA_947567625.1 uncultured Roseburia sp. | reverse complement strand
AAACTTTAAATGAGCCGGATTCCGTAACTATGAAGCCGAAGGCTGAATCGTTACGACAGAGGCAACCGTTCAGCCCAAGACTTTGCACTCGCTGCAAAGCCCGTAAGAACGCGTAACACTTGGAATAGAATCCGGACGCTTTGCCGTAAGGCAAACTTTAATAGGCTGGATTCCGTAACTATGAAGCCGAAAGCTGAATCGTTACTGACAGTGAGTAACCGTTCAGACTGCAACTGCGCACCTGCTGCGCAGTCAGCAGTCAATAGTGCCGCATAGCCAAGCATCCGCTCATGATGCTACTGCTCAACCAGCTTTAGCTGCTTGCCGGCGACATCCGCCATATTGGAGGACACCTGTTTTGTATTATGGGAAATCTGCACATTTTTTTCAACCACATCGGAAATTCTGCCCATTCTGGAAACAGCATCCGCCACGATGTCCACATTCCGCCGCACCATATCGGTCATCTGCTGTACATCCCGGTTTGTCTTTTCGATATTCCCCACCACAATGCCAAACGCCTCCACGGTCTGGTCGGTAATCTCTTTGCCGCTCTCCACCGCTTTGATCGAATTGGTGATAAGCTCGTTGGTCTCGCGCGCGGCCTGCGAGCTTCTGGCCGCAAGCTCTCCCACCTGCGTTGCCACGACCGCAAAACCCTTGCCCATTTCGCCGGCCCTGGCCGCCTCGATGGACGCATTTAAGGAAAGCAGGTCCGTCTGCTCCGCAATGGAATTAATCTCGCTGATAATGGTCTCAATCGCCATGGACATATCGGTGATTTTCTGCATTGATTCCTTCAGCAAATCCATCTGCGACTGCGTATTCAAAATCTTCTCCACGGTACGGCCTGTTTCCGCCATCACATCTGCGGATGTACTCACGCTGTTGTTGAGCTCTTCCGTCAACCGAACCATAATCTTTTTTAAATCCTCAACCGCCTGCTCCTGCTCCCCTGTTCCGTGATAGATATTATCTGCATTTTCCTGCGTCTCTCCCGACACCTGATCGAGGTCCACACAGACGTTTTTGATATTCTGCATCAGCGTGCGGTTTGTTTCCATGTCCTCTTTCTGATGCTTCAGGAGCTGATCATTTTCTTCCATGCTCTGGCCGATACTCTCGACCATCTTATTGATGCTGTCTGAGAGCTGGGAAAACTCAGGATTGCCCTGCTCGTTTACCGTAACCTCAAAATCTCCGTCCGATATCGCCTTCATAGCGTTGGAGATCTTGTCAATGCCCTGGACGATCTTCTGATCTACCAGCCGGTTAATCATAAATAATAAGGCGCCGAAAATAAGAATCATGCTGACGGTTACGACCAGCGTCTGATTGCGGCGTTCCGCATAATACTCCCCCGCCGGCATGAATGTCCCGATCACCTGCTCCTCATACGGCTGTGCATAATAATAGCCTTTTACGCCATTGATCACCGCTTTTCCACGCCCTGTAAAGTTTGCGGGAAAACCGGCCGAGACAGCGGGTGTCCCGACCAGGGAAGCATCTCTGTGCGCCAGTATCGTGCCGTCATTGGCGTCAATCGCGTAGACATATCCCTCTTTCCCGTAGTCAATACTGCTCAAAACCTCGTCGATTCCGGTACTGGCAAGCATACTCTCCAAGACCTCCGGCCGCACGCCAACCTGCACCAGCCCTTTCGCATCGCTGCGCGCCACACCGATATACTGCATCACAATGCCCTCCGCCACGTTCACCTGCGGCTCCTGGGCGATCTCGATCGACGGGTCTTCCACAATCACCATAAACGCGTTGGACTGTTCACCGCTCTTCATATCGAAACCGACATAGGAATCTATCGTGCTGCTCGTGATAATACCGTCCTCATCTATAATATGTAATTCGTTGACTTGAAGTTTTTCCTTGATTTCGGCTAACCTGGCGGAATCCTTTGCGATCGACGGGTCCATTGCCAGCATATCCGCAAAGGCCCTCGTTTTGGCAAGATTGTCCGCGCTGAGATTATCTTTAAGCCTTTTGACATTCTCGTCGTTGTCCGCCAGCTTTTCTTTCACATCCTGCAATTTACTCTGGCTTGCCGCCGCATTGTTCTTTTGTGTGATCACCGTCTGCAAAACAAAAATTGCCGAAATTGTCAACAAAAATGCCGCTGTCATATAGATCGAAAGCCGTTTGGTAAAAATTTTCTTCATCGGTGCCTCTCCTTACAAAATTTTCAATTATCCCATACAATTATAACAAATACGCCCCGATTCATCTGCATTTGGGGACAATTTGCATTATTTAATGGACAATTGACCGCTGTCTTGCTGTTATCTTTTCACGTTACTACCAGTATAACACACTTTCCTCAAAAGACAAATAAAAATCGGAAAACGACGCAGCCTTTGGGCTGCGCCGTTTTCCGAAGCTTTATCCTGTTTTTACCGCCGTCTTATGCAAAGGAACAGCGCCGTCAATCAGATGCTGAAATCATATCTGGCGCCTGATGCCTCTATCGCTTCCTCGTGAATGGCATCCCAATCAATCTGGTTGATCTTATCTACCAGCTCTTTCCAGGAATTTGCCTGCACACTGGCGCGCTTCACCGGTGTCTGGCTCTTTGACGCCTCTTTCTTCTCCTGGGCACGCTTTGCCCGCGCCGCCTCGATGCGGTCCTTCTGCGCATTGGAGGACTTCTCTAATTCTGCGAAATAAGAGACGGAGCCGTCCTTGTTAAAGGACATGCCCACTCTTGTGACCTCTCCCTTCTCGCTGTCCTTGCCAAAACCGGAAGCCGTGCCAAACTGCTTGTTGATCTGCTCGGACATGCGCACCGCGCCTTTCATGCCGTTTAACTTTTCCTGCTTATACTTTTCGTCGGAAGCCATTTTTTCCAGCTCCTCCGAAGAAAACAACACGGAAAACTCTTTCGTGCCGCGGGACAAAATAGATCTGGCATCCTCCTGATCCTTATAATCGGCCACCATAAAATCCATATTGCCGTAAGTCTTTTTCAACTGCTCCAACAGCTTCTGCGCCTTAGCGCTCAGCTCCACCGGCGTAGTGTTCGCGGCCTTCGCCCTCTCCTCCACGCTGTTCGCCTGATTGGATGCCCGGCCTGCCGTTCTCTCGCCGGCGCGTGATGTACCCCAGCTGTCTTTTTTGCCGTAAGCGCCCGCGCCCGTCATACCGTTATAAATCTGATTGTAGTCCATACTCATCCTTTTGCTCTCCTTTGCCTCAAACATTCACTTCCCTGTTATGTTCTATATCGGACAACAGGACTGGTAAATTTAGGGCAAAATCGGCCATTGCGTCAGAAAATGAAATAACCGGCCATTTTAGCTCGTCCGTCACGGTGATCGTCGCCGTCCCGACAGCCTTAGCCGTCCCGTTCTCATCTACCGGCAAGTCTTTACCGCATCACCTGCTTTGGCGCTGCCAATCGCAAACCGTACGAAATGATTCGTGTACTGACCGTTTTGGATATGACTACCCGTCTATGGCAGTGACTGTGACCGTGACCGTATCGTTCGGCTGTTTTCCGATCTTCTCGCGGATGTCCTTGCGGATTCCGATGATATGGCAGATTGAACCGTCCTCATTTTTTACGCCCATATTTACAATACTTCCGGTATACGGCTCACCGTCAAACGTAATTTTTGCCCTGACCCTTCCCTTGCCGAATTCTTTTTTGAGATCATAGGGAAAACGCACATATGCGCCGCCCTGATCGGGAACAGCCTCAATCACCGCATCAAATCTGTAAGTTTTGTTGTTCATACACAGGTTATCCCTCCTTTTTGCCCATCTATGGCCGGCATACCAATTGCTTTCTCATCCATATATGCGGACACCCCTCGTCGTCTTTTACTTCTCCATATGGAGTATAACCACATTTGCGGTAAAAATCCATCACCCGGCACTGCGCGCACAGTGCGGCGCTCCGCCCGTTTTGACCGACAATATATTGTTCTGCCTCCCGCAGAAGAACGCCGCCGATCTTTTTTCCGCGGTGTTTTTGTACCACCGCCAGGCGCCCAATAATATAAGAATCGGCGCTGCAATCCCAAAAGACCCGGCAGGCTGCGACGGGCGCCTGCCCGTTGTCGTACAAAACGATATGTGCCGCTGTCTCGTCCACTTGGTCAAACTCATGCAAAAACCCCTGCTCCTCCACAAAAACCGCTTCTCTGATCTCCTTCGCCTCTACAGGCAGACCGTCGGTATATATTTTGACATTCATTTGCTGTATAACCGCTCCTCTTTTTATAAATTATTGACAGGTATTTTACCTACAAGATTTTGCAAAACCGCATCATGCACTTGCCGCCCAGATTCCATTCATCGACTCTGCGAAAGCCCAGACGTCCTGCCAGCCGCAGTGACTTTTCATTTCCCCGCTGAATCAGACAGTAGACTTCCCGTGCCTCCAGCTTATCGCGGGCAAAAGAAAGCGCTGCCAGACAGGCTTCCATCGCGTAGCCTTGTCCCTGATAAGGCGCGCCAATCGCATAGCCAAGCTCTAATATCCCTCCCGATTCCTCCCGAAATTCCAGTCCTACCCGCCCAATCAGCTCGTCTGTCTGCCTGTCACAGACAATCCACATACCAAACCCATAAAACCCATACATGTTTTTGATGTATGCCTTCTGATATTCCCGCTCTTTTTCATATGGAAATAAAGGCTCTATATAGTCCGTCATGCCCTGTCCCTGGTATAATTGATACAATTCCGGCAGGCGTTCCATAGAAAACTCCCGCAGTACACAGCGCGGCGTTTTTAGTATCGTCCACGGCAAACCGTGATACCGCTCGTAGACATGCCGCAGAAAATACCAGTCGATCTCCTCAAACCCCTGCGCATACATGACCGCCCTGGGACGCTCTTCGTCTCCCTCCGCTTCTTCACTCTCAAATCCCAGCGCCGCCATACCGCAATTTTGCGCCAGTTGCAGACAACAGCGTTCCCCCGATACCATCAAACACTCTTGCGGCAGATCATGTGCAAAATCAGACAAAAACGTCTCCTGCGCTGTCAGCCGCACATGGCCGCCGCCCCACTCCTGCCCCGCCTCATGTTCCGCCAGACAATAAAATGCAGCGTCCATATGCTCCGACAAACCGGGATAACAGACAGGCTGCTCCTTCATATCCTCCGTCTCTAACTGTTTTATTAAATTGACCATTAACTTCCTGCTCTCAATCGGCGGCAGGCCGATCACCAATATATGGCGAAGTACAGATTCTGGCATAAAACTTACCTCCATAACTACAATACAGTAAAAATACGGCTCGGCGGCACCTGTTAGAATTGCAGGCTGAACTGATACGGCGCAACTTCCGTATCGCGAAAAAAAGCTTTACGAACCATAAAAGATCAGATAGAATGATATATAAAAAAGGATATTGCACCGTGACCATGGGCATATCCAGAAAAGAGGACAAACATATGGCAAACCCCATCGTTACCATCGAAATGGAAAACGGCGATATCATCAAAGCGGATCTCTACCCCGAAATCGCCCCCAATACGGTAAACAATTTCATCCATTTGATCAACCGCGGCTTTTATAACGGCCTGATTTTTCACCGCGTCATCAAAGGCTTTATGATTCAGGGCGGATGTCCCGACGGCACGGGCATGGGCGGTCCCGGTTACAATATCAAAGGGGAATTTCATCAAAACGGCTTCCAAAATGATCTGCTGCACACCGCAGGCGTCCTCTCCATGGCCCGCGCCATGCACCCGGACTCTGCCGGCAGCCAGTTTTTTATCATGCATAAGGACAGCCCTCATTTAGACGGCGCCTATGCGGCATTTGGAAAAGTTACGGAAGGGATGGACGTGGTCAACCGCATCGCCGAGACAGCCACCGATTATTCGGATCGGCCGCTTGAAAAGCAGATGATGAAAACCGTCACGGTGGACTGCTTTGGCACAGAGTATCCCGAGCCGCAGCAGTGCTAGATCAGACCAGATTATTATAGCAATTTTAAATCCAGGATACAAGCAGCATTGTCAACTACCACTGGGATGAAAAAACACCATATCTCCGTTTCTTCAACAGAGATATGGTGTTTTTGTGTACGGTCAAATCAGATCAAAGCTTAACTGACTGTTACGGTAACTTTTTTGAACAATCCGCTCTGCGAATATACATAAATCGTACATTTGCCTTTTTTTACCGCCGTGATCTTACCAGCCGACGTCACTTTCGCTACTTTCGGATTCGTTGACTCATAAGCAACTTTCCTGTGCGAAACGAGCTTCTTGGAACCCTTTACCGCCGTTCCCTTGATGGTAACGCTCTTTCCTCGTTTCAGATTCACTTTCGTCTTATTTACTTTGACAGCTTTCTCGTTTCCGTTCTTGCCGCCGTTCGTCACAAAATGAATCGTCTTGGATGCCGCGAGTGTAACTTTGTGTCCGTCCACCTCTTTGTATGCACGCACGATATATTTGTAGAAAGTTCCTTTCTTCAATTTCTTCTGCGTAAACGAAGTGGTACCGCCCTTCTTGATCGTCTTAATCAGTTTATACTTGTTGGACTTGCCACACTTGTTTCCATAAATCAGATATCCGTCCGCACCCTTTACTTTGGTCCACTTGAGGGTAATCTGATTGGTTGTGGTCTTCGCTGCCCGTGCCTGTAGCAATGCAAAGGACGAACCTTTGATATCCGCATCGGATTTCTGGCCTGTGATCGTCTTATCGTTGATCAAAAGCGTCTCCTGCGGTACATTATACTGTTCTCCCAATGCCTGAATCTTAATCGCCGTTTCCTCAGAAACGCCAAGTTTCTTCGTCAGTGTTGCTACCTGCTTCTTCTGCTGCTCGGTGAGATTAGCTCCCGGCGCCTGGCTGTTCCCGGTCTCGCTGTTTCCTGGCTGACTGCTTCCGGTCTCGCTGTTTCCTGGCTGACTGCTTCCAGTCTCGCTGTTTCCTGGCTGACTGCTTCCGGTCTCGCTGTTTCCTGGCTGGCTGTCTCCGGTCGCTTCGCTATTTCCCTGACTGTCTCCGGTTCCCTCGCTGCTTCCCGGCTGGCTGTCTCCGGTCGCTTCGCTATTTCCCTGACTGTCTCCGGTTCCCTCGCTGCTTCCCGGCTGGCTGTCCCCGGTTCCCTCGCTGTTTCCTGGCTGGCTGTCTCCGGTATTTTCGCTTCCTTCCGTATCATCGGAACCTACCTTTACCGTACAGGAGGCCGACACGCCATTTTTCGTTGCTGTGATAACTGCCGTTCCAGACGCAACTGCCGTGACAACTCCGTTGGCATCGACTGTCGCGACATCCTTATTGTTAGACGTCCAAACAGCGCCGTCCGCCGTTGCCTCCGGATCATACTCATCGTGGAAATAGGTCACAGACAATCCCAGCGTTTCTCCCAGCTCAAGCTTCGCAGACTGCTCGGACAGGGACATGCTCGCCATGCGACGTACAATCATCATATTGGTTCTGGCATTGCTGCCCGTCCAAGCAAAATCAAGTCTTCCGTCTTCCACAACCACTTCAAAAGTTGCCACAACGTATGTCTTGGAATCGGAACTGAAATTGACCGCAACTGCATTGTCGGTATCTTTTTCAAACGTACCGGCTACGACATTTCTTGATTTGTCCTGGCTGCCGGACATCAGCAGTACCTGATATTTGCCGTTCGGTACTTTTACCGCAAATTCAATACCCGGCTGACCCAATACAAAATCCTGATAAACATTTTTCGAGTAAATACCATCCTGTGTATAACCGGTTTCAGTACGTCCCTCTATCACTTTTGAACCATCCAGGAATCCATAGCCTTTCTCATCTGAGTAGGTAAGGCCTAGCTGCTCAACTGTCTTAGTACCTTTTTTCTGATTTACTGTGACATCAGTCCATCCCTTGTCTTTCAAGTTCGAATCAATTCCAAAATCAAACTTATACATGTCCGGATACAATACATTGACCGTCGCTTTCAATACACCATTGTACTGCTCTGTCGTGAATCCGATCTCGTAAGTACCCGGCTTGGTGGTATCCACTTTCGCAAGGTCTTCCTGCGACCAAACAATGTCTACCTGCTGCTTTTCTCCGTTTTCATATGTTGCCATCACTTTACCCGGCAGCATGGAGAGAATATCACCTGCGCCGATTGCCACATCTACATTGATCGGGTCCACCGATACGATATAATTCGTTACAATCTTCACCGTGATCTGAACGCTCTTATCATCCGCGATCACCTCATTGTTCTTCCAGGTACCTGTCACCACGTAGGTAGCGTCAACCACCGAAGTATCAATCGCTTCTACACTCGCCTTATCCCAGGTAACTGCAACTTCTGCCTGCACGCCATTTAAAAACGTCAGCGTCATGGTATTTGGAAGTACTTCGTAGAGATCCGTCTTGTCTTTTACGATATTAAACTCTTTGATGCTCTGGTCAGTCATCACATTTGCCACAACTTTCAATGTCGTCGCAATTTCCTGTGCATAACCTTTGACTTTCGCCTTTACATCATAGGTGCCCACCTCTGCGAGCTTCACTGCCGATACATCCCAGGTAACTTTTGCGTCTACCGCAGCGCCCGCTTTATCTGTTACTTTCACCGTCTTAGGCAGTAAATCCGCAACACTCTCACACGGCGTGCCCTGTACCACATCCTCCAGGGTAATCGGCTCAACCGATGCGATATCTACCGGCGTGTCTGCCTCTACCGCTCTTGACATATAAGAATCTCTTGTCACGGTCTGGCCGGCTGTTCCGCCCTCACCTGCAACAACGCCCTGCGCTTCCACAACGGCCGCAATCTTGTAGCTGTAGGTCTTATTGAACTCTACTTCCGTATCCGTGTATACATAATCATACTCTGCTCCTGCGTCTGCCGCTGTAGGCACCACAAGCGTGGTAAGCTGTGTGTATGCCCCGGCTTTGCCCTCGGCATCCACATCTGCCCTGTAAACATTGTAGCCCACGATCTTGTGGCCGTACTTGCCGTCATTAGCCGCCGTAAAGCCGATCTTTGTCTCCTTGGCATCACTGTCAACCGCCGTAAGCTGTGCCGTAATCACATCCTCAGACAATAAGTAATCTACGTTTGCCGGCTGGTTGTAACCTACGTTCTGCCATGCGATACCCTCTCTGTATGCGAGGTTTTCTAACAGGCAGGGAACGACGTAATCCGTCTGGATTGTCGTCATATAAACGCGAATCTTATTGTTGCCATCGACATAACTGCCGTCCGCGCTCTTAGCGTCTGTCGTCCTTGTAATGATCTCCTCACGCCAATCGCCAAGGATATCGGCTACAAGACCCATATTACCTTTGGTACCGTTGTTTGACCAGATCTCCTCAGAATACAATAATTCTTCGGTTTTGCTGTTCGCGTAATCCCATTTTAAGATATTGCTTCCGATCGGCACATAGCCGTTGCTCTCGTTAAATTTGTGATCCTGAATCTCGCTGAGCAGGTCTCCGTCCCAGAAAAGCGTAAAGTTTGCAGGCGGATTGACATCTGCCAGCATCACAATATCTTCTAAGGTAGAGGTCGTAGACATAACGGCTCCGTCCAGAGAATCCCATGCCGGCTTGCCGTTAAATCCAGGCTTTGCAATCGTCCACCACTCTGCTCCGGGAGCCGTGGGGTCGATGTCAGCCGCAGCGCCTCGCCCGGTATCCTCTTTAATCCAATAACCCATCAGCATCTCGCCTGTCGCGGCGTCATGGATTTCCGCCTTGTATTTGGCGTTGCCCTCTTCATGGACATTCATGATCTCCAGACCGTCGCGCCACGGCATCCAGTCTGACACATGCATGGCGTCGCCATGCCCAAGACCAGTCGAATACAACGCCTGACCGTTATGGTCAATCGTCAGGGAACCATAGATAATCTCGTCTTTTCCGTCGCCGTCCACATCATTGACAGAAAGGCCATGATTACCCTGAGAACAATAATTTGTTCCGTCTTTGTCCGTATCAAATTTCCAAAGCGTTTTGATCGTGCTGCTTGCCTGATCATAATAATATGCGGTCAGGGTTGTTCTCGTATAGTAGCCGCGGCAGAACACGGCATACGGATTCTCACCGTCTAAATATGCCACAGCCGACAAAAATCTGTCGACACGGTTACCATAAGTATCACCCCAATTGCCAACCGTGCCACGCACCGGTGCATACTCTACCTCTTCCCCTGCCTTTGTTCCGTCATCCAGATTAAAGAATGAGAAGTACTCCGGGCCGTCCAGCACATAACCGGATGAACTGCGGTAATCGTGATTTGCGGCCGACTGCTGCGTTTCCACCGGAAGCGCGGCTGCATCCACTGCACCTACGTGCGCCACTTTCTCTAAATTGTTATCTGTTCCGTCTTTGCTCTTATAAGTTGTCGTGCCGTCCGCTGTCTTAACAGCAAGCTCCGCTTTGCCGTCGCCGTCAAAATCCCATACCTGGAACTGTGTATAGTGAGCGCCGGAACGGATATTGACGCCCATGTCAATACGGGTCATCAGGCTTGCCGTACCAGCCGAGCAGTCCAGCTTATAGGTATCCAAAAACGTCTTGCCCGTGTAACCGCCCTTGGAATTATCCTGTGCATTGGACGGATACCATTTCACAATGAGCTCTAAGACACCGTCGCCGTCCACATCGCCGACACTCATATCGTTTGCGCTGTAATCACATTTGGACTTATCCGGCATCGTCTCGTCCGCCGGCGCATACAGGCTAAACTCAAGATACTGTTTATCCCAAGGCTTGATCGCTTTTGCCGTAACACCGATCGTGGCGTCGTTGCTTCCGACTACCTTGTAGGTATCGCTTGCCGTGCCTGCCGGATCGATCAAGTTCGTCACTTTAATGTTGGAGGCAATTTTCGTCTCCCCCTTAAAGACATCAAACGTTGTCGTCAGATTATCGTTGTCATCAAAATCCGACGCGAAGCTTCTCCAGCTTAAATATACACCGGAAGTATATTCGTTACCGTCCGCATCGGTAGCAGACACCAGCGTTCCGGCGCCCTTGCCGCCCGCGAGATCGATTCCGGTCAGCGCTCTGTCGCTGTACTTCTCCATATTTGCCAGCGTCATCGAACCGATAATCGGCGTCTCACAGACATCGGACTGCTCGCCGACACCAACCGTATTGCTCGCTGCCACCGTATAATAGTTGTGGATATTGGTCGCGACATCATTCTCATCCGTATAAGACGTCCCGGTAACTTCCGCAATCTTTAAATATTCACCCTTGACAGAACGGCGGTAAACGATATAGCTTGTTGCCCCCTCGGAAGCATCCCACTCGATCGTAACGGACCGCTGCAAGGCCGTGCCTTCCGCAGGGGTGACAAAGCGCACATTCTTTGGCGCCTCAGGCGGCATCTCCACGTTCACATACTGCGCAATCGCAGCGAGAGCCGGGTGTTTGCTTGCCTTTAAGCCCTGTGCCACGCATTTGGAAAACTCTTTTGCGCCGAGCACCTGCAAATGCGTATTATCCGTTGCACCGTTTGCATACTGCCCCGTATACTGTCCTGCTGCAACATGCAAGAACAATTTTTTACTGTCCGCGATGCCGTATTTGTTACACACTGCGATCGAGCGTGCGGTCAGGTCGATCAACGGGATATTCTGTTTTTCGGAAATGTCTTTCATCACGGCGCCATATTTGGCAAATCCGCTGTTGAACGTCTTTAAACTGCCGTCCGAATTTGTCGAATAGTCGTAGCGCGCTACCGGCGTCACGAGAACCGGCGTCACGCCCCTCTGGATCGCGCCGTTTACATACGTCTGCATCCATTTTCCGAAATCTGCCGGAGCCACATAGCGGTTCGGGCGGGACGGCGTATTGTCGTTATGGCCAAACTGGATAAACATATAATCTCCGGGCTTTACGTCCTCGAGCACGTCGTCCAAAAGTCCCTCCTGAATAAAGGAAGCGGAGGAACGGCCGCCGAGCGCGCGGTTCTCGACAATCACATCGTCAGCCTCATATATCATGGACTCATGACGCACACTGTTATCGGCATGCTTTGCCGCCGCTTTATAATCGCTCACGCCAAAATACTCGCAGAGCACCTCGCCCCATCCGGTCTGCGGCGCGTAATAATCCGTATAGGACTGCACCGTAGAATCGCTGACAAGGAAGATCGTCGGTTTTGTACCGGCCTCTTCCGTCGCTTTTCTTTTCACCGTCACTTTGGAGACATACACAGTCTGTCTGATGGCTGCCGCCCTTGAAGTGGCGCTGCTCGCCCCAAGGAACTTCAGGTTCAGCTGCCCGTCGTAGACACAGGCATTGACCGTAATCGCTTTGGTCTCACCTGCCGCCACCGTGACATCGGTGACCGGAGCCATGTTGTCTTTGCCGTCATTCTTGAAATCGTAACCTCTGGCGATATCCTCCGCCGATACATAAGCCGTGTAAGCCGCGGATGTCGGGTTTACAAACTCTACCGTGATCTCATAGTCAGCGCTCGCACAGTCGAGATCAAATGTATTCGTCTCTTCATATGTATAGACACCGTATCCGGTACTCTCCTTCTCCGTCCAGACTCTCGAAGAAATGGCAAGCGCCCCGTCAGCCGCTGCCACATACACGGTATCTCCCTCTGTCCGCACTTCCTGCCTTGGATGGTAAACACCCTTGCCGCTGCTGCCGCCATCCCAGCCTGCGGCCTCGTTCGGGAACTCCACACGCGAAAATCCCTTGCCTGCGGCTTCGGAATAAGCGCTGCCTTCCGTCACATCCGTCCCGAAAACATAAGTCGATGTCTCTTCCGTGATCTGTTTGTAACCTTCACTGCCGAGCGCTTCCGCTTTCACAGCGTCTGTCACGTCTATGACATCCTCCGTACTCTCCCCGCTCCTTTCCGTGGCGGCATCCGTCGTATTATGCGCAAATGCCGTCGCGTCTGTCTGTACAATGCCGGTGACCGTCACTGCGGCCGCCAGTATGTACGCCAACACTTTTCGCTTCATAAATAACCTCCATTCTTTTTGTGTTGTGATTTTTGTTCATAACACTTTACTTTTCCCCACTTTTTTGTTTCCACTGTATAAGTCATAGCGTTCAAGGCTTATACTTAGTATACAGTATAACAAATTTTTCCCCTTTCCGCAATAAATTTTCATACATTTTAACGTAAAGTGGTGTTTGGTAAAATTTGTATGGAGGTTTTTGGCAGAAACACAGGTCTACACAAACAGCATAAGGATAATATTCAACATCCAAAACCCGCAGTACAATATCATGCCAAGATTAACGATGACATTGCGAAAACGGCGCCCCTTTGCAAGTGCCACCTCACCGGCCGAAAGGTGAAATAACTTGCGGTTTTTGACGAGAAACACGATTCCTGTGATTAGAAACGCGTACACCAGGATGGAAAATACAGCCGAAGCCGCCATCCCCGCCGCACTTCCCTCCTCAAAGCCTGTCGTACACAAAGGCCCGAGCACGGTTCCCATAAAGTTCACCGCCATATGGAGAATGACGGTATATCTGATTTTGCCGGTTTTGGCATAGAGGAAAGCGAAAAACAGTCCCATGGGAAGCGCGTACACAAACTGATTTAAATTGCCGTGAAACAGCCCGAACATCAGCCCTGACAATACGACTGCGGTTCCCTCTCCGTACCGGATGGTGCGGTCCACCACCAGCTTGCGGAACAAAAACTCTTCAAATACCGGCGCAAGCAACACGGTGTAGATCGCATTGATCCAGATATTGCCCGAGGAAACTATGTTGAGCAGCGGATTGACAACCCCGTCGCCCTTTAAAAACCCAATCACGCTGGTGACGCCAAGTCCGAGCAGATTGCCAAGAATCATCAGCGCATAGGTGATGGTAAACGCCACAAACAACTGTGTTCCTTTCATGTCATGCTGCGCTATGGAGGACGGCTTCACCTGTTTTACCAAAAGAAACATGATCGGATAACCGATCAAATACATAGGCACCATCTGTGAGGCGAGCAAAAGATTATAATTGTCCGCAATATTCGGATTGACGGCGCTCGCAATTCCCTGACAGATCACCTGCCCAATTATAATAATCAGGGTGCCGCAAAACATCATGGACCCCAGTTTGGAAAAATGAGCCCTGATCTGCTTTTCATCCGGCGGCAGCGCACGCATGCCCTGCTCCGTCTCCACCGTTTGTTCTACTCTCATATTTTCTTGCATCATAATTTTCTCCATTTCTGCATTGCGAACTATGTTCGCATTAGCTTTATTGCGCATATCGAGTTTGTGTAAGCCATAAATGGCTTTGCAGCGCGCAGACACAAATCTCGCGATTGAAAATTTTAATTTTCAATCTTACTACCCTTTCTTGGTTTAAAATCCGAAATACCCTGCAAAAAATCCGCAGATTCCTCCGATCAGTCCACAGCACAGCAAAAAAGCTCCCAATTGCCCTACCATAGAAATAAATCGCAGGCTCCTGTCATATTTTGCATCATTCAACGGCTGTACCCGGCTCTTATCGCCGCAATAGATGATGCAGCGGCCGCCGAACGCGCATACGAATGACCATCCCTTTTGCCGCGCCTCATTCACGCTCGCAATTTCCCAGTCGCTGTTTAGCCCCATCCAGTCTTTTTTGTCCGTGAATGATTGTCTCTCCCTCCAACGCCTGGCAATGAGCCATTTGCTGTCCATCGCGTACACCTTTTGTCGCTCCTCTTTTTTCTCAAAGGAATAGGAAAGCGGCGTCATATCTTTAAGCATCCACCCCGCCTGCTGCTGTCTGTGGAGAAAGCGGTTTAATCCGCGGACGGTGAGAATCAGACGGTATACTTTTTTGTGGGTGGCGGTATCGGTCACATGTTCCCACTCGCTGCGGGTGACGGACAATTCTCTCGCGACTCTGGCGGCAAGCTGGCGCAAGAGCAAAATGTATACACTGACAAACGCGCTGTAAATCACAGTAAACCAGTCGAACCAGCCTATGAACCGTTCTCCCGCCGCCGTCTCTAAACTGCGCACGGCCAGGTCCGTAATGCAGACAACGACAATCATCCACAGCAAAATCACTGCTTTATCTGTTATTATATTACGAAACTTTTCCGCGCGGTAGCACCTGGACTCCTCATCATTGTGCAGTTCGTTGATCTCACCCGGCACATAATCCTTCACAAAATAATAGACCTGGCCCTCATCGTGTGTCACCTCCTTCCACCCCATCTCCTGTGCCATCTCCATAAAGACTTCCTTTTCCTGTATTTTCTCGAGCGTCGGATTTGCCGGCAGGGAAAAGTGGTCTATGTCATAAACCACACGCCGCGGTTCTCCCCTGACAAAAGTATAGCGCATGCCGAAAGAAATGTTTTCTAAAAACCATCCTTCCTCTGCCATCCGTTCCAGCCATTTGATTTCTCTGTGATAGCTGACAAAAACGTTCCACTCTTTTCTTTTTTGCCCTTCGCTCATACTTAGTCTCCTCCATACAATACATTCTGCCCGTCTGAAAGCTGCTCTCTCAGCCGTCTCGTCTCCAATTCCAAAAGCTCCCTCCCCAACGCCGTGATGCGGTACTCCTTCTTTCCCGACTCACTGGGCACCACCACGATCACACCGTCGGCCACCAGACGCCCCACCATGGTGTAAAGCGTCCCAGTTCCAAGCGCAATGCGCCCTCCCGTCAACTCATCGACATAGCGCATAATGGCATACCCGTGTCTGGGCTCCGTCACCGACAACAGCGTGTAGTACGTGGTTTCTGTCATTGGAATATATTTTTTGTGTAACGCCTCGTCCATTTCCTCCCTCCCGTCCGTGCAGATATGTTTTTGCCCGATATATTAACACATGACATGTCGTGTATTAATATATCGAGTATCGACATATCGTTTCTATACATACTATAATCCAATCTTTTGATCCTGTCAAGTCTCTTCTGTAGAAAAATGAATTGCCAGCCAATCCTTCTTTTGGGCCTATTCCTTACAATGCACTTTATCAAACATTCTTCGGTAAAAAACATTGGGCAAAGTCAAAAAAAAGGAACGCCCCCATCAAAATAGAAAAAGGAACGCCCCACCAGACATCATTGCCTGTCCTATACAAAAATTTACTTAAGCGCGACAAAATGATACAATTTTTTCTTGAAATTTTTTATGTATATGTTATAATAAAGTTATGGGGATATAGCTCAGCTGGGAGAGCGATACGTTCGCAACGTATAGGTCACGAGTTCGAGTCTCGCTATCTCCATCTTACGAGTGCTGGAACACCCTGATTTTAATGGGTTTTTGGCACTTCTTTTTTTGTGAATTATCATAAACTGCATGTTTCGTCTGCATCCATATGCAGCCGTTCGCGCATCACCAGAAACAGTTCTTCGTCATCCATGTGCTGATCAAATACCAATTGCAGGAATACCCCCTGATCTTCTCTGGGCAGGCAATACTTGCGATACCACGCATCATGACGCCCGTTGTCGCCGAGTTCCCGCACATATCCCATCAGTTTGCGCAGCATAAAGGCCGTGTGCCCGACATCTGCAAAGCAGTCATTCAGATAAAAACTATCCCACACGCCATACTCGGCGTCCCTCATTTTCTGACGCGCCCTCTCAAAGCACAAAGCCGCATTTCCAAACAACACAAATGACCGCTCATAGTCTTTCTCCCATAGCGCCTCACAGCCGCTGCCAAAAAGCACCGTTCCCTTCGCGCACTCCATATGCAGATACGATTGCAGTCCGATTGTAGCTTCAAACAGCAGACGCCATTGCGGCTCGCGTATCCCCTCGGCGGTCTTTTGGCACTGTCTTTGCAGCGCCTGTAAACCGGATAATCCCGCCGCACATATGCCGCGCAGTTTTTCTGCCTGCTGCGCCAGCGACGCATCTGCGCTCAGCCAGCGCATCGCATCGCAGTTCTTTGTCCGATCTGCGATGATCTGGTGGGCGAGGAGGCGCACATTTTCGGTATAAAACTGCTCTCCTGCATGTTCGTCGTCATGCGGGCCGTAGGAAAGCATGGCATCCGCATATTTTAGAAAGCAGGCCGCCACCGTGTCATATCCGCCAAAGTAATCGCCGGCGAACTCCCCGCTTTGTATCTCGTCACCGACCGCCCGGTTGTTCCAGATTTTCGCCACGGCATCCAGATAGTAGACATGGGGCCGCACATTCGAGCAGTTGATCACCCAGAGTGCGTCCCCGCGGTTTTTTAATACCTCCTGCAACTCCCCGCTGACAAAATCCACCGAATTGGGCAGCATCGTGATATGATTGGCAGCCTGCAAATCATAAAAAGAGACGTGGTAATAAATCCCCTGCATACTGGAATCGTTGGGATTGGGCATCGCCGCCGCCCTGCCCGCATGATTCTCCCGTCTCCTGCTCACCATCTTACCGTAGCCGTTATCGGCGCGCACTCTGATGATATCGTCGGCAAGCTCGATGTATCCCTTTTCATACAGTTCGATGATCTCCCCGTAAAGGTTCGTACAAAAAATCGGATGCTCCACCTGTCTGCGCACCAGATCACACTGCGTCTTTATTATATCGCTGATAAGCCTGCCCCTCTTTTGGGGCGTGTCAAAAGCCCCGGTGGTATCAAATTCCCAGAACGGCGCGTCCCCCTGTCCCCGAAATCCCACATTCCACACTACTTTTTTGTCTTTCTGGGCAGTCACGCCTTCCTCCCAAAGCTTTAAAAACTTCTCCTGATATTGCAGATAATTGGGCGACAGCTCGGGATACGCGCGCACAAACATCCCTGCTCCCAAAGGCTCCGCGTGGTGGTGGGTAATCCATAACCCCATGTCGGAGGCCAACTGTCTGTTTTTGATCGACATTTTGTCTGTTCCGGGTATCGTGATATTGCCGCCGCATCTTAGAAGCGCTTCAAACGCCATCCGCCAGCCTTCCTCGCCGTTTTGGTTAAACTTCCACTTTAACAGCAGCACTTCGTCATTGTAAAACCAGCCGCGAAAACGGACCGCCCTCTTCTCTGACACAAAATCGGTCTCCTGGAGCCATTCCCGCTCTCTTTTTTCGATTTTCTGGTCCATCCAAAACCAAAACGGTAAAATCCCAAGATGGTTCTCACTGATATGTAAAAGCCCGTAGATAAATCCAAGCTCATCTCTGGCCCAAATCTCCATTACATCTGTCCTTACTGTAACGCGATACTGCTCGTCGGTAAGGCCATCGTCCGACTGCCGCAAAACAATCCTGCCGCCCGCCTCATCTGTCCTGTAAAAAACCTTCTGCTGATCCCGCTTCAATATCGCGACGGCGTTTTCGACGCCCTTGGTTCGCCGCACCGATGCGGCGATGTCAATCTGTGTATTGCCATTGAATAAAAACATAGTCTCCTCCGCAAGTATTTTGCCAATCGGTCCCCTCTGTCGGGCCGGGCATATCAAAAAGTATACTTTATTATATCTAATTTGGTAATTTCATACAATCTTATTTTTATTGCGCGCCAAACGAACCGTTTCTGCGGTGTACAGAAAGTGGGCAGGCTTACGCCTGCCCGCTCCCGCACAGTCCGCAACCTATTTTAAAACGCTCTTTTCGCTGTGATCGGATGCTTAAAATGTACGGTTTAAATCTGCAATATCCCGCACCAGGTTCTGCATCTCCTTTTTTGACTGTACGTTTCGCGCGGCCGAAATGACCTGCTGTTTTTCCTCTTCGGTCATACACGCAAAGTTTTCCATTGCTTTCTGATTCATAGCCAGTCCGAATCCAAGACCGGACGGCAGAGCCGTATCATATTCTACCATTGTAATCTCCTCCCTGTCTTTTCATATCTACATCCACATCTTTAAAACCCAGTAAATGACCCCCAATATCCAGCTGGAAAAAATACCGTATAAAATTACCGGACCGGCAATCGTAAAAATCTTACAGCCTATGCCAAAGACCTGCCCCTCTTTCTGAAACTCGATCGCCGGCGCCGCCACGCCGTTGGCAAAGCCTGTGATTGGCACCAGCGCCCCGGCGCCGCCCCAGTTGGCAATCGAAGGATAAATATTAAAACCGGTTAAAACGACCGACAGCAGGATTAAAAGCATGCTGCACCAGCCGCCGGCCGCATCTTTTTCCAGACCAAACGTATTCATGCCGATATTTAAAATCCACTGCCCGATGATGCAGATGATGCCTCCGGTGATAAACGCCTTTAACATATTGAGCCAAAGATTGTGGGTCGGCGTCACCTCCTTGACATAACTATTGTACTTTTTTTGCAACTGTTCTTTTTCTTTATCCATAGGAACCCTCCTGCTGCGTCCTTTGCGGCTGCGCGACAAAATTTCACTCAGGTGTTTTCTCATCTGCGGCGCCATGCAAAGTAACGTTTTATGATCGTAGTATGTGCAGTTCCAAACGCGATATACAAAATGACGTCCAATCATCTTTCATTTTTTAATCCGAAACAAAGAACTTTTTATTTTGCGCTTGTCATTCTCGCACCGCTGAGATAAAATACAAAAGAAAACCTATGTTTCGTTTGCACAAGGAAAGGTTGCAAAATACTTATGATTCAATTGCCAATGCACAGCACGAAAGCGTTCGACCGCTCTTCCATCGCTTCTGTCAACAACTTAAAACCCTCTGCGGTCATATCCGCAGACAATCTATTAACCCTTAATACCAGATCAGCCCGCTCGCCTTCTGCCTCCCAAAGCCCTCCGCCAACTGCTTTGCAAAACCCATCGGCATCCGCCTCCCGGACCGCTCCTGTCCCCTCTCCCGCCAGAATGGCAGTTCCAACGTTCCGCCATCCGATTGCGAAAGGACAGAAAGCCACGCTCAAAGACGGGGGCCAGCTTTCAAGCATCCGGGCCTGTTTTGGGTGGAATGTGCAAAATGCGGCCTGTGACGTTGATGTCTCCGCGTTTCTTCTGGACGGCTCGGGGAAAGTGATCGGCGACGACTGGTTTGTATTTTATGGACAGGCCAAAAGCCCTGACAGCAGTATCTGCTTTCTTGACCACGCCCCAGACGACAGGGAAATGATCACCATAGATTTCACGAAATTGAATCCCGCGGTAACAAAAATCGCCTTTGTGCTGACCATCAACGATGCCTTTGAGAAAAAATTGAATTTCGCTATGATAAAAGACGCATATATCCGCATTATGGACGCCTCCGGCGGCAGCGAACTCGTTAGCTTTTTGCACGAAGAATCGTTTGCCAACGTGATTTCCCTGATGATCGGAGAAATCTATCAATACAACGGAGTCTGGAAATTTTGCGCCGCGGGGAACGGACTGGCGAGAGACCTCGCCGGACTGTGTGAGTTCTACGGCGTCGAAGTAGTCTAAAAATACAAAACAAAAATCCGTATCAGGAGGAATATGATGTTGACGTTTGAAACTGTAAATGAATTGACTTTGAAAGTTACCTGTACCGGGAACGACGTTCTGATCGCGAAAGCCGGCGCTTTTATCGCCGGGGACAACGCGGGCAGCAAGAATTACCGCTTTGAAAAGCTTTTGCTCGGCCCGCAGGGCAACTTTGCGCAGGCCGCGCTCGGCTCCCTGGTGCGGCGCGTGACAGGTGAAAATATCCCGCTGATGAAAGTTACCTTTTCCGGCAATTCGGTTACCTATTATGCCAACTACGGCCAGCACGTCGTGATCTACAAGCTGGCCTCGGGCGAGGTCGTTTCCGTAGAATCAGAAAATATCCTGGCATTCACCCAGGACTGCAAATACGATGTGCGCTTTATCGGCTGCGGTATCCTCTCCCAGAAAGGCTTAGCCACCACGACGCTGACCGGCGTGGGGCCAAACGCCTATGTCGCCGTGCTCTGCGACGGCAACCCGATTGTTTTAAGCAATCTGCAAAACCGCAATACGATATCGGTGGACCCGGACGCCGTCATCTGCTGGATGGGGCAGTCGGGCTACTGCGACCCGCAGATCACGACCGACCTCTCCTGGAAAACCTTTATCGGGCAGGCTTCCGGCGAGTCTTACGCTTTCGAGTGGAACGGCAGCCAGCCGGTCTCTGTGATCATCCAGCCTTCGGAACGGCGCGGCGGTATCCGCGTCGGAATCGACTGAGTTTCCATTTTTTTCACTTAAAGAGTTTTTTAAGGTTTCCATGCTATAATAAAAACCGCAAAATTAACTGCTCTGTGCAGTAAATAACACAAGAATGGAGACCGACATGAAAACAAAGTTAAAAAACGCAATGGTACTATCCGGTGCCCTGTGCATCCTGCCGATGCTGTCCGCGGGATGCGGTATTGGCGCGGAGACTGCCGCAAAAACAGAACAAACTCAGGTGAACACGCAATCATCGGAAGCGCCAAATGATACGTCATCAGAAGAACACACACAAGACACCCAGGAAGCGCCGGAAGCTGCGACGGGCAAATGGCAGGTTTTAGACCCCAAGACCGCCGCCGCTTTTGACGCCGATTTCATGGGCGATGTCAGGAAAATTACAGAGGATTCCTTTTTTGTCGCGGAAACGAAAGCCCAAATTCTTGACGACGGCTCCCTGACGACCAGTTCCCCCAGCACCAATGCCGATATTTCGGATTCCCAATTGATTCCGGTGGCGTTTGACGATCAAACGTACTTTTATATGAGAACTATCTACGGCAATGGGGAAAGCCATGAAGATAAAGAAGCTGATTTTTCAGATATTGAGGAACATATGGAGGTGGAGATGAAGGGCAGTTTTGAAAATGATGTATTTTATGCTACAGAGATTCGATTGATAAAGATTTCCTGATGTAACTTGCAAAAATTTGTTTATACGCCTACTGAAAATGCCCTGCTCTTGGTTAGCGCAGGCAAATTCACTCTCTGCTGAAGAAATCAGCAAGCAAGAGTATCAAGCACGACAAAAGCGCCCTTAGCGATGAGTTCCTATCAACAGCTAAGGGCGTTCTAATATGGATTCGTTCAGAGCCAAGCCGCGTCGCGCATCTTATGCTTCTTCCCGCGCTTCCACGATATCAATTCCCAGCTCCTGAAGCTGTTTATCGTCCACGGCGCCGGGCGCCTGCGTCATCAGGCAGGACGCGTCCTTGACCTTCGGAAACGCGATCACGTCGCGAATCGAGTCCGCATGCACCATGTGCATCACCAGACGGTCCAGGCCGTAGGCAAGGCCTGCGTGCGGCGGCACGCCGTACTGAAACGCATCCAAAAGGAACCCGAACTGTTCATGCGCAAGCTCTCTGGTAAATCCCAGCACTTCAAACATCTTCTCCTGAATATCATTCTGGTGGATACGGACCGACCCGCCGCCAAGCTCCGTGCCATTTAACACAATATCGTACGCTTTCGCGCGCACCGCGCCCGGGTTGGAATCGATCTGGTCCCAGTCCTCCTCCATCGGCATCGTAAACGGATGGTGCATGGCCATAAAGCGATGCTCCTCGTCAGACCACTCCAAAAGCGGGAATTCGGTAATCCACAGGAAATTGTACTGATTCGGTTCCAGCAAATCCAGTTCTTTTGCCAGCTCCAAGCGCAGCGCGCCAAGCACATTCCAGACAATCTTATTCTTGTCCGCGGCAAACAAAAGCAGATCGCCCGGCTCCGCGGCCATCGCCTCCACCAATGCTTTAAGCTCGTCCTCCGTCATGAACTTTGCGAAAGAGGACTTATAGCTTCCGTCCGCGCCGACCGCGAGATAGGCCAATCCTTTGGCTCCGTAGCCCTTGGCAAATTCCACCAGCTTGTCAATCCTCTTGCGCGGCATCCCGGCCTGGCCCTTTACATTGATGCCGCGGACGGAACCGCCGCCCTCTAACGCGCCGGTGAACACGGAAAAACCGCAGCCCGCCACTACGGCCGAGACATCCATAAGCTCCATGCCAAAGCGCGTATCCGGCTTGTCGGAGCCGAAACGGTCCATCGCCTCCTGCCATGACATGCGCGGCAGAGGAAGCGATACCGTCACACCGATCGCCTCTTGAAAGATATATTGGAGCAGGCGCTCGTTTACGTCCAGCACATCCTCCACATCCACAAACGAAAGCTCCATATCCGCCTGGGTAAACTCCGGCTGGCGGTCGGCCCTCAAGTCCTCGTCACGGAAGCATCTGGCAATCTGAAAATAGCGGTCATACCCGGAACACATCAAAAGCTGTTTGTAGAGCTGCGGCGACTGCGGCAGCGCATAAAAATGCCCGGGATGTACGCGGCTGGGCACCAGATAATCTCTCGCTCCCTCCGGTGTGGACTTACAGAGCATCGGCGTCTCGATTTCCAAAAATCCCTCTCTGCTCATAAACGCGCGCATCAGCTGCGCCACTTTGCTTCTGAGCATCAGATTTCGCTGAATATCCGGCCTTCTGAGGTCTAAATAGCGGTATTTCAGACGCACTTCGTCCTTCGTCTGGCTGTTCTCCTCAATCTGAAACGGCGGCGTCTCGGATTCTGAAAGGATACGGATATCGGAGGCAACCACTTCGATATCGCCGGTCTTTAAGTTTTCATTGACCGCCGCCGAGCGCTTCTCGACCCTGCCCGTGACGGCAATCACATATTCGCTCCGCAGTCTCCCGGCCTTTTGGTATCCCTCACTGCCGACGGTCTCCTCGTTGAATACCAGCTGCAAGATACCGGAGCGGTCCCTTAGATCAATAAAAATCAAACTTCCCAAATTTCTTCTCTTCTGCACCCAGCCCATCACGGTGACGGTCTCGCCGATATTTTGGCTGCAAACCTCGGTGCAGCGGTGGCTTCTCTTTAAGCCGCGCATTGACTCTGCCATAATTCACCTCGCGCCCGCACTGTATTTTGTCCATCTCAAGTTTGTGCGGGCGCAAACCTGGGAGTGAAAGAGGTATCTCCCACTCATACTTTCTTTATCAATAACGGAATAAAACACAAAGGCAACACAGCCCGTCTTACGGTGCAAAAAACTCTACGATCTGCCCGTACCCCTCGGCGGCAAGCTTGTCCTTCTGGAACTTTTTATTTTTGTTCATGCGCACCACCAGCACCTGCCTGCCTTCGGCCCGCTCGGCCTGCGCTTTGGCGATCACCTGGGAAAGCGCTTCGGCCGGATATCCTTTTTCGATCAGATAAGCGATCTTTTCCCTCTGATCGGGCACAACGAAACCGCTCTCCATCAACAGCAGCACAATGCGCTCGAAGCCGATGGAAAATCCGCACGCCGGGACGTCGTTTCCCGTAAATTTGCCGACCATCTTATCGTAGCGCCCGCCGCCGCCGCAGGCCGCCCCAAGCTCCGGCATGGCGATCTCAAAGATCGTCCCGGTGTAATAGCTCATACCGCGCACCAGCGTCGGGTCAAATACCAGCTGAAAATCAGCTGTCTTTGCCGCCTCCACGCTGCCCATGATCTCTCTTAAATTCTGCTCAACCTCCGGCTCCAGATAGCCTGTCAGCTCCTTTGCCAGATAGGAAAGACCATTTTCGGCCGTCTCCACACCGCGAAACAGCGCCAGATATTTCTCCACCGCATCATTCGGATAACCCTCTTTGAGAAGCTCTTCGGCGACACCGTCTGGCCCGATCTTATCCATCTTGTCCAATATGATAAATACGGTATCGTATTCTTCTTCCTTAAAACCGCTGTAAGCCGCCATCGCCTTTAGGATGCGCCGCTCGTTGATGCGGATTTCAAACCGTTTAAAGCCCAGTTTGCCGATCGTGGTAGTCGTAGCCAAAATCAGCTCAATCTCCGCCAGATTACTCGGCTCTCCTATTATATCGATGTCGCACTGCATAAACTGACGGTAGCGCCCTCTCTGCGGCCGGTCCGCCCTCCACACACTGCCCATCTGCAACGCCTTAAAGGGCGACGGCAGATCGTTGGCATGGTTGGAATAAAAGCGGGCCAACGGCACCGTCAGATCATAGCGCATCCCAAAATCCACCAGATCTGCCTCTGTCATAGCCTCCTGGAGCTTTAACTTCTCACCTCGCTTCATCACCTTAAAAATAAGCTTCTCGTTCTCTCCCCCCTGCTTATTGCTCAGGTTGGCAATGTTTTCCATGCAGGGCGTCTCGATCGGGGTAAACCCAAAACTCCGGTAGGTATCCTTGATAACCTGCTGCACATAATCGCGTATCTGCATCTCTTCCGGCAGAATATCTTTCATACCGTTGACCGGCTTTTTACTCAGTGCCATAAACTAAACTCATCCTCTCTATCCATATTGTGTTCTCCCAGTCTCAGGGGAAAGATTGTCTTTCGCTTTCAAATCAAAAAGCGCTTATCACGGCCACCCATCCCCGAAAAATATTATATTTTTGTACGGCAAAAAAGTCAAGGAACCAGCTTGGAAAACACCAAAATTGCCGCTCCCAATATGACCAAAACGATTCCCGTCACCCTGTTTAAGGTTTTGGGCTGCGCCCTGTTTGCAAACACTGCGGCAATCCTCGCCCACAGCAGTGTAAACACCACACAGGAAACCCAGACAAACGTATCCGGCATGCCGCCGATCGCAAAATGGGACGCCGCCCCGGTCAGCGCAGTAAAGGTCATGATAAAAACGCTGGTGCCGACTGCGGTCTTAAGCTCATATCCGAGCACAGACGTCAGTATTAAGAGCATCATCATACCGCCGCCGGCTCCGACAAACCCACAGATAAAACCGATTATCATGCCGCAGAAAACAGATTGCAGCGCCCGTTTGTTCGCGGACACATTTTTCATCGACTCCTTTGTCGTCATGACAGGTCTCACGATAAATTTTATCCCCAGCAGCAAGGTCATACATACCGAAAAATTGCCCATCGCCGTGGACGGGACCAGACTGGAGAGATAGCTGCCGATCACAGTAAAGATCAGCACGCTTGCCATCATGATGATACCGTTTTTGATATCAAGATTTTTATGTTTGCCATATGTGTAGGCCGATACGGCGCTCGCCAGCACGTCGGACGACAGGGCAATTCCCACAGCCATATACGGCTCAATCCCCAGAAACGTAATCAGCATGGGACTGATGACAGCCGCCGCGCTCATACCGGCAAACCCCGTCCCAAGTCCCGCCCCCATACCTGCCAAAAAAGTTACAACAACCGTTATCCCTAGTTTCATGCCTTATCCTCAAAAAGCCGTTTCTTTCTCTCGATCATCTCATCAATTCTCCCGATATACTGGGCGACATCCTTGACATTTTCGCACCGTCTGGCCTGTCCGTCCATAAATACCCGTTTCGTGATCGAGCCGGCGCCAAGCGCCACGATCGTCTGTTTCTCCTCCATAATCAAAATATTATAGATGCCGGCCATACCTTCGGCGGCAAAACCCACGTTTTCCAGATTGCCGGCCATGCCCTTCTGCCGATAGAGATAGTAGGGCTCAAGCCCCATGCGCGCCGCATAATCCATCGCCAGATCCATGTGCTCCTGCGTGTTTACCATCTGGTATCCCTTGTAGTCCTCCCACTCGATCGACAGGCGCGCCGCGCGCTTTCGGGCAAGGGAATGTACCGTGAGATTTTCCGGGGCAAGCGCCTGAATCTGCTTAAGCGTCGACTCCACATCCTCTAAGCTCTCGCCCGGCAGCCCTAAAATCAGGTCCATATTGATATTGTCAAAGCCGAGCGCGCGCGCCATATGAAAGCTTTCCACCGTCTGCTCCACCGTGTGACGGCGTCCGATCGTCCGCAGCGTCTGCTGTTTCATCGTCTGCGGGTTGATCGAAATGCGACTGATGCCCTGCTCGCGCAGTACCGAAAGCTTCTCCTTTGTGATGCTGTCCGGCCTGCCCGCCTCGACCGTAAACTCCAGGCAATGCGCAAACGAAAAGCTCCCCTTTACTTTGCAAAGCAGCCGCTCCAGCTGGGCGGGCTCCAAGGTCGTGGGAGTCCCGCCTCCGATGTAGACGGTATTCAGATGCTTGTCCAAAAACGCATCGGCGGCATATTCGATCTCCCGTTCCAGCGCCCGTAAATATTCATCCACCCGCCCGCTCCACGCGGCCACCGGGTTTGAGGGGAACGAACAGTAAAGGCAGGTCGTCGGACAGAACGGAATCCCGATGTAGAGGCTATAGCCGTTCTCATAATCCAGCCTGTTTAAAAGGGCAAGCTCGCGCTTGGCGATCGCCGTGGAAAGTGCAATCTTTTCTGCGGATACATAATACTCTTTTCGCATATGCGCCGCGATCTGTGCATCACTGCCGCCCGCCTCCAACATTTTCAGCGGTATCTTGGTCGGGCGTATCCCGGTCAGCGTGCCCCAGGGCAGCGCCTGTTTGGTATGCGCCGCCAAAATCTCATATAATTTGCGCTTTAAGCGATTTTTTGTCTCAATACGGTCCGCATAGTCTTCCGCAAACACTTCATCTACAGAATATTCGCCCTTCCCTGCAATCCGCACGGAATCCGGCAGATAGGTGATCTCAAACACCATGTCCGCCGGCTCGTCATATGTTTTGTCTTCTGCGGTCACACCGACATTTTCTCTCGGATAAAACGCCTTGATTAACGAATAAATGTCATATTCAAAATTGGCCTGGTTTAATTTTACGAGTATCATAAGTAGGGATTATACATCCTTTCTGTGCCTACGGTCGTCTCATCATTATGGCCGGGATATACTCTGGTTTGCTCCGGCAGCGGCAGAATCTTTTCACGGATGGAACGCACGATCGCCGACATGCTGCCTCTGGGGAAATCGGTTCTTCCCACCGACATATGAAACAGTGTGTCGCCGGAAAACAAGATATTCTGGTATGGGAAGTAAAAGCAGCAGCCTCCCTCCGTGTGACCCGGCGTGTGAAACACACGGATATGGAATCCGGCCAGATCGATCTCCTGTTCGTCTTTTAAAAACTCATCTACATGGTAGCTCTCGGCGCCGCCGCCCCAGCCGCTGAGATTTAATGACGGCGTATCGAGCGTCTCCCGCTCCCGCTCGTGCGCGTATACTTTGATGCCGAAATGCGCCGCAAGCTCGGCCGCCCCGCCGGCATGGTCAAAGTGCCCGTGCGTCAGCAATATCGCCTCCGGCTTAAGCTGCTGCTCCGCAAGCCGCTCCGCAAGCCTGCCCGCACTCGCCCCCGGATCGATGATCAGCGTCTCCCTGGTCTCCTCATTGATTGCAAAGTAACAATTGGTCTGCACGGACCCCACCACATACGTCTCTACTTTTACAGGTGCCATATTTTCCTCTCCTCCCAAAAACGGGGCTGTCTTTTGCCAGCGTTTTGCGGTTACCAAAGACAGCCCCCTATATTCGCAATTGTTTTTTAGCCGGAAGTCCTCTCAATATCGATAATGCTCTCCACGGCGCGCAGCCTCTCGATCACACTGTTGAGCTCCTCCCTGCCTTTGGTGCAAAAAGACACCTCGATCGTGGCAATCCCCTGCTTGCTCGTCTTGGAGTGAATCGCATTGATATCGATCTCCCGCTCTGTAAATACCTTCGTGATATCCACAAGAAGGCCGGTGCGGTTATTGCCAAAAAGCTTGATTTCCGCCAGATAATGCCCGTTATCGGCATTGTCCCCGGTGCTCTGCCACTCCGCATCAATCAGGCGCTCCCGTTCCACCTCGGAGAGATTGATCATATTGATACAGTCGGTGCGGTGTATGGACACACCGCGGCCCCTGGTGACAAATCCCACGATCTCATCCCCCGGCACCGGGCTGCAACACTTGGAAAAATGAACGGCCACGTCATACAAGCCCTGGACGATAATCCCGCTCTTTGACCGCTTCAAAGGCTGTCTCTCACGGTTTTCCGACAAGATCTCCAGCACATCCTCATCCGTGATATGCGCAAGGTGGTCTTTTTTATATTCCTCGTACATTTTGTTGATGATCTGCGTCTCTTTTAAGCCGCCATGCCCTACGGTGGCAAGACAGGAATTCCAGTCGTGGAAGCCGTATTTGCGCAAAATCTTTGCCTGGTACTCCGGCTTATTGATGTCCGGGAAATTGATGCCCTTCGACTTCGCGCAGGCCACGAGCAGCTCCTTGCCGCGGATGATATTTTCTTCCTTTAACTCGCTGCGGAACCACTGATTGATTTTGTTTTTGGCCTGGGTACTCTTTACGATACTCAGCCAGTCGCGGCTTGGCCCCTTGGAATTTTGGGAAGTGATGACCTCGACCCTGTCGCCGTTGCGTATCACATAGTCGATCGGCACTAATTTGCCGTTGACTTTGGCGCCGATCATCTTATTGCCGACCGCCGAGTGGATACTGTAGGCAAAATCAATGGGATTGGAACCCTGCGGCAGATTCTTCACATCCCCGGTCGGCGTAAAGCAAAATACCGTATCGGAAAACAAATCGAGATCGCTCTTTAAGAGGCTCATAAATTCTTTGTTGTCCGACAAATCCTGCTGCCATTCCAAAATCTGTCTCAGCCAGCTTAGCTTTTCCTCCTCCGAGACAGTCATCGCCTCAGCCGCTCCGCCTTTGTTGCTTGCCTCCTTGTATTTCCAGTGGGCAGCGATACCGTATTCTGCGGTGCGGTGCATCTCAAACGTGCGAATCTGTATCTCAAACGGCTGCCCGGTCGGCCCAATTAACGTCGTGTGCAGTGACTGGTACATATTCGGTTTGGGCATAGCGATATAGTCCTTAAACCTGCCGGGAATCGGTTTGTACATCTCATGAATCACGCCGAGCGCCGCATAACAGTCCTTCACGGAATCCACGATAATGCGGATTGCAAACAGATCGTAGATCTGGTCGAGCGTCTTATCCTGATTGACCATCTTTTTATAGATACTGAAAAAATGCTTTGCGCGGCCATCAATCTTTGCATAGATGCCGGCGTCTTTGATATGCTCCCGCACAACCTGCACCAGCTTTTGCACATACTCTTCGCGCATACTCTTGCGCTGGTCGATCTGGCGCACCAGATCATAGTATGCCTCCGGCTCCAGATACTTAAGCGAGAGATCGTCAAGCTCTATCTTAATCTTGGAAATACCCAGCCGCTGCGCCAGCGGACAGTAGATCTCCTGCGTCTCACGGGCAATGCGGATTTGGCCTTCCGTGGACTGATATTTCAGCGTGCGCATATTGTGCAGACGGTCCGCAAGCTTTATCATGACGACACGGATATCCTTTGCCATCGCCAAAAACATCTTGCGCAGATTTTCCGCCTGCATCTCCAGCCGCACGGCCGATTTATCCTTCTCGTTGGTGTTGTCAGTCAGATGCAGATGCTGTAGCTTTGTCACGCCGTCCACCAAAAGAAGCACTTCCTCGCCAAACTCGGCCGCGATCTCTTTCTCGGACATGGTCGTGTCCTCCAAAACATCATGCAAAAGCCCCGCAACGATCGTCTCTTTGTCCAATTCCAGCTCCGCCAGGATAATCGACACGCAAAGCGGATGTATAATGTAGGGTTCGCCGGACTTGCGAACCTGCCCCTCGTGCATGGCGCGGGCAACCTGGTACGCTTTTTCGATCAATGAAGTATCCGACGACGGATGGTACTTGTGCACGCTGGCGATCAATTCGTCATACAAAGCCTCTGGACTCTCAAACTCTTTCGTAGGCTTCAAAACATCGTCTTCCTCACGAAACTTCTTCTCAATATGCTCGATTGACTTTTCTTCCGGAAAATCTGCCATATTCATCACCTGCTTCATCTACTCTCACTGTTATCTCTAACCGGTATCGGTAATGCCATAAATAGGTATTTTCCTATTATATGGCATTTTTTCACAAAATGCAATGTTATTTGTTAAGACAGCTTCAGATCGCCCTCTTTTACCCAGCCGATCTTTACAAGAACCAGATGGATGAGCGGGCAGATCACCGCCGGCAGCACAAAAGAGATCAGGAAAAGACCAATCCAGTCAAACGCCGTCACGCCGCTTTTGGCGCCGGATGCGATATCGCTCATCCAGCCGGTGTACACACCGATCTGCCCGACCAGCCCGCAGGTCCCCATGCCGGATGATACGGGCGTACCGTTCATCTCCAGATGAAACAGGCAGGTAGCCAGCGGACCGGTGATGGCGGAGGTGACGATCGGCGCTATCCAGATGCGCGGATTTTTGACGATATTGGCCATCTGAAGCATGGATGTGCCGATGCCCTGCGAAATCAGGCCGCCCCAGCGGTTTTCCCGAAAAGATATGACCGCAAACCCGACCATCTGCGCACAGCAGCCCGCGAGCGCGGCTCCGCCCGCAATCCCGGTAAGCCCCAGCGCCGCGCAGATCGCCGCGGAAGAGATCGGCAGCGTCAATGCGATGCCCACGATGACCGAAACCAAAATCCCCATCAATAACGGCTGTAAGCTCGTCGCCCACATAATTAAGCTCCCCAGCTTCATGGCCGCGGCTCCCAGCGCGGGCGCCCACCATGCCGACAACGCCACGCCGACGCCGATTGTGACAAGCGGCGTCACCAAAATATCTACCCTGGTCTCCTTAGAGACCGCTTTGCCACATTCGCCGGCGATAATCGCGATAAAAAGCACTGCCAGCGGTCCCCCGGCGCCGCCAAGGGCGTTTGACGAAAATCCCACCGTGATCAGGGAGAAGAGCACCAGCGGCGGACAGTGCAGCGCGTAACCGATCGCTACAGCCATCGCCGGACCGCTCATCGCCCCGGCAAGTCCGCCGACCGTGTACTCCGTGCCGCCGACACTCGCAACCACCGCCGAGAGAAACGGAATGTGGAATTGCGTCCCCAGCGTATTTAAAATGGTGCCGATCAGCAGAGAGCAAAACAGTCCCTGTGCCATCGCACCCAGCGCGTCGATACCGTAGCGCCGCAGCGAGATGACAATGTCCTTTTTCTTAAGAAAATCCTTTACTTTTTCCATGGTAATTATTCCTGTTCTTTCCTTTTATATAAAAAATTCCGTTCAAATTCGTCCACGGGAACGGGTTTCGAGAAAAAATAGCCCTGCGCGTTATCATAGCCATATCTCGTCAAAAACTCGATCTGCGCCTCGGTCTCCACGCCCTCAAAAATGATGCCTTTCCTGGCGGAAAGAATCAGATTGCCGATCTGGTTGATATACTCCTGCTGCTCTTTCGTCTCATAGTGATCGATAAAGCTCTTGTCAACCTTCACGATATCCACCGGCGCAGACAAAAGCATATTGAGCGAAGAGTAACCGGTCCCGAAATCATCAATATCCACTTTAAAGCCGTATTCCCGCACCTTTTCAAGCTGCTGATAAAGGTTATGGCGATTATCGCCAAAACAGCTCTCGGTAATTTCGATCTCAATAAATCGCGGCTCCACCTGATAGCGCTGCATGAGCGCCGTCACTTTTTCGCAGAAATCGTCCGTGTGAAAATGGATTCTGGAAAAATTGACCGAAACCGGAACGAGTTCCTTCCCCTCGGCCTGCCAGCGCGCCAATACCCTAAGAACCTGCTCGAACACACACATATCCAGATTGATAATCAATCCCGCTCCCTCCAGGATCGGGATAAACTGGTCGGGGTATTTGTAACTGCCGTCTGGATTTCTCCAGCGGACCAATGCCTCGGCCCCCACCGCCCTGCGGCTCGTCATGGAAAACTTGGGCTGCAAAAACGTCTCGATTTCACCGCCCTCGATGGCCTCGTGAATGGTTCCCACCACATCAAGCACCAGCTTTTTGCGCGTGCGCAGCTCATCCGAATAGACGGCGATATTGTGATAATAGCGGCCTTTGACACTTTTTCTGGCATGAATGGCCGAATCGATCATATAAAAGAGATTTTTGCCCGGGTCCGTCACATAGTAGATGCCCGCGTTGACCTGCAGGCCGCTCATCGGATAGCGCTCCCGCAAATATGACTCAAATTTCTCATTGCCCACCCGTATCCGCTGCTCGATCGTCTCCCGCTTACTGTCCTCCAACAGCATGATAAAATGATCGCAGCCCTGTCTGCAGGCCAGCGTGTGCCCCGCCCCGCTCTTTAGGCGCAGGGCAAACTCCTTTAATACCAGATCGCCCTCCTTGTAGCCAAAGTTTTCGTTCAAATGCGAAAAATTGCTGATGTCGAGCGACACAAACGCATAGACGCGATCGGGCGTAAACCGGTACAACCGCTTTTTTACTTTGCGCTGGAACGCCGCATACTGGTAAAGTCCCGTCAGCTCATCCACCGACAACGCCTCTATTTTCTTATGGCTGCTGCTCTTATGAATCCGAAGCGCCACAAACGAGGCGATAATCTTGCTGAACTGAATCAGTGAATTGTATGTCTTATCCCCAAGCCGTTCCATGGGCCGCCGTTTACTGCAGGTGATATAACCGATCGCCTGATCATTGCTATAGAGCATAATATTGATAAAGGCTCTTATGTTCTTCATCCGAAAGAAGCCCCGATCCTGCTCCGAAAACGGCGCCTCGTCGACATCCGTGACATAATTGATGCCGTTTTCATCAAACCCCCAGAAAAAGCCGTCCCAATCTTCAAACGTGTGGACGTCCATATCGTCTAAGACCACGCCCTTTTCACGCATCCAGCGGTTTGTGACCTTCGTGGCGGATTTTCCCACAAACTCCGAAACCAGCACATCATCAAAACAGAACGTTTCCCCGATGCGCGCGATCACCATGTCGGTGCTGCTGTCCAAATCCTTGGCATTGGAGAGCATACTCACGACAAAAGAGATAAATTGACGGTCAAAATACGCCATCTGGTCTTCCCTCTGCCTTCCGGTCAGATCTTCGCCCTCAAGCTCGAGGTGCCCATATCCCATCCTTTGCTCATAGCAGGTAATGGGACTTTCTTTTGCCCTCCCCGCCTCCACCGCAGCCAGGGTGTACGCAAGAATCTCCTCATAAGCTGCCCCGCCGCTCTTTAAGTGCCAAAATCCAAGATAAAGCCGCGGCTTTAAGTACTCGTTTCTGCCAAAATATCCGCCCAGCAGCGTGTCATAAACCTGCGAAATCTGCCGTTCACTCTCGGAAATTTCCTCGCACGCCCAGAAAAACAGAAACATATTCTTTTTCAAGCGCGCGATCACATAGGAAACGCCAAGTCCCTCAAAATATCTCCGCAAAAAAATCGCCTGATTTTCCATCATTGCCACTACAAAAGCAGAACCGTATTCCTCTACATACTGTTCCAAGTTATCAAAACAAAGCAGCGCTGCGTGATATTTTTGCGGCGGTTCTTTTTCCATCAGCTCACTCACCGCTTTTTTGGCTCCCGCATAGTTATAAAATGATGTCAGAGGATCTCTGCGGTCCTGTATCCTTTTCTTGTAGGTATCTTTGGTATCCGGCGCTTCCGAGCCCATCTCCCCCACTCCTTCCTGTCTGGTATTTATCTTTCCGTCCCGTTCTCCTCAAAAAGCAGATAAAATTATTTTATCACATTTAAGGCAAATATGACAGAAAAATATGCAGATTTCTTGATAGGGCGCAATCCTGATATCATTTGTCAAAACGCTTACGCCGGCTTCGACCGCACTCAATTGACGAAAACATTTATATATGTCATAATAGGATTCATACACAGACTTCTATTGACCGAAATTGTGCACTGCAAAGGATATGTCTATGACCAAAAAACCAAAAGATGCCTCCACCCGCGTAAAGCAGATCAAATTCACGATGATCATCGGATTTTCTGTGATCATCGTCGCACTCACCGTCTTCATCTCCGCACTCACCATGTACAAGACCGACACCGTCCTAAAGGCCAAAGTCGGCGACTTAACGACAGAGCTCACCGTCCTGCTAAAAATGAACATGGACCGCTATCTCGATACGGTGGAGACGACCGCCGCACTCGTTTTTGCCTACGAAGACATCTACAAGTATGACGCCACGGACTCCGGGCTCGACGATTACGACGCGCTGAGCAAAGAGGCCGATATCACGAAAAAGCTGTTCGACATCTGTGTCATGCAGAATTTTGTGGATTTCGGCATCGTCTACAGCAACAATCACACCGTAGGGCGCATTTCAAGCGGCTCCGAGCAATTATTCGGCGCCGAGTTGTACGAATGTGCCCAGGCGATGATCGGCAATCCCAAGATTCAAAACGGCTGGTTCTCCGGCTACAACGGGGATTTCAAGCGCATCTACTATGTCAAACGGCTGAACAAACACGCCATTTTGCTGACCTCCCTCTATACCCTGGAGCTGGAAAACGTGTTTGACCATCCAAATAACGTCAGCGATATTACGGTACGGCTGACAAACGCCGACTATGTGACGATGTACTCCTCGTCCTCTACGGATGTAATCGGCTCCGCCCTGCCAAAAGAGCTCAGGCAGCGCATCACCGCCGACGGTTCGGTGACCGTCATGGACGAGGATTATTTGATCACCGTCAATCAGACAGACAATGACTGGTACATCATCTGCTCGACCAAAACGCAGGCAATCCTGCGCGAAAAAGAGGAAATGCAGTTTTATATTATCATTGTGGGAATCATCGCGGGCGTGACCGCCATCACACTCGGCGTCGCTTTCGCCCTGCGGTTAAACGGCCGTGTTGCCGACACCGTACACGCTTTGGACAAAAAGGCGCAGATCGACCTCTTGACCGGCATATTCAATAAAAAATCGTTTGAGGAGCTCACGGAGCGGGCGCTCTCAGAGATGAAACCGGGAAACCGCTACGCGCTCATCCTCATCGACGTCGATAACTTCAAGCACGTCAACGATGATTTCGGTCACGCCTACGGCGACAAAATCCTCGCACAGATCGGCAAGATACTAAGAAAGACATTTCGCGAGCAAAAAGATATCATCGGGCGCATCGGCGGCGATGAATTCTGTGTCCTGCTCAAAACAAACAACACGCGCCATGATACTTTTATGTTTCATATCGAGGAGCGTTGTCTGCGCCTGCGGGACTACTTTCACGAGGACGTCACATTTCAGCCGCCGGACGGCTCTGCGCGCATCTCCGTCAGCATCGGCGTCACACCGGTCGAAAAAACGGGACAGCATTTTGAAGACCTCTACCGGAAATCAGACGGCGCGCTCTACGCCTCCAAGCACAAAGGCAAAGACACTTATGTGATCTGTAATGCGGATGAGGATAACCATACGACAGGAGGAACCACATGATAAAAAAGCTTGCCCTGCTGCTCTGCGGCTGCATGAGTATTTGCCTCTGTTGCTGCGGCCCCAAACATACCGCGATCGTAGAACATGCAGAACAGATCGAAATCTCTTTTTCCTGGTGGGGAAAAGACGCCAGAAACGAATATACGCTGGACGCCATCAAACAGTTCGAGGAGTTGCACCCCCATATCAAAGTTATCTGCAAATACTCCGACTCCTCCGGTTATCAGACACGCTACAATATCCAGATGGTCTCCAACACCGAGGCGGACGTGATGCAGATCAATTACGCCTGGCTGGAAGAGTACTCCCACGACGGCAGCGGTTTCTATGATCTCTCCACGCTGCAAGACTACATCGACTTTTCTTCGTTCTCGGAGGAAACGCTCAACTACGGCATGATGAACGGCAAATTAAACGCCATCCCGATCGCGCTCAACACCATGACGATCTATATCAACGAGACGATCTATAAGCAGCACGGCCTTGCCGTTCCGACCGGCTGGGACGATTTCTTCGCGGCCGCCGAAGCGATGAACGGCACATGTTATCCGCTCTCCCTAAACTCCAAATCCCTGTGGTTTGCAGCGGCCTCCTACGCCGGTCAACAGACCGGCCACCATATCATGGCGCAGGACGGCACGATCGGCTTCGACGCCGCCGACGTCCAAATCATGCTGGAATTCTACCGGGACATGGTAAACAAACAAGTAATCCCCCAGGTCGAATACTTTAACAAGCTCAATCTGGAATCCGGCGACTATGCCGGGACCATGCAGTGGCTCAGCGACGCCGACTATATGCAGAGCGCGATCGACAGCAGATATCAGTTTGTCATTATGGACTACCCTGCCGCCGCCTCCGACTGGTACAGCAAACCCGCCACCATGTACGCCATCAGCAAAAACACCGAGTATCCCAGGGAATCGGCCATGCTGCTCGACTATCTGCTCAACAGCGAGGAAATGGCCGAAAAGCAGGGCATCGAAAAAGGTATTCCGATCAGCAGCCGCGCGCGCACCTATCTGGAAGACCACAGCATGTTAAACGGCATCAAATATGACGCCTTCTTAAAAATGGAAGAACACCTCGAGGATATGTCCGTCATCAGTTTTTACTTTGAAAACGCGACGGTCATAGATTTGTTTATCGAAAGCTGTAACACGGTACTCTATGAAAAGAACAGCGCCAATGATGAGGCGCAGAAATTTCTGGACGCCCTTGCAGAGACGATCGCCGAAAGCCAAAATTGACGCCCCCTTGGGGCGTCAATTTTTATCTCCAAAAAAACATAAACACCGAGACGGCAAGCTGTATCATCAGAAACCGAAAGACCACCTGCGTATCCGACCAGCCTCTGTTTTTGCGCATTTCATCGTGCAGCGGCGTCCTGGTATTCTTTAGTATGTGTATCTTTAAAAACCTAAGCAGCGATACTTTGATCAGTCCGATACCACCGTCCACCAACAAAACCAGCGCCAACAGAAGAAAGCTGAACGGATGGCCGGACTTCATGGCAACCAAAGCGATAAAGAAACCGATCGTCCTGCTGCCCGCGTCCCCCATCAGCATACTGCTGGGGGATGTATTAAAATATAAATAGGCAAACAACACCGCCATAAACAGAAAACAGTAATCGCGGTAGCTACCAAGCTCGGCCGCATAGATGCAGGCAAAAGAACCGATCGTCACCACACTCAGCGAGCCGCACAGGCCGTCCACGCCATCGGAACAGTTCGTAACGTTGATACTTGTCCAGAGCAGGATAACGCCCAATACGGCGTATAGAGGCTTGGGAATCACAAAGTCATATTGCAGGAAAGAGACTGTCGTATCGTTGTTCATGACAAAGATCGCCACGGTTGCCGCCGCTAAGACAAAGTCAATCAAGCCCTTTTTGTATTCACTCCACGGCGTCTTGGCCGCGTCATCCATATACCCGCTGAGCATCACCAGAAACAGCAGGCCGCCGTAAAAAAGATACTCTTTCGTCAGCGGGACAAAAAGAACCGACAGGACCAGATAACAGATCACCATCACTAACCCCACGCCGCGGAGTTTGCCCTTTGACAACTCACCGTTGACCGCATACGCTCTCCCCAGATCATGCGGCAGGAAAGAAAATTTGCAGCGCAGCGCCTGCAGCGTTACCAGCCAGGTCAACAGGATTCCTATCATTATAATCTGATAATTCTCCAGATATCCGTTTAAAACCGATACTAACATGCCATCCTCCGACTATACTTTTTTCGTTCTTCTGTCATCACGATTCCTCATCTTCACGCATGTCGTCGCCGTGCTCATCACTCATATATTCCCTGCCCGCGACACGTTTCAAATTTCTCTGTTTTTCCACCGACTCGGAGAGCAGCTCCTTGACTTCTTTGGGTCTTTTGATGTTTTTTATCACAAAATTGCCCATGGATTTGTCGGAAGAGCTCACCGTGATCGAACCCACGCCAAAAATCTTCTGGGACAGCGTGCGGCTCAACTGCAAATCCAAAATGCGGTAAAGCCTGACTTCATCCTCCACCGAATGAAAAAATCCCGTCTCGATAAACAACCGCTCCTCCGTGAGTGAGTACTTCGTAAAACTCCACGGCAACCCCAAAAATGTTCGCTTCCTGTCTTTCCATATCGTATCCATCGTAACCCTCCATTCGCCGACAGCGGGCGCCTATCCTCAAAGACAAGGCATCCCTTTTCATCTTATGACAAAACGGCGATAAAAATTATCATTTTCGTAAAATCTTTCTGTTACAACACAATAAGATATTATGTTATTTTATCAAAAACGGGAATCAGATACAAGCGTTTCTCTGAAATTTTTGCACACCTATAAATAATCACCTAGAGTATGTCAATATGTTCTCCGCGCAGCGCCCGGTTCATGCTGCGCACGGCACAGAACTTGCCGCACATGCTGCAGGTATCACTGTGATCCTCCTCCGGGCTTCTGCTCTCACGGATTGCCCGCGCAGTCTCCTGGTCGATGGCACAGTCAAACTGTCTCTCCCAGTCCAATTCCCGGCGCGCCTCTGCCATCCGGTCATCCATATCCCGCGCTCCCGGTATCCCCTTGGCAATATCCGCCGCGTGGGCCGCAATTTTTGAGGCGATAATCCCCTGTTTTACGTCGTCGACATTGGGCAGAGCCAGGTGCTCGGCCGGCGTGACATAGCAGAGAAACGCCGCCCCGTGCATGGCTGCCACCGCTCCGCCGATGGCGCCGGTAATATGGTCATACCCCGGCGCGATATCCGTGACCAGCGGACCCAACACATAAAACGGCGCTCCCATACAGATACTATTCTGCACCTTCATGTTGGCGGCGATCTGGTCAAGCGGGACATGGCCGGGTCCCTCAACCATCACCTGCACATTATGATTCCACGCGCGCTTCGTCAGCTCCCCAAGGCGCACCAGTTCCTCTATCTGGCAGACATCCGTGGCGTCCGCCAGACAGCCCGGCCGGCAGGCGTCTCCCAGTGAAATCGTCACGTCATGCTTCTCACAGATCTCCAATATCTCATCATAATACTCGTAAAAAGGATTCTCCTCGCCCGTCATAGACATCCACGCAAAGACGAGGCTGCCGCCGCGGCTGACGATATTCATTTTTCGCCGGTGCGCTTTGATCTGCTCGATCGTCTTTCTGGTAATGCCGCAATGAAGTGTGACGAAATCCACGCCGTCCTCCGCATGCAGGCGCACCACATCAACAAAATCTTTCGCGGTCAGTTCCGCCAGATCTCTCTGATAGTGAATCACACTGTCATATACCGGCACGGTTCCGATCATCGCCGGACATTCACTGGTCAATTTGCGACGAAACGGCCTCGTGTCGCCATGGCTGGAGAGATCCATGATCGCCTCGGCGCCCATATCCACCGCCCGCATCACTTTTAGCATCTCCATATCGTAATCCTTACAATCTCTCGACACCCCCAGGTTTACATTGATCTTGGTGCGCAGCATACTGCCGACCCCCTCAGGATTTAAGCAGGTGTGCCCTTTATTGGCACAGATCACCGCCTTCCCCTCTGCCACAAGCTTTTGTAACGCCGCCGTTTCCATATGCTCTTTTTCGGCGACGATCTTAAGTTCCTCCGTCACAATCCCCTTTCGCGCCGCATCCATCTGTGTCGTATAATGTTCCATATTTTCCCTCATTTCTGCGCGGCTTTAAAGGCTCAGCTTTGCTGAGACTATGCGCATGAACAAGTTTGTGGATGCCGCACAGACACAAACTTGCAGATTGAACATTTAACTTTTCAATCTTAATCTCGTTTTTCATAGTGATCTCTTTCGTCTGACGACGCATTTTTCAATGATTTTATTCCTCTCTTTCCGAGCACAAGCAAAACCTGAACCATACGTTCTTATTCGGGATTGGCTCTCTTGTCTGCCGGCAGTTTTAAGGATCAATTACCATCTACCTCTATAACCCGTCTTGTCAGCTTTTTTAATTCCGAAGCGGCAGCGCGGATGTCCCTGGCTCCAAACACCGCCGAAACCAGCGCCACGCCGGCCATGCCGCACCCTGCCAGCGCCTCCATATTATCGCTGCCGATACCGCCGATGGCCACGGCGGGTATCGCCACGGCATTACAGATATCCCGCAGCTGTTCTCTTGTAATGCGGATGGCGTTCTGCTTTGTCGGGGAGCCAAACACTGCCCCGACTCCCAGATAGTCGGCTCCCTCCGCCTCGGCCCGCCTGGCCTGCTCCACTGTCTTGGCAGTTACACCGATGATAAAATCGGCGCCCGCCCGCATGCGTGCCGTCGACACGGAGCCGTCCCCCTGCCCCAGATGCACGCCGTCGGCGCCGGATTTTAGCGCCACGTCCAGATTATCATTGACAAGGAGCGGCACTCCGTGCGCATGGCAGAGGCTGCAAATTTGAGTGGCCTCCCGAAGGAAATCCGTCTCCTCCATCTGCTTCTCCCGCAGCTGCACGCAGGTTACACCGCCCAAAAGCGCCTGCTCTACCTGCTCGTACAAGGTCTGGCGCACTGCCCATCTGCGGTCTGTCACCGCATAGAGCAATAATTGTTCCCGTTTGATCATAATCACACCTTTCTTAACGGCTCATATTCCGTCTCAGCCCGTCGATATACTGCGCCACATCGGCGCAGCGCATCAGTCCGCTCATCACACAGACGCCCGCCGCCCCCGTTTGCATCACTTCGCCCACATTGGCGGCGTGAATACCGCCGATCGCATAGACCGGAATCTCCACCGCACGAGACACTTCCCGCAAAAAATCGGTTCCGCGCGGCGCAAGTCCCCGTTTGCAGTCGGTCGCAAAAATATGTCCGGCCGTGATATAAGTACATCCGAGCGCCTCCGCCTCGCGCGCCTCCGCCAGGGTATGGCAGGAAGCGCCCAAAACATCAAACTGTTTCCGTTCCTCCTCCCCTAACGCGCGCAGTTTCGGCATCGGCAGATGAAGCGCCTTTGCCCCCAGTTCCAGCGCAGGCCCGGGGAAATTATGTAAGATACAAGGTACGCGGCGCCGCCTGCACACCTCCATACTCCTGGCCGCAAGCAAACGGTACTGCCCACTTGTCATGTCTTTTTCCCGCAAAATGACGGCCGAAACGCCCGCCGCAGCAATCTCTTCCAGCCGCCGCAGAAAGCTTCCCCCGCACAAGCTGCGGTTTGTCACACATATCACATTACACATACAGATAATCGTTCATCACCGGCTGCAATCCTTCCCCCAAAATATCCTGGTACATGCGTGTCAGGCTCCGCCCGTCGCTGATCTCAAACTGCTCGTCCCCCGCGCTGCCGCCGCTCTCCTTTCCGGTATATTTGCTTTCATGGTCGCCGATTCCCGTGGAGACCCCCGCGGAAACTTTAGTGGCCGCAATTTTTACGATGCCGTCGCGAAAATCAGCGCTCTCCCTCGATGAGACGGTAATGCCCGCATACGGCAAAAAGATGCGGTATGCACAGATGATCTGGCACAGCTGCCTCTCGTGCACGTCCATGGGTCTTAATTTATCGTTATTGACGATCGGGCGCAGCCTTGGACAGGAGAGCGATATCTCCGCGTGGGGATATTTCTTTTGCAGATAGTAGGCGTGCAGCGCCGTCGCCAGCGCATCTTTTCGGAAATCAGACAGGCCAAGGAGCGCCGCGAACGCTACGCCCCGCATACCGCCCATCAGGGCGCGTTCCTGCGCTTCCATGCGGTAGGGCCACACGCGCTTGTGACCTGCCAGATGCAGCGTCTCATAGGTATCGGCATCGTATGTCTCCTGAAACACGGTCACATAGTCGGCGCCGCACGCGTGCAGATAGCGGTACTCCTCCGTGTTCATGGGATATACCTCAAGCCCCACCATGCGAAAATATCTGCGCGCCAGCTTACATGCCTCCCCGATATAGTGCACATCGCTCTTTGCCCTGCTCTCCCCGGTAAGAATCAAGATTTCTTCCATACCGGAATCTGCAATGACTTTCATCTCACGCTCGATCTGTTCGATCGAAAGCTGCATCCGCCTGATATGGTTATAGCGGTTAAATCCGCAATACACGCAGTAATTCTCGCAGTAATTGGCAATATAGAGCGGCGTGAACAGATACACGGTATTGCCGAAATGCTTTCCGGTCTCGCTCTGCGCCCTTTTCGCCATCTGCTCGAGATAGGCTTCCGCCGCCGGCGATAACAGCGCCTTTAGATCTTCGATCGAACAAATTTCATGTTCCAAAGCGGCTTTTACCTCCCTGACGGTGTACACGGACGCGTCATAGCCATTAATCTGTTCCGTGACCCTGCGGCGCACATCCGACGCGATCTGTTCCATGCCGGGCTGATATTCCATATGGCTCGTCCGGCTCGACGGATCGCGCTCGAGCCGGTGCTTTTTTATAAGCGCCTCCCCGGACAAATGGCCTGCATCCACAAAATACTGATTATCCATGTTCTCCTCCTTAATCCCGCAAAAATCCCGTCAGCGGGTCGGACGCGGATGCCCCGCGCACAAGCACCCTCCCCAAACCGGAGAGATATGCTTTTCTTCCCGCCTCTACCGCCTGGCGAAACGCGGCCGCCATCAAGGGCAGATTCCCCGCTGTCGCCAACGCCGTGTTGGCCATAATCGCCGCGGCGCCCATCTCCATCGCCTCACACGCCTGGGCGGGACTGCCAATCCCCGCATCCACGATGATCGGCAGCTCAATTTCCTGTATCAGTATGCCGATAAAATCCTTTGTCGCCAGCCCCCTGTTCGAGCCGATCGGCGCCGCCAACGGCATAACCGCCGCGGCGCCCGCACTGACCAGATCTCTCGCCACATTTAAATCGGGATACATATAGGGCATAACCACAAACCCTTCTTTGGCCAAAATCTCTGTCGCCCGTATCGTCTCATAATTATCCGGCAATAGATACTTGGAGTCCCTCATTATCTCGATCTTAATGAAATCTCCGCAACCAAGCCCCCGCGCGAGGCGGGCAATCCGCACGGCCTCATCGGCGTCCCTGGCCCCGGAAGTATTGGGCAGCAGTGTAACCCCGTCCGGTATATAATCCAAAATATTTTCCTGTTCTTTGGTATTGGCGCGCCGCACCGACAACGTGATCATCTGCGCGCCCGCATCCCGCACCGCCGCTTCGATCAGATGAAGTGAATACTTCCCCGAACCCAGAATAAATCTGGAATCAAATTCATGGCCTCCAATGACTAACTTATCTTCTTTTTGCATCTTTCCCTCCCGCTCGCTCTCTTCTCTCCCACTTACTCACTCTCATCGCTCCGTCTCCCCTTATTCCTGGGCAATGATTGTGATATCCCTGACGTTTCATCCATCCAGCCGCAGTAAACTTCAGCCGCCCCCCATAAAACTTACAATTTCTACTTCGTCCCCTTCCTGCAAAACGGTGGCGGCATATTCTGTCTTTGGCACGATCTCCAAGTTGCGCTCCACGACAATATAATCCGTCCGATAGCCCGCCGCCTCCAAATATTCCGCGATGGTTCTTCCCGCCGCCTCCTCCTGTTTGCCGTTAATTTTTACCATTTCTTACCTCCTTTCCGAATCGAGTAGGGAAGAGCCAGTTTCCCCTGTGCAATCGAGTAGGAAAGATTTCCCCCCTACTCGCCGCGCGGGGTGCGTGCAGCAAAGCTGCTAATTTCCTTACGCACCCCTGTGCATAAAAAAAGAAGCTACCACTCAAGGTAACTTCTTCAGAATATTACTATCCTCTGTCATCCCTACGTTGGCATTATCCAAATCAGGTTATGGGTCGAAAGACTGACTTTCCTCTCAGCCTGCTGCCGCAAGCTCCCCTCTATGCAATTGTGATCGGCTGTATTTGCAACCGTCCCTTTATAAGATACAACAACCGGGCCGCAAATGCAATCTCTATTTTGCCCGCATCTATCATGTGAGTATATGCTTTTTCAGCAGAGAGATCACCTCATTTAAGTTGATCGGCTTCGCCGTATGCGCGTTCATGCCGCTCTCTAAGCAGCGCTTGATATCCTCGGAAAAAGCATCCGCCGTCATGGCTATAATCGGAATGGTCTTTGCGTCCGGGCGCTCGAGGGCGCGGATCGCTTCCGTGGCCTCATAACCGTTCATCACGGGCATACGCACATCCATAAGAATCACGTCGTAGTCGCCTTCCTTGGACGCCTCAAACTTCTCCAGACATACCTTGCCGTTTTCTGCCCATTCCAGCTCCATGCCGATATCGGACAAGAGCTCCTCCAAAATCTCCCAGTTGAGATCGTTATCCTCGGCCACTAATACACGACGGCCGGTCAGCTCCACATCTTCTCTGGACTGCACCTCGTCGGGTTCCTCTTCGGTCACCATATATTTCTTCAAGCCATAAAACAGTGTGGATTTAAACAGCGGTTTCGCAATAAAGCCGTCGATTCCCGCCTCTCGCGCCTCATCTTCAAACTCGCTCCAGTCGTAAGCCGAGATCAGGATAATCGGCATATCCTTATCGACGATCTTGCGAATCTGCTTCGCAACCAAAAGCCCGTCTGTGTCAGGAAGCTTCCAGTCGAGCAAAACAATCTGATAATCGTCGCGTCTTTCATGATGCTTTGTTATCATGGTGATCGCTTTCTGCCCGCTGAGCGCCCAGTCAGCCTGGATACCGATTGACTCGAGTGCGTCAACGGCGGTGCGGCACAAGATCTCATCGTCGTCCACCACTAACATCTTCCAAGCCGGAAGTAGCATGTCCAGCTCCTGCGCAGCGGCCTTTTCCAAATCTAAAATCAGATGAAACTCTGTGCCCTTGTTTGGCTCGCTTTTCACCGTGAGCGTCCCTTTCATCGCGTCAACGATATACTTCGTGATCGCCATGCCCAGTCCCGCGCCCTCGGTCTTTTGCACTCTCTTGTTGTCCGCTCTGGAATAGGAATCAAAAATATGCTCTAAAAACTCGGCCGTCATACCGATACCGTTATCTTTCACCACAACATGCGTCCTGACGAAAGCATCGCCTTTTTCGGTCGGGGCATCCTCCTGATAGAGCGACAACTGAATCGTACCGCCCTCCTGCGTATATTTGACGGCATTGGATAAAAGATTGAGCAGCATCTGGTTCAGGCGCACGCTGTCACAGTACACGTCTTCCACCGCAATATTGTCAATATGTACGTTAAAGTTCTGTGCCTTACCTTTCACCTGCGTCTGCACAATACTGACAATCCCCTCGATGACCTCGCGCAGGGAAATCCGCTCCGCAGTCAGCGTCATCTTACCGCTCTCGATCTTTGACATATCGAGGACATCATTGATTAAGCCGAGCAAATGTTTGCCGGAGAGCGCAATTTTTCTGAGGCAATTCCTCACCTGCTCCTTGTCGTCTATATGCGTTGTTGCGATGGCCGTCATACCGACAATCGCATTCATCGGCGTACGGATATCGTGGCTCATATTGGAGAGGAACTCGCTCTTGGCCTTGGTGGCGCGCAGGGCGTCCTGGCGTGCCGCCTCCAATTCCTGTAACTGCCGGTACGTCATCCGGGAATAGATAAAGAAAATAATCAGCAATACCGCAATAATCATGGCACAGGCAGAAATCGTGGCAATCGTCCTGCTCCTGCTTAAACTGTCCACCGTCTCGTTGAGGATACCAAACGGCAGTATCGTGACCAAATGCCACTCCGAATAGGGGAGCGACGTACAGTAAATTTGCTGCCTGCTGCCGTCAAAATCCTGTATCGCGGAAAAATCCTCCCCCCGCTCCATGGCATTGGCTATGTCCCGCACAAATCGATCGATCTTGCCGGGATCGTCATTTGTATATCTTCCATACAGACTGCTGAAATAATCCGCGTATTCCGAGCTCAGATCACTCATGATAAATGTGCCGTCCACACGGATGATATGGGAAGACAACAGCGGATTCTCACTTTCCGTATCTAACATTACACTGATATACTCGATCGGAACGGCAACGATCATCGCCATGCTGTTGCCGCCGCTTTTCATCGGATAATCGGCACCGATACCAAACAACACCACACCGTTTCCGGATTCATCCCTGCCGACCGCAATCTTTTTCATGCCGGCCTTTAACGACGCAAAAAAAGGCTCCGGGTCGGCGAGATAGATCTGTTCCCCGTAAAGCATTTCCATAGTCCCGCTCTCGGAGCAAAGCGCCAGATAATTAAAATTCCTTACCTGAACCCTGTAGACCAATTCCTCGTACACCTCATCGATATCCATATCATTCCAGACAACCTCCACCACGGTCTCGGCCTGCTCCATCTTCAAATCCATCAGCGTCTGAAAATGCGAAGATATCTGTTCATCTATGCCCTTCATATACAAGTCGCCCACTCTGTCGATGGCATCCTCGCTCACATGGCTCATATAAGCACCCAGACACAGAAATGCCGCCGCACTTATAAACAGAAGAACCACGAAACTTCCAAACAAAAATCTCGTCGTATGGTTTCTCCGCTTTTTATCCTGGATATCCATATTGTGCTTTCCTCCTTACCTCGCCTGTCCTCGCAACTAGCCTGTTATCATATCTGCCGTTTTCGGCTAAAGTGCACCTATTATCACAATTATACCAGCTTTTTTGTCAAAAACAACCCCCTTTTGAAAAAGGCAAATCAAAGATTCTAAAAAAGCGCCACCGAAGAAAATCCCCGATGACGCCCCTTATCTGTTTAAAACATAATTTCCTTACCGTATAGCGCCTTTTCCTCTAACAGCTCTTGAAATCCCTCATCATTGCGATAACCCTTGATTTCATCCATATATTCCACATAGTCACAGACATAGACATAGATTTTAGATGTATCCCTGCCGTTAATGGCATAAGTGTCCGCGTACGAACTGCTTCCAGATGGCAAAAGCTTTCCGTCCGCATCCAAAACCACTGTGAAAATACCGCTCTGTCCGCGCGCTTCGCTGCATTTTGCTTCGACTGTAATCTCAAAGTTTGTCTTCACCACCTGATAAAGCCCTGCTCCGGTATCGTTCATCTCATCGACTGTGACGACCTGCGCGTTCTCGTTGTCCGCCTCTATGTGGAGACGGAATGTGAACGGTCCGTCCAGCCACCAGTTCTCATATTGGTTCGGAAACTGATACCAGTCCTCCGGGGTGATCTCATACATAAACGCTTTCCACTCCTCATCCGTCATCGCTTCCAGATCTGCTTCCGTTTTCCCTTGTAAATCCAGCGGTTGGGGGTTAGCTTTATCCCCGATAATCTGCTCTATGGTCAAATCCATATCAAATTCACGCAACGCCCGGTACGCTTCTTTCATCGCGTCATCGTTCCCGCAGATATCGACAATATCAATGCGGTAAATGCCCGCGTATGTGCGGGAATCAAGGAATGTTCCCTCCAGCGAACCGCTCGCACCCGCATATCCTTCCTCCTCGCCGCCCCTTGCCGGAGCGAAGGAATAAGCCGTCTCACCTTTCAATGAGATCACCGGCCTTCCCTCCATATCAATCAATGTATCCGGGAAATCTTTCTCACTGGTGATCATCAGCGACAAATAGATGGCCTCCACCGAACAATACGCCTCGGAAACAGAGACCGTCACACCGTCCACTGTCCTGGTATAAGAAGAGTCTGCCGACGGCAGGCTGTCGTGTTTTGTCTCCGTCTCGCCGCCAATGCCTTGCGGGCTGTCGAATTTTTGCGCTACGGCGTCTAAATCTCCCTGATAAGAATAGTCCCCCTGCAGCAGTTTAAATATATTCCCGATCACCGGGATTTTGGACGCCAGCGCGGGCTGTGTTGCGAAAACTCCCACACTCATGAAGACGGCCGCCGCTGCCGCCGCAGTCCGCACGATTACTTTTTTACGTTTTCTTTGCATATATATTTTTTCCCCCTCTCTGATTCCTTTGCGCACACGCTGTGATAAATTTTCAGGTACCGTAATCTGATCGAATCTTTCACTGTTCATTCTGTTCCTCCTCGTCTCAATTGTTTTTGGTTCATCTGGCTTCTGCGCCGCCAATGGGGCGCTCCTCCAACTGATTCCTGAGCGCTTCTTTGGCGCGGAACAGATATCCTTTCACACTGCCCATGGGTATATCCATGATCTGCGCTATGTCTTTTAGTTTGATTCCGGCAAAATACTGTAACACTACCACCGTCTTATAAGTCGGCGGCAGCAAATCAATGGCTTCATACAAGTCGGCCTTCTCCTCAATGGAAACCGGCAGCTGTGGCGCCGCCTCGCTGTATTCCTCGAAAGGACTGTCATTTCTGCGCTTCTTCTGCTCCTGATAGATGCAGTTGAGCAGGATGCGCGTAATCCATGTCTTAAAATATGCGGGCTCCCGCAGCTTATCCATGGAAATCATTGCGCGCATGGCACATTCCTGTACGGCATCCAAGGCGTCCTGCTCATTTTTGGTATACAGATATGCCAGTTTATACAGGTATTCCTGATGCATGACAATCAAATCGCCAAAAGCCTCCCGGTTTCCCTTGACCGCTTTCTCGACTAATTTCAGGCCCTTCGTCTTCTTCATCGTGTCTATCACCTTCATTTCCTCTGATTCAAAACTATGCCTCTGCAGCGGCATAGCGCTGTGTGCGCCCGGCGCGTTATCTTTTCACATGTGTGATGTTCCGGGAAACGTCATGAGTAAACTGTTATGTCGTTTCATAATATTAGATCGTTTTCATACCACAAAAGATACAGGAAACTAATTTTTTCCACAAAAATATCCTATACCGGCTCCCAAAAGCCAATATAGGATAATGCTGTTACTCTCTATCAAGCCGCCCTGCCCGGTTTTCACCATCCGGCAAAAGATTATATCTCGTTCATCTTCGCCAGCTTCGCCGCCTGGTCGGCCGCAATACAGCCGTCGATGATCTCCTGTATATCCCCGTTCATAACCTTATCGAGCTTATACAGGGTCAGGTTAATCCGGTGGTCTGTCACGCGCCCCTGCGGGAAATTATAAGTGCGGATTTTCTCGGAGCGGTCCCCGGTCCCGATCTGGCTTCTTCGCGCCTCCGCCTCCGCGTCGTGCGCCCTCTGGCACTCCATATCATAAAGCTTTGCGCGCAGCAGGGCAAACGCCTTCGCCTTATTCTGCAGCTGCGATTTTTCGGTCTGGCTGTACACGACGATTCCGGTCGGATAATGCGTCAATCTTACCGCCGAATCCGTGGTGTTGACACACTGTCCGCCGTTTCCCGACGCTCTCATGACATCGATGCGGATATCTTTCTCGTCGATCTCCACTTCAACCTCCTCCGCCTCCGGCATCACGGCCACACTGATGGTCGAGGTATGGATACGGCCGCCCGATTCGGTCTCCGGCACGCGCTGCACGCGGTGCACGCCCGATTCGTATTTCATCACGGAGTACGCGCCCGCGCCGGTAATCATGAATGTCACACTCTTCATGCCGCCGATTCCCGTCTCGTCACACTCCATAATCTCTGTTTTCCAGTTTTTTGTCTCCACATAGTGCTGGTACATGCGGTAAATCTCCGCGGCGAAGAGCGCGGCCTCGTCACCGCCTGCCCCTGCACGAATCTCGACGATGACATTTTTATCGTCATTGGGGTCTTTGGGCAGAAGCAGAATCTTCAGGCGGTTTTCCAATTCACCTACGCGCTCCTTGGCATCGTTCAACTCCTCTTTGGCCATCTCGCGCATCTCCTCGTCCGACTCCTCCTCGAGCATCGCCAGCGAGTCCTCTATGTTCTGATTACACTGTTTATATTCTCTGTATGCCTCGACAATCGGCGTCAAGTCGCTCTGTTCTTTCATCAATTTACGAAAACGCTCCGGGTTGTTTGCCACATCCGGCTCACTGAGCTCACTCATCAGCTCCTCAAAACGAATCAGTAAATCTTCTAACTTATCAAACATTTCCCACGTTCCTTTCTATTTTACTGCTGATACTACTCTATCATTATGCGCCAAATCCTGCAAGATTTTTATTTCGTGAAAGTCTGCCTGCATAAGAAGCTCTCTCACATCCTGCCCCTGCTCACAGCCAATCTCAAACATAAGACGGCCTCCCTCCTGCAAAAACGCGGGACACTCGGCGATGATTCTCCGGTAAAAAGAAAGCCCGTCCTCCCCTCCGTCCAGCGCCTCCCACGGTTCAAACTGCCTGACCTCCGGCATCAATCCCGCAATGTCGTCTCTTTTGATATACGGAGGGTTGCAGACAATCATATCATAAACGCCTTCGACGCGCGCAAACAAATCTCCCGCCGTCAGATGCACCGGCGCCCCGTTCAAACCGGCATTTTCTTTTGCCACGAGAAGCGCCTGTTTTGAAATGTCAACGCCATATCCCTGAATATACGGCGCATAGTGCAAAAGACTGATGATCACGCAGCCGGACCCGGTACACAGATCAAGCACCTTCATCCCCGGCGCCGTATATTTTAACGCTTCCTCCACAAGGGTTTCCGTATCCTGTCTCGGTATCAGCACGTTAGAGTTGACAAGGAAGCGCAGTCCCATAAACTCGGTTTCCCCCACAATATATTGCAGCGGAATCCGCTCCGCCCTTTTTTTTATCAATTGTTGATATTCTCTGACCTGTTCCTGGCCCGCCGCTTCCTCCATATGCAGATAATAAAAGCTGCGGTCGATCTTACAGAGTGCTGCCAGCAACAGCCAGGCGTCGTTTCGGGCCTCCTTGATTTTGGCCGTCATAAGGGCTTTTTCTCCCCAATACAACAATTCCTTGTACGTCATACGCTTCCTTTCCCAAGCGGCAGCGGCCCATATATGGCGGTTTATCGGCCCATCCGCTGCTCTTGCCGCATTTCTTTGACATAGGTTTTCCAGTCGAAAACTGCCTCCACGGCAGCGATTCCCACCTCAATCATGTCGTCCGACGGCTCCCTTGTCGTAATCTTCTGAATACAAAGCCCCGGTTTGCTAAACAGGTTGACTAGCCAGTGATCGCTGCGCCCCGCCAGCCGGATAAATTCATACGAAATCCCGGCGATCACCGGTATCAGCAAAATGCGCAATAGCAGGCGCAAAAACCTGACGTCTGTCTGTATAAACATAAAAAAGATAACGCTGATAAATACCACCAGAAACAAAAAACTGGTCCCGCAGCGCTTATGCAGTCTCGAACTTTTTCGCACATTGTCGACGGTCAAATCCATGCCGTGTTCGATGCAATTGATGCATTTATGCTCTGCGCCATGGTACATATAGACGCGTTTGATATCCGGCACAAGCGAAATGCCCGCCACATAGGCGAGAAACAGAACCATGCGGATGAGCCCCTCGATCAACGCCAGCAGCCAGGCAGATTGGATGTATTGTTTGAAAATCAGCGAGAGATAGTAAGGCAATACCATAAAAATTCCGACCGCCAGCAGAAGGGCAATCGCAATCGAGCCTCCCATCATCATATTTTCTTCTCTCTTTTCCCGCTTTGCATCCCTGGGCTTCTGCCCGCTTTCCGCCTCTTCCTCCTCAAAAAAAGAGGCGGAAAATGTCAATGTCTTCATGCCGAGTGCCAGTGATTCCACAAAACTGATGACGCCGCGCACAAAGGGCAGCTTCCGCAGCTTTTTATTTTTTACAATGCCCGGGTACTCCCCGGTATCTACGACAATGTTCCGCTCCGGTGTGCGGACCGCGACGGCGTATGCGTCTTTGTTTTTCATCATGACGCCCTCCATCACTGCCTGTCCGCCGATTCCTGAATATTTCATATAGTTCCTCAATTCTTTCACACCAAACGACGATTCTTTGAAAGCAAAAAAGGCTGAGATTTTAAAAACCTCAACCTTATCCGTAACCATTTGAATTTACTGTATACCGTATCTCTTATTGAACTTATCAATACGTCCACGAGCCTTTGCCGCTTTCTGCTGTCCGGTATAGAACGGATGGCACTTAGAGCAGATCTCAACGTGGATATCCTGCTTGGTTGAGCCTGTAACAAATGTATTGCCGCAGTTGCAGGTAACGGTTGCCTGATAGTAATCTGGATGGATTCCTTCTCTCATGATTTTCACCTCTTTATTTCTTATCGTTTTTGGTTTTTATGTTCTGTATCCCTTTGTACCCGTATACCCGATCCGTATATGGCACTTCCCACAAGAGATACTCTCGCACAAACAGCGTTATTACTATAGCATATGTTTTTATATAATGCAAGCGTTTTTTGCACGACGTCACAGAATACGGTTCTTTTTTACCATGTGCAGAAATTCTCTGTTTGAGCGTGTCCTCGCAAACATATTGAGAATATTCTCCACTGCCTCGTCGGTGCGCATGCCGTTGAACGCCTTGCGCATGATATCCACCGCCTCGCGCTCCTCCGCGTCGAGCAGCAGATCTTCCCGGCGGGTTCCCGACTTGACAATATCGATCGCGGGAAATACACGCTTCTCGGAAAGCTTGCGGTCGAGCACCAGCTCCATGTTGCCGGTCCCCTTAAATTCCTCAAATACCACATCATCCATCTTGCTGCCCGTATCCACGAGCGCCGTCGCCAATATCGTAAGGCTACCGCTCTCTCTCATATTTCTGGCCGCGCCAAAAAAGCGCTTGGGCATATGCAAAGCAGCCGGGTCAAGACCGCCGGACAAAGTGCGCCCGCTCGGCGGAACAATCAGGTTGTAGGCGCGTGCAAGTCGGGTGATGGAATCCAGCAAGATCGTGACGTCTTTGCCGTGCTCGACTAAGCGCTTGGCGCGTTCAATCACCATCTCCGACACACGCTTATGGTGCTCTGGAAGCTCATCGAATGTGGAATAGATGACTTCCACATTGTTGCCCTCGATCGCCTCCCGGATATCGGTGACCTCCTCCGGGCGCTCATCAATCAGCAGAATAATCAGATGCATACCGGGATTATTGGCCGCCACAGATTTTGCGATCTCTTTCAATAAGGTAGTTTTTCCTGCTTTGGGCGGAGAAACGATCATGCCGCGCTGTCCTTTGCCAATCGGCGAAACCAGATCGACGATACGCATGGCCATGCTGCTGCCCGGACGCTCTAAGCGGATACGCTCGTTCGGGAATATCGGGGTCAGGTCCTCAAAATTTTTCCTGCGCTGCAATACGCTTGGATGATATCCGTTGACCGCCGTGACGTACAGCAGCGCCGCAAACTTCTCCTGCTGCGTGCGGATGCGGGTGTTGCCCACGATAATATCGCCTGTTTTCAGACAGAACTTGCGAATCTGCGTCGGTGAAACATAGACGTCGTTTTCTCCCGGAAGATAATTGGCACAGCGGATAAACCCGTAACCGTCCGGCATAACTTCGAGGATACCGTTTGCCTCCATGCCGCTGTCCAAATTGTCCATCGCATCATCCGCTGTCTTTTCTCTGACCGCTCTCTCCTGCCGCTCCGGCCTCTCTTCCCGCTCTGTCTGCTGCACTCTCTCCTGCGCGGCCGGTTTCGCCTCTCCCGCCACGCGCGCGTCCTCTGCCAGCATCGCTTCCACAAGATCTGCTTTCTTGAGCGTAGTAATTCCTTTTAATCCACGCGCTCTCGCCAAATCACGTAACACTACCAAGGAAAGACTTTCATACTTTTCTCTCATATCATATTGACTCCTATCATCTAAACTGGGATATCTGCGCCGAATTGACGAATGAATATCAGTGATGTATGTATTATACACCCTTTTTCTCCAAATAGGAAGTCCCTATTTTCGCCCCGGCCTATTTCACCCGCACCTCGAGCTGCACTTTCTTTTTTCCCGCTTTGACGGTAATTTTTGTTTTGCCCGCCTTCAAAGCCTTGATTTTTCCTTTGGACGATACGCTCACGATTTTTTGATCTGCCACATAGTACGAGAGCTTGTCGTTTGCCGTAACCGGCGTGCGGACCGTCTTGATCTGATACGTTTTTCCTTTTTTCAATACAATCTTTTTCTTTGCCAGCGCAAGCTTTTTGGTCTTTACCTGCCCCTTGATGACGCGAATCTTGCAGGAAGCTTTGGCGCCGCTCTTTGTAGTAACCGTTATCACGGCAGTCCCGGTCTTTTTGGCGGTAATTTTACCTTTCCTGTTGACGGAAGCAACCGATGGCTTTGAGGACTCCCAGGAGGCAATCTTTTCGCCTGCCGGATATACGGAAGCAATCTGAATCGCCGTCGTTTTTTGGCCTTTTTGCATCGGCGCGGACGCGGCATTGAGCACAACCTGCGACACCGTAACCGTACAGCTTGCCGAAAGGCTTCCCGCCTTCGCGGTAATCACCGCAGTGCCTTTTTTTACCGCGCGCACTCTGCCGTCGGCAAAAACCTGCGCTACCGACGCATCCGAAGATTGAAATGTCACAGTCCGATCGACCCCTTCCGGCGCTTTGACGTCTACCGAAAGATATGCGGCGCCGCCTTTGGGCACGGTCACCGAAGTCTGTAAAAATGCCACCGACGTTACGTCCTGGTGCGCCGGATGATTCGGGTTTTGCGTGTTGCCCGTGTCCGCCGGGCCGCCTGGATTTTGTGTGCTTCCCGGATGTTCTGAATCATTGGGGTTCTGCGTGTTTCCCGGATTTTCCGTCTCATTCGGGTTTTGCGTATTGCCCGGTGTTTCCGTTCCGCCTGGGTTCTGCGTATTTCCTGGATTTTCCGTCCCTCCTGGATTCTGCGTATTTCCCGGATTTTCCGTCTCATTCGGATTCTGTGTGTTTCCCGGTGTTTCCGTCTCACCTGGCGCCTGCGGCTCTTTTGCCTCAAAAGTCTGATAATCGGTGACTTTGCTGTCGCCGGAAACCACGACGCTGCCGCCCGCGCCAAGCCCATACACCTGCACAACATTTAAAATGTCATATTCAAGCAATTCTGCCGGCACAAGAGCTGTCGCTTTGCCCTCCTGCACCACAGCGGCGCCGGCTCTCTTTCCGTTTACGATAAACTCTACATTTTTCGTGCTCTTGTCCGTCACATGCGCCGTAACGGACACACCGCCGTCCGGCTGATCTGCGATATCTTCCGGCGCTACCGTAACTCCATACGACGCGGGGGCACCCAGCGAGCCAGCCAGCGTCTCTATGGATGTAAACTTCTGATCAAGCCAGTCCAGACGGTTGATCAGATAGGTCCGCAATTCCTCTACCTGTCTGGTAAACTCTTTCTCCTCGCTCTGCCCATACCATTTCGCCGCGTTGGCGTTTGCCGACTCCAAAAGCAGCGCCTTGGCAGCGTCAATTTTGCCGCCGTCCGCCACGATACTTCCCATCTCATCGCGCATCCTGGTATACCACTCATACGCCCTGACAGCAAAATACGGGTCCTTGATGATCGATTTGTTCCACTGATACGCCTGCGCCCTGTCGTGGAAATAGACCGTCTGCCATACGTCATATTTGCCGGAATCATGCTTCCTGCCCACCAGGCTGTTCGATGACCAGTCCATATCCCAGATCGGCCCCATATAGGCAGGGCCGTCAATGCCTTTATAGAAATAGGTGCTTTTTTTCATGGCATCCTGGTTCATAAAGAACTCGCTGACAAGCCAATACTGCACCATGGCATCCATGTCAAACAGCTCGCTGTAATGAACCTTTTTCTGCTGATAATCTGTCGTAAAATCCGCCGCATCGATCGCCGTTTCAAACGCCTGCATGTAGTCCTTGACATACTGCATCGCAGTCTCGTTCGTGGAGATAAATTCGGGGCTCTTAAACTGGAGCGGCTGACCCTTGCCGGTCTTAAATTTGGATATCTCGTCATAGTACGAGTCCAGCTCCATCAAAAATCCCCCGGTAAAATCCGGCATGGCAAGATAATCTTCAATCTTGTATTCCACGCCCTTGTATAAGAAGCGTTTGGTAGTCAGCCAGGTCATGTCCGTTTCCGCCAAATACGTCTCTATCGCATCCTGATCGTCTTTCGTCAACCCCTGCGCTTTTTTGTAAATCGCTTTCGCCACGTCGCCGGCATAACTCTCCCAGTCCCAGATGTCAACCCTGTCTCCCGCAATCCGCACCTGTTCGCAGAATTGATAGGTTCCCTGATACTCCCCGTTTAGAATTAAGTCCACGGCTGCCGACTGCATATAAGGCATTCCCATAGAGCCCGCCAGATTATAGGAAAGCATGTTTCTCATATGGGTTTCATCCAAATAATTGGCCAAAAGCACCCAGTGCTTATTTTTCCCGAATCCAAATATATCCGTTTTGGCGTCCAGCTTTATCTTATACGGCTTCTTGGGCTTATTCCATGTGGTATTGCCACGCCCCCGAATCTGGATACCGCCGTCATAGAGCGTAGTATTTCCCGCATTGTAGAGAGCATTGCCCTGGATTCTGCACGAACCGCTTATGTAGTCTTCCTTACTGGTAATCGCCTGGCCGTCCTGTGTATCAATATAGAAAACCGGCAGCCTGCTGACATACATACTCGTCTGGTAAGTGCCGCTGTATGTGCCGGACGCCGTCGCAGTGACCGTCAGCATCTTCTCCAAATCCGCGTCCTGCGGGGTATATGTCTCTCCCGTCGCTTTTTGCACTCCGTCCACACTCCACGCATATGTGCACGACATATCGTCCGGCGCCCCCGATAAGCCGACCGTAAGAGGCGTTCCGGGCACCGCATACTCCTCATTGATTCGCAGCAAGATTTGCGGCTGCTCCTCGGCCGCCCCGCCGGCTTCCCCCGTCTCCTCTGCCCAAACGGTCAGCGCGCCGTCTATCCCGCCCGCCCGGCCGCCAAGCGATGCGGCAAAGATTGCAAACGCGCAAAGCGCCGCCGTCCACTTTTTCTTCTTATTTTTTCTCATCCTTATCCTCCTCTCTGCCAAGCTCTGCCGGGCAGCGATTTTCGATTTTGCTATTATTTTTATTATAACATTGCGCGTTCATTCTTTCAAACAGATTTCCTCCAAAGCCGTATATTGAATTTCATGGTCCCGCATGTTATAATGGATAATATTGTATGCTATTTTAGTAAAATCCAAGGATATCTCTCCCCTGCCTGTCACACCGTACACCGGGAGTTTTACCCTGAATGATTTAAAACGTGATAAAGGAGACACCGGAATGGATAACCAGAACCTTACCAACGCCGAGAAAGCGCTGTTGCTGCACGAACAGTGGAAAGGCAAACTCGAAACCGTAGCAAAATCAAAAGTCAGCTCCCGTGAAGATCTGGCGCTCGCCTACACGCCGGGCGTTGCCGAGCCCTGCAAGGTCATCGCGCAGAATAAAGAAGCCGCTTACCGCTATACAACAAAGGCCAACACGATCGCCGTGGTTTCCGACGGCAGCGCCGTCCTTGGGCTCGGCAATATCGGCGCCTACGCCGCAATGCCTGTCATGGAGGGCAAATGCGTGCTTTTCAAAGAGTTTGGCGACGTAAACGCCGTGCCGATCTGCCTGGACACACAGGATACCGAAGAAATCATTGCCACTGTCAAAAATATCGCCCCCGCCTACGGCGGCATCAATCTCGAAGACATTTCCGCGCCCCGCTGTTTTGAGATCGAGGAACGTCTGAAAGAAATGCTGGACATTCCCGTATTTCATGACGACCAGCACGGCACGGCCATTGTCGTGCTCGCCGGCATCATCAACGGGCTGCGCCTGACCGGCAAAGACAAGCAGACCTGCAAGGTTGTGGTAAACGGTGCCGGTTCCGCCGGCATTGCCATCACAAAGCTGCTTTTGACCTACGGCTTTCCTGATGTGACGATGTGCGACAGGGAGGGCATCATCGGCAAAGATTACCCGAACTTAAACTGGATGCAGCAAAAGATGACGGAAGTGACCAACCGCTCCAACGCCAGGGGAACACTGGCCGACGCGCTAAAAGGCGCAGATATCTTTGTGGGCGTATCCGCTCCCAATATTGTGACACCGGAGATGGTCGCCTCCATGAACAAAGACGCCATCCTCTTTGCCATGGCCAACCCCGTCCCCGAGATCATGCCGGATGCGGCAAAGGCCGCCGGCGCAAGAGTGGTCGGTACAGGCCGCAGCGACTTTCCCAATCAGGTCAACAATGTCATCGCCTTTCCGGGCATTTTTAAAGGCGCACTGGAATGTCGCGCCGCACAGATTACGGAGGAGATGAAGCTGGCTGCCGCCAATGCGCTGGCCTATCTCGTATCGGACGAGCAGCTGGCCGACGATTTTATTATGCCGGAGGCGTTTGACCCGCGCGTTGCAGAGGTGGTGAGTGAGGCCGTAAAGTCGCACCACCATGCGTAGGAACGCACCGTTTTGGGGGGACAAGCGCTATTACTCCTTAGATTATTACTTAAAAGAAACATTCGGAGAAAAGGTCTACCGCCTGTCATTAAACGGCGGCATGACCTGTCCCAACCGGGACGGCAGCCTCAATACGGGAGGCTGCATTTTTTGCAGCGGGGGAGGCTCCGGCGATTTCGCCGCATCACCCCTTTTGCCCATCCCCGAACAGATCAGACAGGCCAAAGAGCGCGTCGCCCCCAAATCAGGGTGTAAAAAGTTTATCGCCTACTTTCAGGCGTTTACCAACACTTATGCCCCGGTAGCATATCTGCGCCGGATTTTTACCGAGGCCATCGCCGCTCCCGAAATCGCTGCCCTCTCCGTCGCGACCCGCTGTGACTGCCTGCCGCCGGAGGTATTGGCGCTGCTTTCTGAACTCAATCAGACGAAACCGGTTTGGGTTGAGCTTGGCCTACAGACTGCCAACGATGACATCAGGAAAACCCTCCACAGCGGATTTTCGTTTGCGCAGTATGAAGATGCCGTATTTAAGCTGCGCGAGAGAGGGATTAAAATAGTCACCCATCTCATCATCGGCCTGCCGCATGAAACAAGATCAGACACAACGGCTTCCGTGCTGCGCACGCTATCCCTGCCCTGTGACGGCGTCAAGTTACAGTTGCTTCACATATTAAAAGGGACGAAGCTTGGCGCATTATACGAGCAAACGCCGTTCCCTGTCTATTCGCTGGAGGAATACTGCGATTATGTGGCAGAGCTGATCGGCTTGCTGCCGCCCGAACTCGTCATTCACCGTCTGACGGGCGACGGACCGAGAAACCTTCTCATCGCTCCGCTTTGGAGTACCGACAAAAAGCGCGTGTTAAACACCATTCAAAGAAATCTGCGGGAGAAAAACATCTTTCAGGGATGCGCACGTCCCCTGCAACAATGATTTTCATGTGACGGAGGTCCGCTCACCATGGCAAAACCCTTTACCATTTACAAACTGACGATTTTAAACATGCTGGACAAAGTGGATTTTTCTCTGACCAACACACAGATCTGCAATTTTTTTCTGCAACAGGAATATACCGGATATTTTCAGGCGCAGCAAGCGATCGCCGAGCTTGTCGACGCAAAGCTGGTGTTGACGGAGTCCACGCACAACAATACCCTCTACTCGCTGACCGCTGCCGGGAAAGAGACGTTAGACTTATTTCGCGACAAAATCACGGACGGCATCGACCGGGATATCACTGCCTATCTGGAAATGAATCAGATGCGGCTTAGAAACGACAATGCCTTCCTGGCCGATTATGACCGCACGCCCGACAAAGACTATGCGGTGCGCTGCCGTTTCCAGGTGCGGGGGAAAAATCTGATCGATCTGACCCTCACCGTACCGGACAAAAATCAGGCAAATGCTATCTGTGAAAACTGGAAAAAACAGAGCGAACAAGTCTATGCCTATCTGATGGATATTTTGATTCCGTAGAGGCTGCACATTCGTATTACGGGATATGTTATCCGATGCCGCTATTCATAAGAAAGGCGGGCGGCAGACTATTTATAATTGAAGAAAAAGGAATGTTATGAGGATGGGAAAACAGGAATTTAAGCCAGGAAATATGCTCTATCCGCTGCCGGCTGTGATGATCAGCTGCCAACTGATGGACGATGCCTTTGAAAACGCCAAACCCGAACTATTGGGGAAACCGAATATTATAACGGCAGCCTGGGCCGGCACGGTATGCACCAATCCCCCCATGCTCTCCGTCTCGCTGCGCCCCTCGCGCTATTCCTACCATATCATCGAGGCATCCGGCGAATTTGTGGTGAATCTGACCACCAAAAAACTGGCCCGTGCCACCGACTACTGCGGCGTGCGCTCCGGCAGAGAACACGATAAATTTGCAGAGCTGGGACTCACGCCTTTACCCTCCAAACACGTCAAGGCCCCCGGCATCGCCGAGAGCCCTGTCAATATCGAATGTAAAGTAAACCGGATACTGCCGCTTGGCAGCCATTCTATGTTTCTCGCCGACGTGGCAGGCGTCACGGTCGACGAACGGTATCTGCGCGAAAACGGTAAATTTGACCTCCATGCCGCCGGTCTTCTCGCCTACTCTCACGGAGAATATTTTCTTCTCGGTGAAAAACTTGGCACATTCGGCTACAGCGTAGCGGGAAAGAAGCACACGAAGCGCAGAAAATAATAGGAAGCTGTTTTATTGAAAAATACCAAGCCCCTGTATCCATGTATCAAACTGCTGCACCCTGCCGGTGACCTGATCTACGGCATCTGACAAATCTTCCACACTGTCCATCAGATCCTGCGTCGTGCCGACCGTATCGTTGATGGCTTCCACATCAATCTGCTCGATTTTTACCATGGCCTCCTCCAATGAGTCTGCCATCTGGCCCACATAACTTCGCAGCGTCAAAACAATGACAAGTACAATCACCACAAAAAGCGCTAACAAACCTGCGATAATTTTTTGAAACAACAACTGTTTTCTTAACAATTCTTCCATAAAAATCCCAATTTCTGCGCTGCTTTTGTGCATAAGCGACTTTGTGGCAAGCAACGCGCAGACACAAATCGCCGTGTGAAAAATTTATTTTTCACACTAATCTCCGTTTCTGATATTATATGTAATCATTTTATAACATATCACAGATTTTCTCAAGTAACATTTTATGGCACCTTTTGTTATTGGGTAACAATTCAGCCTTCGGCTTCATAGTTACGGAATCCGGCTCATTTAAAGTTTGTCTTCG
>CANONN010000017.1 GCA_947567625.1 uncultured Roseburia sp. | reverse complement strand
TCTGACGGTACTCCATCCTGCACTGCAGGCACCTTCTGCACGCCATCCTGCTGATCTGACGGTACTCCATCCTGCACTGCAGGCACCTTCTGCACGCCATCCTGCTGATTTATCGGTACTCCATCCTGCCCTACACGCACTTTCTGCATGTCATTCTGCTGATCTGACGCCTGATCGCGTGCCGCGATCTCCTGCTGCAATTGCAGGGACTTTTCATATTCCTGCTGCAACTGCTGCAGCCGCTCAATCTTTTTCGCCCGCCGTTTTGCTTTGCGCTCCTCCTTGTCCTTGATGACACTGTACATATTTTCATACCGGGCCGCAATCTCATCCATATCCCCAATGGCAATCAGCTTCCCGTCCTCTAAGATCATCGCTTTATTGCAGATCTTGCGCACCTGCTGAAGGGAATGTGACACAAAAAGAACCGTCGTTCCCTCCCCCATCATGCTCTGTATTTTTCTCATACTCTTTCTGCGAAACTTCACATCGCCGACCGACAACACCTCGTCTAAGATCAAAATCTCCGGCTCGGTGGCTGTCGCGATTGAAAACCCAAGCCGCGAGCGCATACCGGACGAATAATTCTCGATCGGCACGTCAATAAACCTGCCGAGTTCCGAAAACTCCACGATCTTATCAAATTTTTTGTCGATATATTCCCTGCTGTATCCGAGCATCGCTCCGTACAGATAGATGTTTTCCCTTCCGGTATACTGCTTTTCAAACCCCGCTCCCAGCTCGAGCAGCGGCACCACCTTGCCGTAGCGTTTGACCGAACCGCAAGTAGGCTTAAACACACCCGCAATGGCCTTTAAGAGCGTGCTCTTTCCGGCGCCGTTTAATCCCAGTATGCCGAGACGGTCCCCAGCGTCCAGGGAAAAGCTGATGTCCGTCAGAGCCCAGAATTCATCCGCGCCCATACGGCGGCTTTTGAGCCTGCCCAAAATCCCGCTCGCCCCCGCAGCCTTTTCCCTTCCCAAATTAAACTTCATTCCCAAGTGTTCTACCACCAATGCCTTTTTTGCCATGTCAATACCTCCAGCGGCATATTCCTATAAATAGAGTATAAACTCATCCTGTCTGCGATAAAACATAAAGTGCCCCACGATCAGCACCACGATACTGAACACAAAACCGTAGGCCAGCAGATTCAAATCCAACGGCCGGCCGTAGACACAGTTCCTGAAATTGGCAATCAGGCCGTACACCGGATTGATGCGCAACAGCCACCCGGCCGCTCCGCCTAAAAGCTTGTTTGCGTCGTAAAAAATGGCGCTCGTATACATGATGAGCATCAGGCACACATCCCACAAATACTCGATATCGCGGAAGAACACATCGATCGTCGCGAGAATCATCCCCACGCCGTAAGCCATAAGAAATATTTCAAACAGCGGAACCACCACAAGCACAATACGCCATGTCGGAACGACATGGCAGTAGATACACAGCGGCACGATCACCACCAGTGAAATTAGAAAGATCACATAATTGGAGAGCACGCTCGACAGCGGGTACATATATTTGGGCACATACACCTTGCGAATCATCCCCGCATGCATGCGCACCGCTTTCGCGGCTCCCTTAGTCGCGGAAGAAAAAAACGAATACAAAAGGCGGCCGCACAGAATATAGAGCGGAAACGTAGGGTCTTTTTTGCCCAACAGCGTCCCGAATACGATCGTGAGTACGATCGTCATCAAAATCGGCTCGAGCAGCGACCAGATGATGCCAAGGTAGGATCTCCGGTATTTCAGCCGCACGCCTTTCACCACCAGCTCCTGCAACAAATTTCTGCTCTTTACAAATTGTTTACACGACTTTTTTAATTTCACAAACATATCAATCCTCAATGACCTTCCCGCACAGTTCCTGCACCAGCCGCGCTACGCGCTCCGACGCCTGACCGTCCTCTTTGGAACCCTTTTGCTTTAGAAACGCCGCAACGCTCTTTTGATAGAGGTCTGTATCGAAACATCTGATCTGTTCGATCAACGCCTCTTTTGTCTGGGCCACCGGAAACGGCGCCTGCTCAAGTGGATAATAAAACCCCCGTTCCTCGCCGTAGGAATCCCGGTCCGGCACAAACAAAAAACCCGGCCTGCCGGTGAGCATAAAATCAAAAATACAGCTGGAATAATCGGTTATCACAAGATCTGCACACAGTAGAAGCTCCTGTATATCGGGATAGCCAGTGGCGTCGGTCACCGGAACATCCTGCCACTTCTCTAACAAAGAAGCTCGCTCGTTTTGCGCCATCCTGGGATGGAAGCGCACCACAAAACGGTAATCATACCCCCACTTTTCCTGCAGTGCATGCAGCAATTCACCGACAGGGAGCTTCCCCGCAGAAGATGCGCCCCGCTCGCGGAACGTGGGTACATAGAGCACGACACGTGCCTCCGCTTTCAGGGCAAGCGCCTCTTTCGTGCCGCGGCGCAGGTCTTCTTTATCCGCGCAAAAAAAGATATCGTTGCGCGGATGGCCGTACTCTAAGATCTCGCCGGCCCCCCAGAATGCGCTGCGGTAAATTTCCGTCTCGAACCGGCTGTTGGATATCCAATAATCCGTGAGGGCGGCATTTTTCTGCGCCAGATAATTCCAGCTTTTCATCTCTGTCAATATCCCGCAATCCTGCTCTATTTTCTTTATGCCAAAGGAACCATGCCACATCTGAATATAAGCCTGTCCCTCTTTTTTCTGTAATCCACGGTTTAAATATTTCACCAGATGATAATTGCAGAGCCAAACCGCCGCGGTAGCGTACTCATAGAGCGCCTCTTTGGTGTCGTATTCCACAAGCCGCACGCCCGGCGGAAACTGCTCCCACATCGCTTCTTTCTCCCTTACCACCCAGACAATATCCAAATCCGCCCGGCGGGAAAGCAGTCGCTCTGTCACATATTTGCCGTTGCAGCCGTAGCCGTTTCCCATATAATTGTCGATCACTACTTTGCGGGGACAGACGGGCAGCGCCCCGTATCGTTTTTCAAATCTTCTCACCAGTGATATGCGCAGGCAAAACGGCGTATGCCTAAGCCGGTATATCCTCCTGTCACGCTCAATGGTATAATCAATAAAACGTTTGCCTAAATCCTTGATCTGTTTTAACATGTCTCTTCCACATCCGCAATGCCGTGCACAGGGCGCCGTTCGCTTGCCGGCGGCAGCGTCATATAGTCCCCGTATCTTCTTGCGAGATACCCCTCGACATCCGCAAAAGTCTTAAACTCCCTGTCCTCAAACGGAACGCGCCTCGCCGGCAGCACCATCTCGCAGGGAAGGGTTTCTCTCGTGTATCCCGCTTCCCCGTACAGACTGCAAACATGCGTCATATCCGCCCGGTTCCAGCGGGTGATAAACCGTTTGCCGCTTCTGACATATGCCAGCCTGAGCCTCTTTGGCGTAACGGCAAGTATCAGGCGCGTGATCATCTTCATGACTTTCCCTTTGTTTTTGGTCGGATGGTTATAGGCAAACAGATAATATACTTTGGAAATGACATTTTGCATTTTTCGCATCAGGCCACGCCCAGGCACGCCGTCGAGCGGATGAATGTCAATCTTTGGCGAGAGGGCATAGCCCCGTTTCTCCACCATGCGCGTATCGTAGAGATGGCCGACCGGCGCATCGGGATGGATTTCATTTTCTGCCGGAAGATACCGGTAAACGCCAATCCTTCCGCCGCGTGCCGCCAGGAGCCGCTCCATCTTTTCAAAGTCCGCCCGCAGCATCGCCGCGTCCATGTCATCATCCCACGGGATAAATCCCCGGTGCCGGATGGCGCCGAGCGCGGAGCCTCCGACCAAAAAGACATCCAGCCCTTCCTGCTCCATCACATCATAAAAACTCTGATACATTTCAAGCAGGCTATTTTGAAGCTCTTTTAAACTGGGACACATTGTCATTTCCCCCTACACCCAAAAGCTCAAATTATTATATCCCATCTCTGATCATTTGTCAAAAAACGTCTTTTCATTTTCTTATCAGATATTTTACTCCAGTTCGCACAATAAAATTCATCAGATAATAACAGCTTTGCAGCACACCCAAGCCCTGATGGCTGTGATAGATATGATAATTCCAGCCGATCGTCTTCCATTTGTTGGCGCTGACGGAATCTGACAGCTTGCGGTAAACGGACAGGTTTTCGGGAAAACATACCGCCTTCTCTCCGGTATGCCGCAGCACGTTGAGCCACATCGCATAGTCCTCATGGCCGATGGACGGCATACGTTCGCCCAGAAGGAGCTCGCGCTTTACGATAATCGTACAGCAGGCCATCACATTGGTTTGCAATAGCTGGCGGTAGGATACCTCTTTCCTTTTTGGCACGATCTCTTTGATATAAGTTCCTTTCGCGTCGATGACGTCATACGGGGTATAAGAAAAATTTACTTGCCGCCGCCGCATAAACTTTAGATGGCGCTCGAGTTTTCCCGGCTTCCACTTATCGTCACTGTCCAGAAACGCGATGTAATCCCCCTGCGCAAGGTCAAGCGCAACATTTCTTGCATTGGCCACGCCTTTGTTTTCCGTCAGGCGGATTAAACGTATTCTCGCGTCCGCGTCCGCGTAGCGGCTGATAAGATCAGCAGTACTGTCCGTCGAAGCGTCGTCGACAATAATATGTTCCCAGTCCGTATAGGTCTGGTCTAAAACGGTTTTTATTGTTTCTTCGATGTAAGCTTCACAATTATATGCCGGCGTAATAATCGAAACCAATTGCCCCCTGCCTTTCTATTCTTTGAGCGCCGTTTTCCTGTCCACGTCAATTCCTTCCGTATTCTCTTTCTGGAAGATCACTTTCACAGTCATAAGCAGCAGCTTAAAATCGAGCCAGAGAGAATAATTCTCGATATAGGTAATGTCCAGCTTCACTTTGTCGTAGGGCGTGGTATTGTATTTGCCATATACCTGCGCATAGCCCGTAAGCCCGGCCTTGACTTTGAGCCGGAGCACAAATTCCGGTATTTTCTTTGTGTATTTGTCCGCGATCTCCTGGCGCTCCGGCCGTGGCCCCACGATCGACATATCGCCTTTTAATATATTCAGCAGCTGCGGTATTTCATCGAAATGGATGCGCCGTATCAATTTGCCCACCGGCGTCACCCGGTCGTCGTTTTTTGCCGCGAGGCGCGCTCCGGCCGTCTCGGAATTGGTCGCCATACTGCGGAACTTAATCATCTCAAAGATCTCTCCGTCTCTGGTCAGCCGTTCCTGTTTATAGAATACCGGCCCCCTGTCATAGAGCTTGATCGCCAGCGCCGTAAGCAGCATAAACGGCGACAGCAACAGCAGCATAAGACCGGAAATGACAATGTCCATCGACCGCTTTAGGAAACGCTGTTCCACCGTAAGCCCCTGGTTTCTCGCCAGCAGAAGCGGCGTGTCAAACAGATGGATATCCTCGGCGCCGCACAGAATCACATCGGAAATCTTCGGCGTCACATACACGCGGATGGACTCCTGATAGCAATATTTCATGATCTGGTTCCTCGCCGCCGCCGGAAGATCGTTTAAGAGGACGGAATTGTACTCCTGTAACAGCGGATAGAGCTTCTGATAGCCGATCTGGTAACTGACCGACGCGCAGACATTATACTTGTCCTTTCTGGTATTGATCTTTGCAATCAGATCATTGGGCGAATACTTTCCGTACACGACAATCATCCTGCGCGGCGGATAAAGGCGCACATAGATATAGCGGACCAGATAGACAAAGGGGATGATCACCAGCGCTTCGACGAGCGTGAGTATCAACAGCGGCCATACCTTCAGATAATTGCGCGATACCAGACACATCTCAAAATAGGCAACGAAATTGGCGCAAATAATCCCCAGAATCTGCGAGAGGCAGATATCCGTAATCCGCAGATAACCGATTCGATAACCGCCGAAAAAGTTTGTAAAAAAGAACACAAACAGGATATAGATACCGATGACCGCCCAGTTTCCGCGACGGAAAAACGTCTTGTTTAAGGTCGGAACATATACTTCATACCAGATATAGGCGAACATCAGCGTCTGGAACAGCAGCAGCAGCAAATTTGCCATACCATTTAACAGATGTTTATATTTGTCTCTTCTTCGCAACGGCACATCACTCCTTGTATCTTTTGATAAAACGTAACAGCTTGGTTCCTTCGTCTCTCATTTGTTCTTTTGTCACAATCTTTACCGGTACTGTGTGCTCCAGTAATCGCCCAGACAGCGCACCACTTTGCCGGCAGCATTTTCAAAAACCGTCTCCTGCGAATCAAAATAGTACTGATTCTGCTGATAGTATTCGTCGTCGTACAATAGCACAACGTAACGGATGCCAAGATTGTTTAAATTGTCAAGGTTTCCCTTGGCGTCAAATTTCCATGTATAGCAGTCGGAGCACTTCTTTTTGGTTTTCCGGCTGTACGCCATATAATCCGCCATGGCAGTGCGGTCCGCCATCAGAACCACCCGTTCCTCCTGCAGATGCTTTTTCACATAGCGGTATAATTTCAGCTTTTTCTTATCATATCTTTCCGACTTTGCAACATCTTTCCAGGTTTTTCCCGGACAGCCGACGATCAGCGCGTCCCCGTTTTCGTAGATCACCGGGCACAGGGCAAAATAATCCTGATACTGCTGATAAAAATTGTCGTCCTTGCACAGCAGCAGCCTTGTCACTTTCTTTTTATCCAGTTTTTTGAGCAGCGTGGGAAGCTCGTATTTCGTCGTAGAATAGGTGCGCTGTATGGTCATCGCGTTGTACCAATACCGGTACACATCGTTGTCCGAGAGAATCACCACCTTCTCCTGCTCCGCAACACCGCGCGCAAACACATCCATGATCTGCGGCGATATCTCATAGTCCGCATAATCGGTCATCAGGCTGTCCGCATTTAAACGGTAGAGATAAAAGACATTTTTGGGCACAAAGGCATAGTTGTAATCGACATTGTGATTCCACATCTTCACGTCATAATTGGACAGCGTAATCGCCGCCAGGCCGGCCACCAGGCCAAAATAAGAGGCAAACGCCGGCAGCTGCTTTTTTTCGGCCATGATATCGAGCGCCATCATTGCCAACAGCCACCCCAGCAGCCAGAGGTTATAGTAAATCTTGTAATAGTAGTATGTGGACATCAGATAATTATACCAGAGCACATACATCGCTATGGTGACAACCAGCATACAAAGCGACAGCACCAGCAGCATTTTCGAGCGGCCGCGCCGAAAAAAAGCCTCGTAAAACACAAAGATAAAGGCCGGCACAAAAAATACCAGGTCCACATACATGGAGCGGTACGTGCCTCCCACGGTCTGCACGTATTCCAGCATATGCGCCACCGAGCCCCAGTGGCCAAAGAAAAAGACAGCGGCAGCCAGGCTCCCCACAGCGACAACCCCCAGAAATATGGCAAAATATTTTCCGGAAATCTGCCCCTGCAATTTCATCTGGCAGACCAGCACAAACAGCGCCACAAACAGGGCCGCGCTGTTGACGGGGACAAACAGCCTGTTACAGCAGAGATTCGCGTAGAGCCCCAAAGCCAGCAAAGCCCCGCTGCACCATCTCTGTCCGGGAAAACGCTCGAACAACAGCAGCGCGTAAATCAAAAACATAAAAACCATGACGCCGGTGCTCCATGTGACAAAGCCTCCCGTCATGTAACTGTAAGCGGGATAGCCCATAAAGTACCCAGCCGCGAAAACAGGCGCAAAGACGCGGCAGACCCTGCGGTTGCTCACGGTAACCGCCAGAACATAAAACATCCAGATCTCCAGCAGATGCATAAAGATATCGCCCAGAATAAACGCCTTGTAGTAGCTGGTCACCGCTATAAACGGTGCAAACAGCTCGATAAACATGGCATTGATAAAGGAAGAAAAATAAAAACTGCCCAACTCTTTGCCTCTCACCGTGCGCATCGCATCCCGAAAATGAATGGCCGGATCGCTGTTTGGATAACAAAGCCTAAGCTCGGGCGTAAACATATGCAGCGACATCCATCCGACCAGCACCGCCAGCAGCGCCAGACACAAAACGTCCGCCGGGCGCAATGCCACCCTCTGCACACGCCTCTTTCTGGCGGTATAACCCCACAGGAGCGCGGCAGCCGCAAACATGGACGCCGTCGTTGTCTCTATATTGACCTGTATCCCGACCTTCGCATAAACCAGAGCGCAAAACGCCTGATAACAAAAGATGGCCATCGTTCCCATGACCGCCATACTGACGCCGTTCATTTTGCATTCCGCTTTCGGGCACCAGATGATGCCCGAAAGCAATGCCGCAAAAGCCAGAATAAATAATCCAGATGTTATCATAAGTCAAATCCTCTCTGCCGCGATTATTCCGGCCTGGCGGAAACCACAGCAGAATAGTCACTGTACACGTTCTTCTTTTTCACCTTAGCGTATGCGCGGACCTTATAATAATAGGTTGTGCCCTTTTTCACTTTTGTATCCGTATAAGCCGTGGAGCTTCCCTTTTTGACCGTTTTTACCTTTTTGTAGGCGCCGTTTGCCGTCGTACTCCGGTAAACCTCATAACCGTTTGCCCCCTCCACGCGCAACCACCGCAAGTCCACCCTCTTTTTTCCGGCCTCCGGCAATACATACGGCGCCTGCGGCATCGGCTTTGCCGCCAAGACTTTTGAGGCAGGGCTGACCGTCTTCTTTGCAGTCTTGACGACCGATTTCACTTTATAATAATAGGTTTTCCCCGTCTGCACTTTTTTGTCGGTCCAGGCGGTGCTAAGCGTTCCCTTTTGCGTGGCAACCTTTTTATAGTTTCCTTTTTTTGTCGTACTGCGGTAAACATAATAAGCATAGGCACCCGGCACCGGCTTCCAAGAGACGTCAACGGCGCGGTATCCGCTCGCCGCGACACCGGATAATTCCGGCTTTTTGGCCTTGATCTCATTGACGCACAGCGTATAATTCCTGCCGTAGGCCAGCGCATATCCCACCACCGTCACATAGTAGGTGCCTTTTTTCAGCTTGATCTGGCCGGACTGCGCATACCCGTCGGTATCCGTGGCAAAAAGATTGTCCAGCGTCTTATTCATGACTTTACCTCTCGAGTCCCTGATATAAGCAAACCAGAGATTTGCTCCCGTATTTGTGGCGGTATATTCCATACTGACATTCACATACACAGCCTTTTTTAAAGTGAATTTAAAAATATCCACTTCGCCCTCGCTGTGCGTGGAACCAACGATCGGTTTCCCCAGCCCAATGGCGTTGGCTGTGGCAATATCATCGTTCGGCTCTTTTTCGCTCTGTATATTCCCGTTGCCGCCTGTATTTCCTCCGCTCCCGTTTCCCGGGGAAATGATATTCGGCAGATCACCCGGATTGATGTCATCCCCAATCCCCGGAATCGGCCACGGCGCGCCGTTTCCCTCCTGGGCCGCCTGCGCAGGCACGGCTGCTCCCGCAAATAATGCTGCCGCCAGAATGAGGCAGGCCATACGCGTTCTTTTCTTCATAATAAATCCTCATTTCTGCGCTGCTTTTGCGCATAAGCGACTTTGTGTAAGCCATTATGGCTTTGCAGCGCGCAGACACAAATCGCCGTGTGAAAAGTGTATTTTTCACACGAATAACCATACCTTTCTCACGACCTGCCGGTTTTACGAGACAATTGCAGGCCAAACAAAAAATGGACATACGGAATCCGCTCTATAACCTTACAGCAGACCACTGCCATACCTATATTCAGCGCGGTGATGACAAACAGTATGCCTATGTTGATACCGGTCGTCCTGCCAAATATTTGGAACAATACCACCTTAAAAAAGCTGTCAAACAACATGATCTGTAACGTATACCGGGCGATGGTCTCAAACGTCTTGTCTGTCAACCGCATCAATCGGTAAAAGGCGCCAGCTTTTTGGGACGCCGTGCACCGCTCGCGTGCGGCTAAGATGCGGTAGAGCGGTATCATCAGCGAAAATGCCTCGATCACGCGAAATACAGCCACGCCAAACCCGGACAAGTCTATCCATAACATGGCGGCCGCCGCCAGGGCCGCGAGCACAACCGCCCGCTTTCCGGCAATGATGCGCGTGACCTTTTCACCGATCTCCCTGCGGTTCATACACATGCCGGCTATAAAATAAATACTATAATATCTCGCCGTATTCATCTGAAGAAAACTTGTAACCCTGATACCGAAATAATCGCGCACCGTATTGGCGATAATGAGGACGACGACAATCGCAAGCAGCGTAGAAGACTTTCGCTTCCACAGCAAAGGCGCGATCAGATACAGGACAAACAGGGCATAGCAAAACCAATAGACAGAGCCCGCGTAAAAAACTTCCGCGATATCGCTCCAAAACCCTCCGGTGTGGGAAAACTCCACAGAGAACAGCCAGGTGTACATCACTTTCAAAAGCGCAAACAGATAAAAAGGTATCAAAATGCGGCACACCTTGCTCCACAGATACCCTTTCACCGCTCTGGGACGGCACAGATATCCCGCGATCACAAAAAACAGCGGCACATGGACGGCATAGATGACTTCCTTGCACAGATACCATATGCCGCCCAAACCGTTTGTCTGTTCATAATAGCTGAACGCATGTCCAAGTACAACAAGAATCATCGCGATTGCTTTGAGATCGTCGATCTTTTTTGATCGGCCGCTTTCCATTAAACTCATGTATTTTAATCTTTCTCTCATACTGCCGGCATGATGCCATGTGCTTTGCACATTGCATCTGGCTTCGGATGCGCGCTTTGGCGCATAGCATGTTTTTTGACATTATAGCATACTTTAGATGCGTTTTAAATATTTTACTACATTTTTAACACGATTCAACAGGTCAAGCGCCCAAAATACGCGATATTTTATGAAAAAAAGATAAACTTTATGATCGGCTTCTAAATTCTTGTAATCTGTTTTTCCTTTCACTCTCTGTCCGTAGGCGGACACCGCGGCCCGCTTTTGGCGATAGGTAAGCCTGCTGCCACGCATAAAATAATGCCAGATTACCAGCTGTTCGTTCTGATAGCGGAAATAATTCAATGCCTCCTCTCTTTCTTCCGCCTGCCGCCCGAAATAATCCAGTACCCAGTTGACGTAATCGCTCCTGCGCCGCCAGAAATCGTCGTCCTGTTTCATGGACAAGGATTCCTCCCGGACGATGCGGCGATAAAAAATATCGGACAGATATGCCATCCTCCCGCAGTTTCGCAGCACCTGAAACACAAAACAGGCATCCTCCCCCGAGCTAAGCTCTTCCGGGAACCGGCAGCCCGCCGTACATTCTTTTTTGATCAGCTTACAGTATGGGCCTGTCATATTGACAAAGCTCTCCCGCCGCGGCGTCCGCTCCGTCAGCATCATATCCTCCAGAGCGGCCCGCTCGGCGTCCAGACGAAAGACGCGCTCGGCGCCCTCAAGCGGAACGACCTGTTTGACGCGGCCGCCGGCGTACTCATACTGCATGTTAAAAAGCACCAGGTCTGCCTGCAGACGCTTGGCAGCGTCCAAGGCACACGCGAGCGCCCCCTGACAGAGCATATCGTCGGCATCCACAAACATCACCCACTCCCCGTCAGCCATCAAAAGCCCCCGGTTTCTCGCCGCTGCCGCGCCGGCATTTTTCTGGTGTACGAGCCGGACTTTATCATACCGCGCTGCCAGCCTGTCGCAGACCGCAGGCGTCCCGTCCGAAGAACCGTCCTCTATTATTATTATCTCCATGTTTATGAAATTCTGATGAAAAATACTGCCAATACAGTCCTCAATATATTCCGCCGCGTTGTAGGCCGGAACAATCACGCTGATCTTGCCTTCACACTCTCCCATGAAATAACCATACCTTTCCCAATGTACTACAAAATGAATTGTTAAGCTTGAAATCGCTGAACAAGATACTTTCGAGTTTCGTGATTTATTCACATTTGAGGTACTTTCAAGTTTCGTGATTTTCTTCACATTCCCCGCTATTTTTTTAATGTATGAAACAGTTGTTTTAGCGTCTTATACTCGGTCAGCAGATTCGCCGCCGCATAACACGCCGCGACCGCGAGCGTGACCGGTATTGCCATAAGAACCCATCTGCCGTAGGACGCCGCGCAAAGCTGCAGCCGCCCGGTGACCAGGCAGACCGCAAAAAAGATCAGATAGTGCACGGCCCATCTGCGGTATGTGCGGTACGGCTTTTCCTCCAGTATATGCTTTTGCGTATAGAGCACCATATCGTTGGCGCGATAGGCAAGCGCCGCGATCGTTCCGGCCAGCACACCGTAAATCCCCCACCGCGGAATCAACACGATACTGACTGCCAGATTGATGCCCGTCTCCATAAGGGAGCGCCGCTTGGTGCTCTCGAAATGCCCCGCAAACTCTATGAGACAGGCGGCTGCCTGTCTGGAGGAGGAAATCAGCTGCACCAGCACAAACAAAAGCGGCAGATACGGCAAAATATAATTGATATCGTTCACCCCCGCTGTGTAGAGCCGGATAAACGGAACAAGCAATACATACGCGGTCGTAAACACGCAAAAACCGAGCGTTATATTAAACAGCTCAAAATAATTGTGGTATCTTTTGTATCGCTCCCTGTCCGTCTGATACAGCTGCCCCAGGCGGAACGCCACCCCCTCGTTGATCTGATTGATCAGCACACGGCACATACTGACGATCATATTGTAGATCGTGTACACACTGACAATCTTTAAATCGCCCCCAAGGACCGTCAGCAATATGACGTCGGTGTTGTTAAACACTAACGTTGAAAACTGGTGGACGAGCACGGAATTCTTCTGGGCGATCGCCGCATAGTCGGGCTCTGCCCTCATCGCCAGCCAGCCGTAGTTTTTTTTCAGATACCACTGGTAGAACAGCATCTGCGCCACATGTACCACAAAAAAACAAGCCTGCACCGCCACCAGAGGCGCTCCCAAAAGCATCATTAAAATCCGTCCGCCGCTGATCGCCACATTCACGGTCGTCACCACCAGGGAGATCAGATAGTTTTTCCCCTGTGCGCGCAGAAGAATCAGATACTTTCCCTGAAACAGATAGGATATGGCACCACCGCAGCCCTGCAGCAAGATCACAAGCGCCATCGTGACGGGCGAAATATCCTGGGCGCTGACAAACAGCGGATAACCGACCGCCAGCAGGCAGACGGCTCCAAGATAGCAGATACCGGTGCGGTGGTAAAAGCGCGACGCCGCCGCCAGGATGTCTGCTATCCGCTGCCTGTCATCCCGCGCCGCAGGGCCGTAGAGCGCCTGTAGAGTTGCCGTTCCAACCCCCGCCTCAAACAATGTAAAATACGAAAAAAACTGTGTGATGGAATTGATAAACCCGTTTGTCTCCGAACCGAAGCGCACCAAAAAAAGCCGGGGCAGCAACAGCCCCAGCAGTATAATCACGAGCTGGGAAATCGTTCCGGCAGCAATGTTGACCATTCCTCTCCTGCGATTATTCATACTCCTTCATCAACTCCAAAAAAATCCGGTAAGAATGTGTGATATGGGAAAAGTAAAATATTTTGGCGTCGAAAAAATCCTTTTTTAAAGCCTTTGTGGAGACCCCCTCCTTGTGCACACAGACGATTTTGGGAGAATAGAGCACCGTCTGATTCTTTTTTAACGCCAGATAATAGAGAATCTCCTCCTCCGCATATAAAAAAGTCTTATCATAAAATCCCTGCTGTCCCTTGAAAAAATCCCTGGAAAAGATCAGGCAGCACCCGTGCAGCAGTACGCCGGGAAGCTGGTGCTCCATGCGCTCGTCCGCCGCCACCGACCTGCCGGCCACTTCCCGGGTCGTCAGATTTTTGCTGCCGTCCGCCGTATAGATTCCGTTCTCGTCCGCCGTAAGCCCGTAGTGGCCAGCGACCGCTTTCTTTAAGTGTAACAGGCGAATCAGACGAAAGATCACGCTCTTTGCCCACGAAACCAGCACTTGCTTTCTCATATAGGACAGGCTATAGCTGCGCTCCCGCGCCACCGGGTTTAAATGCTTCATCCGCCCGGCGTCGACGATATCGCCGCCCAGGATATCATAACGCTTGCGCTTGTAGATATTTACCAGCTCTTCACAGTAATCCGGCTGTTCAAAAATGATATCGCTGTTTGCCACGACAATAAAATCCGGGTCGAACTGATCTCTCGCGTAGGCAATGCCCAGATTATTGCCCCTGGCAAAGCCAAGATTTTCTTCCGACGCCACGACAGACACTCTCTTTTCCTGTGCAAAGTGCGCCCGAAGCCGCTCTGCACTGTCGTTTCCCGAACCGTTATCGACAATCACGATGCTGTAGTTGCCATACGTCTGTGTCTGCAAAATCGACTCCGCGCAGGCGACGGATTCCTGCCATATTTTATAATTTAAAATCACAAAGCTGATACTTCCCATCTTCCGCTCCCCCTAATTCACATCCCTTTCAAGCTCCGACAGATCGATATCCAAAAGTTTTTTACTGCGGTCTTTGACCCGCACACACTGAAAGCCCATGTAGATGCCCCACGGCTTTGTGTCTTTCGTGGCAAAGGTCATCGCGCCGAGCGCTGTCCCCTCCGCTAAAGTCACGCCCTGCATGACCGTCGAGCCCGTGCCGATGATCGCGTGTTTTTTTATCAGCACCGGCGCCTCCAAGACATGCGTATATTCCGACGGGACCGTCGGGTTTGTCATATACTCCCCCGAATAATCGTCGCTCGCGGCATACACCGCGCAGCGGGAGGAGATGGCCGTATAATCCTCAAACGTAATCCCCGCCGTGCCGCCAAACAGCGCCGTCATAACCGCGATGTGAACATAGTTTCCGATCGTGATATTGCCGCTCAGCACACAAAAATCGTCGATTCTGACGTGGCTGCCGATCGCGATGGAAGACGCGCCATAGATGCTCGCCTTGCGGCTGATCCTCACATCATGCCCCAGGCGGGCAAAGCCGATCTCTCTTAATTCTTCTTCACTGTAAAAACTTGTCATCCTAACCTCCCTAATTCCGCTTCTGCGGAATATCAAATCTGCACGGAGAATCCAACGCCATGCATGGCGTGCTTTTGGGATTCTCTGGTGTGAGAAAAACTTGCAAAGCAAGTTTAGAACTTCTTAGCGAAGCAGCCTCTGCTGCGAGCTCTAGAAGTTCTTCTCACACTGCCTCCCATATCACACTGTGGATTCCTGTCTGCGGCGGCGCTTTGTAGTCCGCCAGCTTCAACACAAAGCTCGCGCCGTCCTCCGTCGCGTTTGTCTGAGCAAACCCAAACTGCTGCCACAATTGTTCCACCGGCTTATTTTTCGCCGTCCGCTTATAGAACGCCTGTACTGCCCGCACGCCCTGTCCGCGCAGGCGCTGCAAGATATCGTCTACGATGGCGTGCTCAATTTGCCTGCCCATAATCCGGCAGCTCATCAAAAAATTATCGACCGTCACCGTATCGTCTTCCCTGTGATACAAAAACTCCGCCGTCCAGCCGCTGCTGCCGTATCGATCGGCAACCTCCGCCAGCAGCAGCCTGCCGCCGCTCTTTAAATATGCTTCCAGCTCGGGCGCTTCCATGCGCAGCGTCTGCGTATTAAATTGATTGGTCTTATTCATCAGTTGTAACGCGCGCTCCTTCAGCGGTTCCGTCACTTCCGCAATGCGAATCTTGGTCCCCAGTGACCGCAGGTAATCCTCGTAGGAGACCGCGGCCTCCTTTTGCTCCTTTCGCATACGCTCCGCCCGGTACTGGCCGGTCTTTTCCCGGTCTTCTCCGGTCGTGCGCCACTGAAAGAAGTAAGTCTCATAGAGCTCTGCGAGAAAATCGGCATATCCCGTCATATCCGTCGGAAATCCCGCTATATTTACCTGCGGAAGCGCGATGCGCACCGCCTCCCGTTCGGCCTCATTGTCATCCAGAAAAACAAAAGCGTCCAATCCAAGGTTTAGCTCATTTGCCATCTTCGCGATATTTTCAGCTTTCGGCTCCCAATTACAGGATATCACGGCAAAATCTTCCTCTTTTAAAAGCATCTGCGGGTGAGCAAACGCGGCGCAGACATCCTCTCTGTTATTTTTAGAGGCGACCGCCAAAAGCACCCCCTGCTCTTTCATGCGCAGAAGCTGTCTCTGGGCGTCCTGATAGACGGCTCCCTGGTGGGCGCCATCCAGCACAATCCCCTCTACGCCGTCCTCCCCGATCACACCGCCCCAGAGCGTATTGTCGAGATCGGTCACCAGCACCTTGCAGCGCGCCCGTTTGACCCTGGAAAGACATTTGCCAATCTCCTCCGCCAAGAGGTGCAGCCCCTGCATATCGTAAGGAATCGAACCCATATACCAAAACTTTCGGGAATAGAAGCGGCTCCTGCCGCAGCCGGCGATTAGCTCCCTGAGCGGAAAGCGGTGGATGCGCAAATTTTCCGCCAAAAGCACCGCAAGCTTTCGCTCCCAGAGCGCGGCCGCCAGAAGTCCTGCGTCCGCGGCATCGCCCGCCGCCACGCGCTCCGGCAAAAAATCAAGCGTGGAGACAAACAGCAGGCTCTGCTCATAGTTGTCCGCCAGCCCGCGGATATATTGCAGCGTTTTGTCCATCGCTTCCTCATACTCCCCCTCTGACAGCCCCCGCATCAGCGCGGCGCCGTCTAACAGCAGAAAAATACAATCCGCGCCAAACGCCGCCATATCCTCGCGCCGCCCAAGGGCATAGGTCACCCAGCCGCCGTATCCTTCCGGCAAAAACACCTCATATTCTTTTTTTAACAGTCCTGACAGCATGTCCAGGTTGACATTGGAAAGAATGGCAAGTCTCAAAGCTTTCTACCTCCGCCTTCTGCTCTTCTCTGTGATCACACACTCCCTGCGCCTATTTTTGTACAAAACGGTAAAAGCCGCCGATCGTCTTAATATCCGCAATCTCCTCCATCGGAATCGTGACGCCATATCTGGTCTCCACCTCGCCCACGAGACGCAGCTGCATCAGGGAATCCCACGTTGCAATCTCCTCCTGTGTCGATTCCATTGTGAGCGTTTTCGGCTCCACTTCCAATATTTCCGCGATAAACTGAATAAACTCCTGCATAATCAATTCCTTTCTATGATGAACTATTTCTTAATCAATATCTTAATATACGGCGTAAACGAGCGCACAATCGCCGTTCCCAGCCCGAAATTGCGGCGCAGGAAGTGAAACCAGTCGTCAAACGGCAGCCCCTTTCTGCTCTCCTTTAGGCGCAGCCTCTTTATCCTGGGCAGCGACGGGTCCTGCCAGGTCAAAAGCAGGGAATTATCGTTACACTCCCCGACATATTTGGGGAAAATGTGTATCGGATACCCCAGTCTGCTGATCTGAAGCCCGTAGTCAAAATCTCCGATGCTGTGCTTGTAATAAGGGTCTATGCCCACCCGCATAAAAATCTCATGGGGAATGATTGCACAGTTGGCATTGAACGTAGAACAATTGACGCCGGCTCCCTCCGGTCCCAGTTTATCATACTTAATGCCTTTTGTATATTTAATCCCGCCATAGCTTAACTCGCCGTGTTCCCCGCAGATCGCGCCCACAAGCACCTCGTCTTTTTTCAGAAACGGCGCCATCTCGTCGAATATGCCGTCAAAAAAACGGGTATCGTCATTCATCAGCATATAATAGGCATAGTCGGCATGTTCCTTTTTGACATGCTCGATCGCCTTATGCATGCCGCCGTTCCAGAAAAGGCTGCCGTCTCCGGATACCAAATCAATCTGCTGCGGCAACTTTGCAAGCATTTCTTTGGTGCCATCGGTGCTGTTGTCATCCACAATCACAAAGTCAAACTTGACATCTTGATTGTGCGCAAGCGTCTCTATGCTGCGCTTCGTCAGTTCCCTGCGGTTAAAGCAGGTGAAAATTGCCAAAATCTTTATCATACCTGTCTGACTTTTCCTCTCTTCCCATCCATCGAATCAAAGGATACACTGATACTTTGTCCCATGCCATCCGTTTGCCTTTTAAGCCTTGCCGACATAATTTTGGCGCGTGACCCTGTTGTAGACGCGCTTTAACAGACTCGGCTGATACTCCCTGCGCAGGATACGTTTTAGACGCCTGCGCGTCTTACCCGTCTCCGCGATATTGGATGGAAAATAGGTTATCGGCCGGTCCGTGGCAAGCCGGTGATCAAACATGGACTTACGCTCCCTGCCGCAATGCTCGCCGGTACCGTCGAATCCCTCATTGCTGACAAGCGACTTCGTCGGCGATAAGATGTAGCCGCTCTTTTTAAAGTTCGCCCAATACCAGCGTATCGCCCAGGAATTGGTATTTTCATCCGTCTGCTGCATCTTCATAATCCGGTAAAAATCGTAAGAATTATCATAGTTAAACTGCCTTCTGAGCCGCCTGTCATCGATCATCTCCGTCCAGTCGACACACAGCTCGTCAAAATATCTCCAGCGGTCCTCCCATGTGCCCCACGACCAGCTTGTGCCCGTGAGCGTGTGAAAATAGGACTCCTCCGGGATGCGGACCGTATCGTCGAAATGGGAAAAGCCCGTCACGCCGGTCACGCGCTTGCAGTCCCTGTAATGATGGAGCGCGTCGTTCATAAACCGCAGAAAAAAGCGGTTGGTGATCAGATCATCCTCCAAGACAATGACAACGCCGTACCGGTTTACGATCTCGGTCACGCCGCGGATGATATTTTTGGCCAGGCCAAAATTTTCTTCCCGCTCCACCAGATGGACACTGGCAAACCCCGTTACATGCGCGGCATATTCCCGGATTTCCTGTACCTTATCCCTGTCCGTCTCCCGCTTCGGGGCATCGGAATAAATATACAGATCGGTCTTTTCTGCCAGCTCATTGCCTGCCAGCGCTTCTATCGTTCGTTTGGTGTGCTTTGGCCTGTTGTATGTAAATACAATCACCGGCGCGATCTGATCTTTTTTCTGTTCCATCTTTGTTCCTCTGCCTTTCCACAGTCACTGCCGGGGTAACGGCCGCTGCTCTCCGATTGCCCGGCGCACCCAGTCGACTGCGCTTTTTTATTGCCCGGCACGCACCCAGTCAACGTAATCTCCGATGCCCTGCTCTAAGTCCACGCTTTTTTTGTATCCCAGACTCTTTAAGCGTGAGATATCGGCTCTCCAATTCAAGGGGTCGCCCACTTTCGTCTCTCCGTTAAAACGCACAATACTCTGGCTTTCCCCCAATTTTTTCGCGTAGATCGCCGCGATATCGGCGATGGCGGCCTCCTCGCCGTTGGCCACATTGAATATTTCCTCGCCGCCCTCATAATTCAAAATCAGACGGATCGCCTGCATGATATCACGCACATGAATAAAATCCCTGCTCTCCCGGCCCGTCCCAAACAGAGAAATCTCGCCCGATTTTTCGTATTTCTGGTAGATATCCCACAGAAGCTGCTTGCGCAGCCCTGCGCCGTAGGCGGAAAAAATGCGAATCGCGCGCACCCGGTATCCGTGCACGGTATTGTAATAGTGGCAAAGCTGCTCACACATCAGCTTGTGCAGTCCGTAAGGGGAAATCGGAGCCGGCGCGTCCGTCTCCTTAATCGGCAGGCGCACGGGGTTGCCGTAGACGCCGGCGCTCGAAAAGAAAATCACTTTCGGCCTTTTTTCAAATGCGCGCAGGGCCAGCAGCAGATGATAGAGGCTGTGCAGGTTGCCTTCGAGATCGGCGACCGGATTGACCACGGAGGCCCCCACATTGGCACTGCCGGCACAGTGTAAGATCACGTCCGGCTGTACATCGGTCAATATATTGGAAAGCTCCGCCTCGCTTTTTGACATATTGCACTGATAATAGCATACCGGGTTCTCGCCGTCGCGGTAGTCGGCCGCAAGGCCGATACCGATAATCTCATACTCCCGCTCAAAATATTTCTTGGCATTCTGGCCGATAAAACCGCCGATGCCGGTAATCACCATTCTCTTCATAGCGCCCAAAACCTTTCTGATTCCAATCAAGCAGCGGCGCGTTTACGCCTTTGCCTTTCCCGCACCGACTGTCGCTGTATGCAAACACCAAAACTACCCTGCAAAAATCGCGCCCATCTTTCCGGCAAACGCCTACCGGCAGAAAACCCGCTCCAGCGCTTTGGCGTAGACTGCGGCCTCGCGGTACATATTGGCGATTCCGCTCTCGATGCTCTCCGACGACTTCATACGGCTGACTTTCTCCATCAGTGCAGCCAGCTCGTCCGGCGAATCGGCGGGGAATAAATGGCACTTCTCATTTTTCTGCTCCCGGTGTACCGGAATATCGGACAGCAGCACCGTCTTGTCCAGCACCTTTGCGTCCTCTAAGACCGTGCCCCACCCCTCGCAGAGCGACGGCTGCACGATAAAACATGCATTTTTCATGATCGCCAGCTGCTCCGTCCGATCCACAAAGCCCAGCAGCTTGATACCGTCTTTCACTTTGGGCGCCTGCATGATCGCTTTTAGGCGCTCAATATACGCGGGATTGCGGTAATCCTCGAGGTTGCCGGTAAAAACAAAATCATACTCCTTTAAGCGCCCCTGACGGCGCAAAATCTCGATCGCCTGTACGGCCACCAGATGGTTTTTATGCTGCCAGAACTGATTGGGCAGATAGATGTATGCCCGGTCAAGATGAAACTTTTCCCTGACAGCCGTCTCCACTTCCGGCGTCACAGCGCGTATCTCGGGTTCAATATAAGAGACAAAATGCACCACCTCCACGCTGCACCGATGCCCGGGATAATAGCGTTCCAGATCATGCTTTGCGTCTTCGCTGCTCAACACCAGCGGATTGCTGCGGCTTGTCACTTCCAGGAAATTGACGTCTTTTTTCGCGAGCTCCTCCCGGGAAAAGAACTCCGGCAGATTCTTGTGCTGAAAATCCGGTATCCAGAAAATTCCGCGCTTTGCAAACAATTTACCGATTTTGTTGAGTTCCAGCGCGTAGCAGTATTTGACGCCGCCCAACCAGATGAGACGCATCTCATAGAGCGCGAGCTTTAACTTGCCGCCGCCCTCATAGACGCGAATATCGGCCTTGCCGCGGAAGCTGTCAAAAATATCCGCGTGCCCGGGGTCGATCAACACTACAAAGTCAAACCTGTCCCTGATCGCCTCGCTCTGCATACAGCTGAATAATATATTTTTTAGATAGTAAAGACCGCCAATCCAGCCGCGGTTGCCCAAACCGTTAAATAATATCTTTTTTTTCATAGATTACCTCATGCCCGCCCAAACCCGGGAATAAAAAGAGTTACGTTGATTCTTCCCCCATACAACAATGGATCGCATCCATGCAGCCGCCCGCCACATGCGCAAAAGAAAACAGCTTAGCCCGTTCATAGCTCCTTTTTCCCATAGCCGCCAGATCACTCTCATTCATGAGCCCATCGATGGCAGCGGAGAGCTGCCGCGTATTCTCCGGGTCAACGATCAGCCCGTTTGCGCCCTCTTCGATCAAGTCCTTCGCACCGTCCGCGTATTTTGAGGCAATCACCGGCAGCGAGGCGCACATCGCCTCGAGCAATACCAGACCGTAACAGTCTTCGCGCGTGGGCAGGATAAAGGCATCGGCCGACGCATAGAGCGCGCGCAGCGCTTCCCCCTCCACAAACCCCTTAAAATCAAGGCGGTCCATAATGCCAAGCTTCTTTGCCTGCTCCAAAAGGAACGGCTTTTCCGGCCCCTCACCGACAATGATAAGGCGGATATCGTCGCTCGCCTCTGCCAGGGCGGGAAAGAGCAGATCAAGGCCCTTGCGCTGAATCAGGCTCCCGACGTAGATGAGATTTCTGCTGTTGTAGCTTTCTTTGACCATCAGGTATTTGCGGATATCCACCGTCAGGTAGGAGAGAAAGCAGCGCTTTTTGTCCGCCCCGTAGGCGAGCTGATTGTCGCGGGACGCCGTGCTGCTCGCCACAAACGCGGACGCCCGCTTGATAATATACCGGCGCGACATGCGCTGTACCCTGCCGATCGAGCGCTCGGAGTGCGCCGTCCCGTCCGTCCAGCTGACAAACGGGATACGATGCTTCTCACAGTAGCGCACGGCCCGAAGAATCGTGGGATTGTACTCCATGGCGACCACGACATCCGGGGCCGCCTCGCGCAGCGCGCGCTCCACGCCGATGGGGATAAACACATAGCGGTCATCATAGCGTTTGCGGAAAATGAGCGTTTTCGACTGAAGAAATTCGGCATTTTTCAGCGCGTTCAGTTCCACATGCCATTTTCTGTTCTCCATGCCCGCACCCGAGAAAATAACATGAAACTCATACTCCTGATAATGTTTTTGCAAATATACAAAGAAATCCACCCGGTAGGGGGACGGAATATTCGTGATAAACACAACTCTCTTCATAATCCAACCATCCTTTGCGTCTCCTGCCGCGCGACCGGCTACGCGTTCTCCTGTAAAATACTCTCATAGATGCCGACCAGCTTGCGATAATTGTCCTCCGGCCGAAGCCTTCTCTCGTAAAAATCCCTGGCATTTTGCTTGAGCGCGGCCAGCTCCATCTGGTTAAACTGGCGCACCTTCAGAGCCAAATCCTCCGCCGAATCGTAGGTAAACTTCATACCCGTGACGCCCTCTTTCACCATGCCCTCCATGTTGCCCACGCGCCCCGCAATCACCGGCACGCCATACGAATACGCCTCCGCGATCGTCATGGCGAACGCCTCATAGCACTGTGAGGTCATGATGACGGCCTTGGCATGGTAAAACTTATCTCGCATCTCTTCCTTTTGCAGATATCCCAGGAATGTGATGTTTTTCATGTGGTGCTCCACAACATAGCGCCGCATCTCCTCCTCGAGCGGGCCGCTTCCGGCAATGTAGAGCTTTTCCTCCGGCAGCTTTTCAAATGCCCGAATCGCGACATCAATCCCCTTTAGCGCCTCGATGCGCCCGGCAAACAAAAAATACTCGTCGGCCGCCTGCTCGTGCACCGGCCGTATCCCCTCGGCAAACGTAAAATTCGGTTTGATATAAATGCGCTGCGGGTTTACAATCTGCTTGGCCGGATTTAAAGACCCCAGCAGCTTTTCTTTGTTGAACTCCGTCAGACAGATAAAATTCACACGGTAATACGTGCCCAGCATACGGTGAAGCTTTAATATCCCCGCGCTCACGATCGTTTGCAGCTTGCTGTTGCGGTAGCACTTATGGCGCACCGCGCACCGCATACCGTGGTCCACACACTCCTCGCAGATCACATTGTCCCGGAAAAAAGAACCCGCCGGACAGAGCATACGAAAATTGTGCAGCGTCTGTATCACAGGCACTTTGCAGTGAAACGCCGCATAGAACACGGCGGGGCTGATCATCATCAGCGTATTGTGCACATGCACGATATCAATGTTCTCCTCTTCGATGAGCTTTTTCACCTCGCGGTAGGTTTTGAGCGAAAAGATCGCGGTGAACGGGATCAGAAGCTTCTTAAAACGGCCTCCCTCGTTGAGCTCGCTGTTGCTGCGGTAGTAGGTGCGCACCACATGGCCGTGCTCCTCCAGCAGCTTCTTCTCATTGCGCACCACCACATCCTCGCCGCCGGGAATCTGATAAAAGTTATGAATTTGCAGGATACGGTAATTTTCCATAAGCCTTCTTTCGCCCTTTCTCTGTCTCAAGCAGGCCGGGATAGAGCAGGATGCCCGCCAGTAAAATAAACGGATTCATAAATGCGTTCATAACGAACTGCTCTAACACGCCGTAGAGCGCAAACACGGAGATCATCACCAGCTCTCTGTAACATTCTTTCTCGTACAAACGATACATCGCGGCGCACATCACGACCAGATAGGCGATCGCCATAATCCAGCCGCCGTAGAGAAGCATAAACATATAACAATTGTCGATCAGTCCATAATAGCTGGCATAAAACAGCTCCTGGTTGCGCGGGAAAAACGCCAGCCCCTGATCGGTAAGATAGCTGTTCATAATATAGATGCGGCCAGACACAAAGTGATTGAGCAGGTGCAACAGCGGATTGTCCCCGGCATAAAATACCATGGCGCAGAAGCTGAACAGCGCTCCCACCAGCACCGACAGCGCCAGCACGATCTTCACTCTTTTGTTTTTCACCAGCTTGTCAAAAATAATCAGTACCCACGCGAACAGAAAGACCGCGATACCCGTGCGGCAGAATGTCCACTCATAAAACAGAAACGCCACCGCCGCCGTGGCCAAAAACCACAGTGCATTTAACCTCTCATAATTATAGTATAACAAAACCATCAACAAAATAAAGATGGTCAAAAATGCCATATTCGGCTCGTTAAATCCAAAGCTGTAGACCGGCATCTCGATATAGTTGGTATCCGGTTTTGTCTTATAGCCGATGTCAAAAATACCGTACACGGAACCGATGACCATGATCAGGGCCACCACCATGCGAATATAGACCGACATCTGAATGAGCCTGCCGAATTTGCAGTCTTTTAATCCCATGATCGTCAGAAACAAAAGCAGCATCGTCGCGGATTTTGTCACGATATACATCGTAAGCCCCATACCAAGGAAGATACAGCATATGAGCAGCTCGCGAAGCGTATATTTGGTTGTCACCAGTTTGATGGCAAGAAAGAAAATGCCGGTATACATAAAATATTTGTATATATTATCGCCGCTGTCGTAGGCGAACGCTTTCGCCAGCACATTGATGGCGAAATAGGCATAGTAGGAAACAATGCCAAACTGCCGCCAGTCGATTTCTCCAAACCATTGTTTTACTCTGTTCAAGCCTTTTCCTCCCAGATATAAATACTGTATTCGCCGATCGTGCGGTAGGGCAGATAGCCGTATGCGCTAAGGTCCTCCGGTATCTGCTGCATGTCTGTGTTAAAACAGATAAATACGACCTCCTGCTGTCTGCACAGATCGGTCAATAAGCCGATATCCGGCGTTTCCCTGCACATCTCATGGTACACTGCCTTCGCCTCATCACTGATATCGGAGATAAATCCTCCGGCATTTCTGCCATACAATAAGCCGACATCACAGCGGTACTGCCGCACATAACAGAACAGCTCATTGGGCACCACGGCGCGCACTTTCCAGTCAATGCCGGCCGCCGCCATCGCATCGCCCACGTCGATGGCCGCCTGCGGAAGCTTGTAGAGATTGTCCGCCTCGGTAAATGTCCGCTCGTTGTAGATGCACTTCCCGGTGACGATCACACAGGCCGCAGCAGCCAGAATCGCCGCCACTCGCACCACCTGTCTGCGGAAATGGCAGACAAGAGACGCCAGGCCGTATGCCGTGACAAACGTAAACGGCACCATCCACAGCAGCCGCCAGTAAACGCCGGACAAAAACTTGTTGCCGATATAGCGGTAAAAAAGCGGGTTAAAGAAAAACACAAACACGAAGATTGTCGGGTAAACCAGCAGCCTGCGCTGCTTTTTCCCCATAAACAAACAGGAAAGAAGCGCCAGCCCAAACAACAGCACGTGCAGGACGCCGTCCCTGCCGCCGATAAAATTCTTAAAATTATCCCATACTGCGTAAAAATCCGCCATCTTAACCCCCATATTGCTAAATCACGCTAATCCCATCAAATAGTAAACCAGATACAGGCCGCAGGGAGCGGCCGAGCACCAGATCAGCAGTGTCTTCTTCCAATTCCTATGACAGCAAAAATCCACAATCCCGTAAATCGCCGTCAACACGGGAACAATCACAATCCCGATACCGGATGGCAGCGAGCCGGCAAACGATACCAGATATAACACCGCCGGATAGCGCCCCGTCTTTCTCTGCTGCAAAATTTGAAAAAACAGGAAAAACAACAGCGGTATGATAAAACTGGCCACGACCGCCTTGCCCTGCCAGATGCGCAGCAGGAGCATGGAGCCCAGCGTGTGGGTGGACGTATAATCCCAGATGTGAAGCACCGAAAGAAAAATTAAAAACAGCGCCGTTTTTTCCCAATCCCCGGCAAAAAGAACCTGCCCGATCAGGGCATATACGCCATAACAGATCAGAATCATAAAAAACGGAAACAGCGTATGCGAAAAAATTGCGGGCGCAACATCGACGATGCGGCAGCACGCAGCCACAAACATCGTCCAGGGCGACGCCAGATCTTTCCTCGTCTCGCCGACATCCCAGTACATAAACGTATCTTCGATGGGATCGTCCACCAGCATGGTATCATGTACGACCGCTGACACTTCCTCCGCCACAAAGCGGGCGTCATCGTCATCAATATGCTGATAGCGCGCCAAAATCCACGCCTGCAATAAAATAAGCACCGCAGCCAGGGAAATAAAAAGGATGCTCCATATTTTTTTTGCGCCGTTTTCGCCGGACGTCACAGATTTACGCTTCCCCACAACCGCCCTGGAAAAGACGTTTACGTCCCCTGCGTCCAAACGCTGCCCGTACACACGAAGCACCGTATAAAAGGACAAAAGCGCCGCCGCGGTAAAGAGTATCTTTATCACCATGACCGCCGTCGTCAGCGTAAACTTCCCGGCCACCAGAGGCACGAGAGCCAGCTGTCCCAGCGCCAGCATCTCCGTGACGCCGAGCACCCAGGCGGCGAGAACCGCCTTTGCCCTCTGTCGTATCTGCAAAAATGTTATCCAGAATATTCCAAACCATGTGGGCACTGCCAAAAACAGCACACACATGGACAGAACGGTTTTACAAGTCATATACCAGCACTCCGTCCACTGCGATCTGATTGATCGCCATCACATTGCGAATATTGTAAAGTTCTTTGTTTGTGGTATTTTTGCGGTTACACAGCACCAGATTCTTATCGGAGAATTTTGCCAGCTGAAAACCCTCCGCGGTCTTGGCAAGATCACGGCAGGCGATCACGATGTAATCGTATTCTCTGCGAACCTGCTCGAGATACGTTGCAAATGTTCTGCTTCCCGCAATATCATATCCGTTCTCGTCGCTCAAGCTGCGGTAGAGACAGTGAAAATGATCATTCAACACCTCTACCTTTGGCGCTTCCACTTTCCCCAGCATATAACTGCTCAACGAGTACTCGCTGCTGTCACTGTCCTCCATACTGATAAACAGTGTTTTCTTCTGCTCATTGGCATAACACATGGCTATCTTTCTGGCATCGTCCGTCTTCCAGTTGACCGGCAGACAACTGATGACCTGGGGGTCGCCCGCCCCCTGTAAAAAGAGCGCCGCCTTCTTGTAGCTCTCAACATTCTGGGCAGACTTCCGAAACACATCCACCACCTGCGTGTCGAGGCAATCCTTGATCTCCTCCTCATTCTTCGGCCTCTTGTATAACAGCATCCAAAGGGTATAGAGTGCGACTTCAATCATGATGCCCAAAAATACGCCTGCTACCAATGCCTTTAAGATGGCTTTTTTATAGTCGGAATCGCTGATTGAGTAGGAGACTAACTTTTCCACCTCTTTCGTCGCATAGGGTTTGTCCAAAACCGTAACTGCCTGCTGCCCGGTAAGCTCTTTTGCCGCCGCGTCGGTGGCGCGCAGCACGCCCTCCATAAACGCGATGCCGCCGTTCTCGTCCTCGATCACAAAATCCCCCTCGGCGTGGGGAAACGTGATATAAAACGTCACGACATTGGACGTCTCGGTCTGCTCGGAGTCAAACAGCCTGCGGTACTGGTCAAGCGTCAATTGATAGCCGGTATCCCTGCAAAACGCCTGATACGCAAGATTGCTGTCCGCAATCTTCATGATATCGCAGCCCCGCTCGAGCACACTGCTGTCATTAAACTGTGACAGATACAGCGATGCTTTCACCTGCATCTTATCCTGATAGACTTCATTCTCCACATAGGGCTTTAGCGAGACGAACTTATAACCGCCGAGCAGCACGCCGAAAATCGCCGCCAGGATCGCCGCCAGCCACCACATTTTGAAGTTGTATCGTATGATCTCGCCCACATTGTACTCTTTTTCCGCCTTATACTCTCTCATCTTTACCTCCATACTCCTTTAAAGTCACATAACGCCTGCATGATTCCCACACTAATCCCCATGCCGCCTTTGGCCGCTCAAATAGGTATGAAAAACGCCCGTTTTTGGCGTTTTTCGGCGTGAAACTTAGTACATCTTGGCACGTGAACTTGTTTCACGTTAGTGCCTTCTGGCATGAGCCTTAGATGTACTTTTCACGCTAACCTCCATTCCGAGAACGTTTACGTTCGAGGAACCGCAGGAGAAATCTGCAAATGCAGTTTCTCCTGTCGGATCAGGGCTTATTTGTGACGTTCTCGGCACAACATAGCCAACGCGAACAAGTTCACGTGTGATAAAATCAGCTATCAAGCTGATTTTTCACACTATTCGCCGTCTTTTTGAAACACGACAAGCAGGGTCTTACACAAGATTTTAATATCAAGCCCTATGCTCCAATTATCAATATACTGCACATCCAGCTTCACCACATCCTCAAAATCCTTGATGCTGTTGCGCCCGCTGACCTGCCAGAGCCCCGTGATTCCGGGCTTCGCGCTTAAGCGCCTCTTCTGGTGCATCTCATACTGTTTAAACTCGTCGACTGTGGGCGGCCTGGTGCCCACCAGGCTCATGTCGCCGCGCAGCACATTGTAGAACTGAGGCAGCTCGTCGATGCTGGTCTTGCGGATAAATTTGCCCACTTTGGTGATGCGCGGGTCATCTTTCATCTTAAACATAAGGCCGCTCATCTCATTTTGATCTTCGAGATCTTTCTTGCGCTCCTCGGCGTCCCGAAACATGGAGCGGAATTTGTAGATCTTAAAATAGCGCCCGTTTTTGCCCACGCGCTTCTGCGAAAAAAACAGCGGGCCCGGCGATTCGAGCAGCAGCGGCGGCGCCAAAAATACCGTGACGACCGCGGTGATGGCAAGTCCCACAAGCGCGCCCACAATATCCATCGCGCGCTTGATAAACAATTTTTTCCAGTCGTAGTACTGATTGGAAAATGTCACCACCGGGATATTCCCCAGCATATGAAAGCTTTTGTGATAATCGTCAAATTTATTCAATATCTCTATGCTGGTGTGCACGGTGGCGCCCATATTGGCAAACTCCTGCACCACCCCAGCCAGCGCCGCGCCGTCTTCGTAGGGCACGTCGATAAACACCTCGTCGACGATCTGTTCCTTTACATACTGAAACATATTCGTGTAAGTCGCCACCACGGGCACGCCCGCATACCATCTGCCGATCTGATTGTCATCGACAATGGCGATGCTCGCAATGCGGTACGCCCAATCCTTAAAGTTCTCCGTCTCCGCCATAATACCTGCCGCCCGGTCTCTCGTCGTAACCAAAAACACCTGGTTTACGGCGCGCTTGTTGCGGAAAATCTTCAGTAAATAGTATTTTAAGATAACATGCGTAAGAAAGAACAGCACGCCGTCGATCGCGGCGATACAAAAATACACGCCGCGGGAGGCGTCAGCGTTATTGTGTTGTAAAAAAATCGTCAGCACCATCGCAAAGATCAGCACGACGCTGGACTTTACGGCGGCAAACATCTCCTGATACAGGCTTCTGCGGATAAATCTGTCCTCGATATTGGAAAACAGCATCACCAACAGATACGCGATCAACACAATGACAAAGCTCTCCATCAGCTCCGTTTTCATATTTTCCACGGACACATTGCGCAGTCCCACCAGCCACAAATAACCGCCGCCTATATAGCTTGCGACAAAGCAGATACAGTCCACCAGTACCAACATGACATCCTGAAAATTTTCTCTCGATCGGTACATATCTATAACCATGCCTTTCCGCATCTGCGCCGTACCAGCCGCAGACACAAATTCGCGTGTGTAAATAATCAGAAGTTCTTAGAACGATATCTCTTCTTCAGATGTCCTTTTATAAAAGTAATCTGCCATCTCCCCTCCCTTTTCGCAGGAAAAATACAGTCAAAACCGTAAAACGGTGCATCCTCACCTTGAAGCTTTCGCACTGCCGCCACATCCGCCCTCTCACTGCGGGTAATCTCGGGCATCAAACCCGCGCCCGTCTCATCCTCCACCGTCAGTTCCACCGGAGCGCCATGGTGACGCCAATCCTCTGCCAGCGCCCAACCGCTGCACACCACGCAGCCATCCTGATACTCCTCCCGGTCTATATGGAAAGAAATACTTTTTGCCCTGCCAAACTCCCTTGGCGCCAAAAACTGCGTCTCCTGCAAACGAACAATTTTCGTGCCCATAATCCGCTGCATATTGCGTACCGGAAAACCGCCGCCCGAGATATGGCGCTGAAAATGCTCTTCCATTTTTAAAAATAACGCCTGCTGCTCCTCCGTCACACCGGCCAGAGAAAACAGCCTTGGCAGCGTCCAATCGCTCCCGCAAAAAATCTGATAATAGGCATAATACATGGCGCGATAGAGCACAAACGCCTTTGGCAGCGGAAAACCGAACGACCACTCATAGTCGATCACCTGCCATCTCATCCGTTGCGGAGAAAGCAATTTTTCACAATCCATCTCAACCAGAATATTGGAAAAGATCAGATCTACATCGCAGTACAGCGGACATTCCAGTCCATCCAGTACCGCTTCAACATTCGGATCACTGCCAAATATTTCATAAAACTCGGTAGTTGGCGCATACGTGCGGCTTCCCCCCAAGCTCCGTATTCTTTGACAGTAATCGCTCAATATCTTCTCTATCCAGGCATCGCGCTGTCCTCGCAGCGCCTGCTCTAAAAGCTCCTGCAGCGAAATGCCGGGAACAAAGGGGAACGAAACGCCCTCCTCCTCTCTGCAACAGCCGCAAAAAGCGATGTTTTCGTCGTCATAACACGCGCACAATTTCTCATAGGCATAAGCCATATGCGCAATGTGTGCCTCTCCCTCTTTTTTGAACGCGTATTTTATCACCCGTCTGGACCGACCGGGCAGTTCAACAATATCGGTGCGCACCTGATAGCGCGCCGCGCGCTCATTGGCATGCCGGGAGTAGACTACGCGCGCGCGCGCTTCCTTTGTCCCCACCCCAGCCTCAAAGAGGAATGAATTGGCAAATTCCGAGAACAGGCCCTCTTTTATGATCGTATCGAACGCCCTTCTCTCATCAAATAACTGATAACGGTCCTTGTCATAATTTCTCTGATTGTCATTAAGCTCCCCGGTCTTTGGCAGCCATGCATCCGAGTAGATGCTCGCCGGAAACTTGTGGTCTGGATAAGGATAATAACAGCTCCACTCCGTAAACCCGGCCTCCTGAAGCATCGCCTCATACTCTTTTCTCGTATAACAGCGCTCCGCCGCTTCCTCCCCATAGCCCTCGATGCCGGCAAAGTATCCCTGCCGGTATTCGTCCTGGCATCCGGCAAAATAGCGCAGGCCCAGGCGGTTGGCGTCCGCGAGATAGCACTTTCCATTTTCTTCCAGATACTGACATGCCGCTTTCATTGTACCGTAAAACCGGCTCGCCTGTCCAATTAAGAAAATCTTATGATATTCTTGTTTTTCTCTTTGCACGGCTCTCCCGCCCGTGGTATCACTGTGCAATGTGCGCTCTCCGCCGCCACCCATCTGTTGCTCCGTTAAAAAACGCTCGCGGGTATATACCGAAAGGCGCTCGCCACTGCCGGCGCAGCGCTCCCTGATCATCTGCGCTTCCTCGCTCGTCTCCGTCACCGCCGTGACGCGGCCTGCCCGTTTCAACAGCACGCCCGTGAGTGCGCCGCAGCCTGCATTTAATTCCAACACATGCTCGCCACTGCCTATGGAAATCCAGTCGAGAATATTGGCGCGCAGAGCAGAAAGATGGTACAAATACGGATAAGACGCCTTTTTTAGAATCACATCATCATAATCCGTCTCTTTTTTCTCCGCTATGATATTTTTCAAATCCGAAAGAAAAGTTTCCGCCGGCATCGTCATCTCCTCTCCACCGCTTCCATCATGATTACGGAAACACCCGCTCCACGGCCGTCACAGAATTCATATCATAAAATCCCACCGTATTTTTGTCGGATATCACCGTGACGCCGCACACATCATACAGCCTGTGATACGCGCGAAACTCTCCGCCCACATACCCGGTGCAGCTGAGCGACAGAAGGTATTCTCCCCCCTGCAAATCCATCTGCTGTTCAAATGAGGCTACATAGACCTCTCCGGGCCGGGCCGTACCGACGCCGATCTTTTCATACATCGTGTTTGTCCCTGTCACCGCCGTTCCCTGTACGTTTTTAAAGGTGTAAGTAAAAATGGGGTCCGCGATCTCTGCCGCAAAACGCACCTTCGACTTAATCGTAAAACGCGTACCTTTCTGGATACAGTTGGTATAGCTGCCATACTCGTCGATCAGGGCAAAATCTATGATCTCCGCCTCTCCGGTGCCGTACTCATTGACCTGGGTATTGAGGACATAATTTGATTTCCAGAGCTTTTCCCCTGTCGCCGACAGATGGTTTTTTAGCACCTGGCCGCTCTCCACATTCTGCTGTTGATTTAAAAGTACTTTTTTGTAGAGATTGATCGTATCTTTGGGATTGCCCTCTTTTAGCTTATCTCCCTTATTGAGCAAAATCACGCGGTCACAATATTTTGCCACACTGCTGATATCGTGAGTGACAAAAATGATGGTCTTCCCCTGCGCCTTAAAGTCCTCAAACTTTTTATAACATTTGGCCTGAAAAAACACATCTCCGACCGAGAGCGCCTCGTCGACAATCAGGATCTCAGGATCGATATTGATCGCCACCGCGAACGCAAGACGCACAAACATGCCGCTCGAGTAGGTCTTACAGGGCTGATGTACAAAATCCCCGATATCTGCAAACCTCAAAATCTCCTCGAGCCTCGCATCCATCTCTTCCCTGGAAAATCCCATCATCATGCCGTTTAGATAGACATTCTCAATCCCGGTGTACTCCATATTAAAGCCGGCGCCAAGCTCCAGCAGTGCGGAAATCCTTCCGTCCACCTCCACCCTGCCGCTGGTGGGGCTTAACACACCGGTGATTATCTTTAAGATGGTGGATTTGCCGGAGCCGTTGGTCCCGATAATCCCCACCGTCTCTCCCTTTTTTACCTCAAAAGAGACATGCTTAAGCGCCATATGCTCTTTAAAGCGCCCTTTCCCCGCCAGTCCCAGCGCATCGAGCAGGCGCTCCGCGGGGCGGTTGTACAGCTTGTATGTTTTGCAGACATCCTCTACTTGAATCGCCGTTTTTTCCATATCCACCTCACAATACATCCGCAAAGTGCGGGCGCAGCTTTCTAAATACGGAAAATCCCAGCGCGACCATCAGGACGGTTACGCCCCAAAACACTGCCGTCAGCACCGGATGCTCCCAGAAGCCGATCTTGTTGATAAACGCATCTCTGTAACCGTAGACAATATAGTACATAGGATTAATGCGCAGGATGGCGGCCGCCCAGGCCGGTATGCCAGCCATCGACTCGATCGTCCACATAATCGGCGTCACCCAGATTCCAATCTGCAATAGAATCCCCACGACTTCTTTCATGTCCCGGAAAAAGACATTGACCGCGCTGGTAATATACACCACACCCATGGTAAACATCATCATACAGAGCGAATAGTAAAATACCTGGAGCAGATAAAAACTCGGTAAATATCCCATGCAGGCAAACAGTACAATGGCAAACAGCACAAAAAACAGATGCGTAAAAAAAGCGGAAATCATCTTCACCAAAGGAAGCATCTCGATATGAAATACCACCTTTTTGACCAGATAGCTGTACTCGACAAGCACTCCGGTGCCGCCGTTTACCGCCTCCTGAAAATAGAACCAGGGAATCAGGCCCGACATCAGCCACAACACAAACGGGACTTCTATCCCCGTCCTAAGGTCGGTCGCCTTACTGTTCAGCCCCTTTTCAAACACAAACCAGTACACCAGTACCGTCACCACCGGCTGTACAAACGCCCACACGACACCGAGCGAGGAACCCGCAAATTTCTTTTTCATATCGTTCCTGGCCAGATTCCATATCAAAGAACGATTTTCGATAAACTGCCCCACCATGGTGACAGCCGCCTTTTTCTCTTTCACGTCCGTTTCCTCTTACTTTTTATTGGTGCAGTACGCTTTGAAGCTGCCCAAAGCTCTGTCCTTGTCGGACAAAATCAGGTCCGCCTCGGTCATTCCCTCCGGCATCGGCCACTCGACGCCGATCTCCGGGTCCGTCCAGAGAATACCTCCCTCGTCGTTGGGATGGTAGAAATCAGTCACCTTATAACAAAACTCTGCATAGTCCGACAGGACAATAAACCCGTGGGCAAAATTCTTCGGAACAAAAAACTGCTTTTTATTCTCTGCGGATAAGCGAACGCCAAACCATTTGCCAAATGTCTTTGACCCCTCGCGCAGGTCGACCGCCACGTCAAACACCTCACCGTTTACCACGCGCACCAGCTTGTCCTGCGGGTAATCAATCTGAAAATGAAGTCCCCGGAGCACTCCCTTTTTGGATGCCGACTGGTTATCCTGCACAAACGTACAGTCGATTCCCGCCTCCTGAAAATCATGATAATTGTAGGTTTCCATAAAATAGCCGCGCTCGTCTCCGAACACTGCCGGTTCGATCACTTTCAGTCCCGCAATGCCATTGCAATCTTCTGTCACTGTTATCTTTCCCATACTTTCCTCCGCATACGCATATTTTATTGATATCTAATCTATTCCCTACAAACCTTCGGCCACATCCAACAGATACTTGCCGTATTCCGTCTTAAGCAGCGGCTGCGCCAGCCGAATCAGCTGTTCCTTGTCAATAAATCCGCGCTTATACGCGATCTCCTCGATACAGGAGATATAAAGTCCCTGCCGTTTCTGGAACGCCGACACAAAATCGGCCGCAGCCAAAAGCATATCATGATTCCCGGTGTCAAGCCAGGCAAAGCCTCTCCCGAGTGTCTCGACACAAAGCGTGCCGCGTTTTAAATATTCGTTGTTTACGGAAGTAATCTCGATCTCGCCCCGCGCGGACGGTTTTACATTCTTGGCGATCTCCACAACATCATTGTCATAAAAGTAAAGCCCGGGCACCGCGTAATTGGACTTTGGCTTCTCGGGTTTCTCTTCGATGGAGAGCGCCCTTCCCTCCCCGTCAAATTCCACGACGCCGTACTCCTTGGGGTCTTTGACATAGTAGCCGAAGATTGTGGCCCCCGGCTGGCTCTGGGTGCGGTCGGCCGCGGATTTTAACACCCTTGAAAAACTCTGTCCATAGAAAATATTATCGCCGAGCACCAGTGCGGCGGCATCCCTGCCGATAAACTGCTCGCCGATCAGAAACGCGTCCGCCAACCCCCTGGGCTCTTCCTGAACCGCGTAAGAAAAGCTCATGCCAAGCTGCTCCCCATCGCCGAACAGCTCCTCAAAGATCGGCAGATCCCGCGGCGTGGAGATAATGAGCACCTCGCGGATTCCGGCCAGCATCAAAGTCGAAAGCGGGTAATAGATCATCGGCTTGTCGTAAACCGGCATGATCTGCTTCGAGATCGCCTTGGTCAATGGATATAGTCTGGTGCCGGCCCCGCCGGCAAGTATGATTCCTTTCATCACTGTTCCTCCTGTTTCTTTGTTTTTTAACGCAAACAATAGAAAGCCCGTGGTAAGCGGACTTTCTATTGCCAAAAGTCGTCGTTATTTTCCCTGATACATTTCCTCGTAATATTTCTGATAATCCCCGCTCGTTACATTTTTCATCCAGTCCTCATGCTCAAAGAACCAAGCGATCGTCTTTTTGATACCGTCTTTGAACATGGTCTCCGGCTCCCAGCCGATCTCTGCCTTAATCTTGTCAGGCGCAATCGCATATCTTCTGTCGTGGCCTTTGCGGTCCTCCACATAAGTGATCAGGTCTTTGCTCACCAGCTTTCGCCTTGGGTCATCATCCGGCAGCATCTCAAGCAGCGTCTCTAAGATAATATTGATGATCTCAATATTCTGCTTCTCGTTATGGCCGCCGATATTGTAAGTCTCGCCGATTTTTCCCTGCTCCTGCACCATGTCGATGCCCTTCGCGTGATCGTCCACATAGAGCCAGTCGCGGACATTTTTGCCGTCCCCATACACCGGCAGCTTTTTCCCTTGCAGCGCGTTGTTGATAATAAGCGGTATCAACTTCTCCGGGAACTGATAGGGGCCGTAATTGTTCGAGCAGTTCGTGATATTCGCCGGGAAATGATAGGTGTCAATATACGCCTTCACCAGCATGTCCGAGGAAGCCTTGGACGCGGAATAAGGGCTGTGCGGCGCGTAAGGCGTAGTCTCGTAAAAATAAGAACCGTCATCCTCGAGGGAGCCGTACACCTCATCCGTCGAGACATGCAGGAACTTTTTGCCCTCCTTAAAACTGCCGTCCGGCAGCTCCCAGGCATCCTTCGCACAGTTTAACATCACGGCAGTGCCGAGCACATTGGTCTTCACAAAAACCTCCGGGCTCTTGATGCTGCGGTCAACATGGCTCTCCGCCGCAAAATGCACGACACGGTCGATATCGTTCTCGGCGAAAATCTTGGCGATCGCCTCCTTGTCCGTGATATCTGCCTTGACAAACGTGTAATTGGGCCTGTCCTCAACGCCCTTTAAATTCTCGAGATTTCCCGCATAGGTCAGCGCATCCACATTGATAATACGGATCTCATCGCCATACTTGCGGAACATATAATGAATATAATTGGAACCGATGAAACCGGCTCCGCCTGTAACCAGATAAGTCCTCATACTCTAATCCTACCTTTCCTGATTCTATCAATCTTTGTTATCTTACCATATTTTACCTGTCAACACAAGTTTTACCTTGCCCCCTCTTCTGCGGAAAGCCGCACCACAATAAAATCTTTTGTCTCCATGATGCAGCCGTTAGACGGAAAATCCGACATCTGCCCTGCAAGCCGCCTTGCTTCTTCCCGTTGCTCTTCGTCCGCATCTTCCGGGAAACTGTCTGTATCGGGGTTTCCAATCTTAGCGGCGCGCAGGTATCCCAGGATGCGGTGCGTGGCTCCCGTCGGGTTGTCCGGGCTGTAATCCCACTCGAAAAACGACCATCCGTACATCTCCGTACGGGCACACCCCCGGCGCAGCGCAGGAATCTTTCTGCCCACAAAAATAATCGTTTTTTTCGCATAGTCGTCACCGCATTGCAAACGCAGCCGCTCCGCCACCTCTTTCGCAAAGGCCAAATCCTGCTCATTGCGCACATCATCCGTGTAGGAAAGCTGCATACAATAGGCGGTCTGTACAACCATCGTCAGCAGGACCAAAAACCCCGCTATCCCGGGAAAAAGCCGGGCAAAAACACCGGCGCTCTTTGTCTTCCAGATGCCTTTTGTGCCCGGCCTCACCCGTCGCAGCACGCCAATGCCGTACATGCCCAAGAAAGCCGCCGCAACCGGCAGCGCAAACTGCGCCCTGATCACGATAAACTCCCCCATATAAACCGTCATCAAAAACGGTGTGAGCAGCATCGCAATCCACGCCAGCACAAACAACACACATTTGGCCTTTTGCCCGCTCCACTGTCTGCGCAGCAGCCAGATCACTGCCAACAGCGAAAACAACACGCCGAGCGTGTAAAAAGAAAAATATTCCGCACCGCGGCACAATACCACCCGCTCGATTGTTCGCAGGATATTTTTTACACACTGGATCATCGAGAGCCTGCCCCAGCCTTTCTGTCCGGTGAGATATGCGCCGGTGGACATAAACCACCGGTACGCAATCGCCATATAGAAACCATAGGATAACACAAAATGCGTCAAAATCCTGGCGATACCGCCATAGAGACGTCTGCTCTCTTCCCTGCGTCCGCCATCGTAAGTCTCCTGCCACGGCATCTGCGCACGCCACAAAAATATCAAAAAGTAACCCAGGCAAATTGAAATATAGTAAGCCACCAAAGCCTGATACGCGCCAAAACCGATCACCGCCAAAAGCGCCGCCACTGCATACCGCAGTATATTCCCCCTGCCCCTGACCTCAAATGACGCCCTCATCGCCAAAAGCGCCGCCGCCGCAAGCAACAGCATCGCCAGCGCCATCTCCGCCTGCTGCAAAGAGAAATAGACCTGGTAACACCAGACATTGGACGAACCGTAGAGCAGAATAAATACCCAGTACGGATAATCTTCTGATTTCCCCGACGCGTGATAGAAAAGAAAAGCCAAAAAAAAACCGCCGGCAGAAAAGAAAAGGAGAAACAGCAGCGCACTCCATAAAATGTGATGTGTGCCAAGCCCCAAAAGCCGTTTCAAAAGCACCAGACTATAGCGCCCGATTTTCAGCCAGCCCAGCGTCGTCCCCGGCTCGTTGATCAACTCCTCCGTATCAATGCGGATATTCCCGCTAAACACAAGGAAACCATAGCAGAGTACCGCAACAACCACAGACAGCAGCAACAATCTGCCATGATTTTTGACAAAATCTTTCCCATCTTTTATCACTGTGTTATTCATCTTACCTATTCTCTCAATTTAAAAACGCTCTTAGTCTAAATATTCTCGCAACGCCTCCTGCCAATCGGCCATACGGTAATCACTGGTAAGCCGCATCATATAATTGTCGAGAATGGAGTACGCGGGGCGGTCCGCCGACGCGGGGTTCATCTCCTTATACTGCGCGCTTGTCACATGGTTCACGCGCGTCTTCTTTCCGGTCAGCCGAAAAATCTCCTCCGTGAAATCCGCCCAGTTGGTATCTCCCTCACAGGTGGCATGAAACAGTCCGTAATTGTCGGTATCTTCAAAATAGTGAATCGCCCGCGCCAGCTCGGCCGCGCTGGTGGGAGAGCCCTTCTGGTCCATAACTACGCTGACTTCCTCGTATTTCTCTGCCAGCCCCAGCATCGTTTTCACAAAATTTTTGCCGTCTCCGTACAGCCAGGCCGTGCGGAAAATAAAATGTCTGTCGCAAAATTCCTTTACAAACTTTTCGCCTTCCCACTTTGTCTTTCCGTAGGAACTGATCGGATGAGGTTCGTCAAACTCCGTGTACGGTCTTGTCCCGTTTCCCTCAAACACATAGTCCGTCGATACATGCATCAGTTTCGCCCCTGTCTCGCGCGATGCAATGCTCAGATTGCGGGGGCCGATGGCATTGATCTTGTAGGCCAAATCCCACTGCTGTTCACAGGCATCCACGTTGGTGTGCGCGGCGCAATTGATGATGACGTCCGGTTTTACGTCCCGCACCACCGAGAGGACACTGTCGATATCGGTGATATCCATAGCTTTGATCCCCTGCGACTCCACCACATCGGTATTGATAAAAGAAACGTCTTCCCCGTCATACTCTTTGCCCAGCGCACGTCCCAGCTGGCCGTTGGCACCTGTAATCAAAATTTTCTTACTCATATGCATTTTCTCTCCTTAATCCCCTAATCCGTTTTCTATCGCTTTCACAAGAGTCTCCAAAGCTTCTGATTCATCTTCCCCCTCACAGACCAGCTCTATCTCATCCCCGGATTTAATGCAGGCGCCGAGTACGCTGAGTACACTCTTTGCATTGGCAATATTTCCGCGATAACGAAACGTGATATGTGCTTTAAAATGCATGGCCTCCTGGCACAAAATACCTGCCGGCCTAATATGGAGGCCCGTGGGATTCTTAATCGTTACTTTCTGACTTACCATTTAGTTTCCCTCCAAAATACCTTTTTATAACATCGTTTTTGTAATAAGTTCTGCCAAGGTTTTTGCTTCCTCTTCAATGACCTTCTGATTTTTTCCCTCAATCATCACGCGCACCAACGGCTCTGTGCCCGAAGGACGGATCAGTACTCTCCCCTCTCCCTGTAACTTTTGCTCCACCGTCGCAATGGCGTCCGCAATCTCTTGATATTCCATGTAATGTTCTTTTTTCTCGTTTGGAACCGGTGCGTTTATCAGGGCTTGCGGCAAAACCTCCATAATCGCAGCCAGCTCTGACAGGCTCTTTTTCTTTTTCACCATCACTTCCAACAGATGCAGCGCGCTCAACAGCCCGTCGCCCGTCGTATTGTCATCCAAAAAAATGACATGGCCGGACTGTTCCCCGCCAATATTATAATCGTTGGCGCGCATATGCTCCAACACATAGCGGTCTCCCACTTTGGTCTTCTCGATATGAATCCCCTCTCGCTCTCCCATCAGGGAAAAGCCAAGATTGGTCATGACCGTGACGACGATTGTATTGTTGCGCAGCGTCCCGTTCTCTTTCATGTAATTGCCGCAGATCGCCATGATCTGATCGCCGTCCACCAACGTCCCGCGCTCGTCGACCGCCAGCATGCGGTCCGCGTCCCCGTCAAAGGCAAGACCGACGTCCGCTTTCTCGCGCACCACGGCAGCCCGCAGCTCCTCCATATGAGTGGAGCCGCATCCGGCATTGATATTCGTTCCGTCAGGATTCGTGTGCAGTGCCACCAGCTCCGCCCCCATATTTTGCAGGGTCGCCACCGATGTATAATGCGCCGCGCCCTCGGCACAATCCACCACGATCTTCAGACCGGACAGATCGATCGGCACGCATTGCTCCATAAAGGCCACATACTCATCGCGCAGGTCAAACCGATAGTCGATTCTGCCCACGCCGGCTCCCACAGGCATCACCACGTCACGCATATTGTCGTGGATCAACGCCTCGATCTCGTCCTCCATCTCATCGGAAAGCTTATAACCGTCTCCGTTAAAAAATTTGATGCCGTTAAACTCCATCGGATTGTGCGATGCGGAAATCACAACACCGGCATCGACGCCGTGCTTTCTGGTCAGATACGCGATGGCAGGCGTGGGCATCACGCCGACAAAGACCGCATTCGCCCCGACCGAGCAAATCCCCGCCATCAGCGCGCTCGCAAGCATCCCGCCGGAGATTCTCGTGTCACATCCGACTATAAGCGTCGGCTGATGATCTTTTTCTTTCGTCAACACATATGCACCTGCCTGACCCAGCTTGGTGGCAAGCTCGATGGACAACTCGCTGCCCGCAATTCCGCGAACCCCGTCCGTACCAAACATTCTAGCCATTTGTTCCTCTTTTCTGTCTGTGAAAACCCGCCTACGGCCTATCCCTCAGGAACGCGTTTTTCACATCATAATTAATTTATTGATTTTCACGTTTCGCCCGTCTTCTTCTTGGATTGCGCATCTAATCGTCGGCCGATCTTTCTGTCGTCCGCGCCCTACTCCCCCGTATTCTCCTGGGAGTTCTCCGGCTTCTGGCTGTTTTCCGGTTTCTGGGAATCCCGCTCCGGCTTTTGGCTGTTCCCCGGCTTCTGGGAATCCCGCTCCGGTTTTTGGCTGCTCTCCGGTTTCTGGGAATCTCGCTCCGGCCTCTGTGTGCTCTCGGGATTTTCGGTGGCCGCCGCGCCCACATCCCCCGGCTGCGGCATATCTCCCGGCACATGATCAGGCACGCTGCCGTCACTGATGATCACCGGCACGCGAACCTCGGCCGTCTGCTGTACTCCCTCGACCGCAATCTCAAACAGTACGGTGATGCTGTGTTCACCGACTGACACGCCGCCGACATCAATGGCGCCGGCAAGCTTATCCGCCGTCATATTCTGCATCACACTCTGCGGCCCGGCGACTTCAACCGACATAAATTCGACGCCATAATGCAGAGAGTGTTCAGGGTTCAAATTGTTTACGGTCAGCTGTGAAACCGGAATCTCAAACGACCGCTTCGCCACCGGCTCAATGTCTACCACGACATTGACAATAGCGTCCGAATTCAACACCAGGGAGACTCCCTGGGGCAGATAGGCAGAAATATCAATGGTGGTATCGATATCGCTGGACGCCTCCGTAAGGTCAAGCACTTCAGCGGGTATCGTGATCTTGTTGATCGGATTGAGATCCGCCGCCTCTCCTTTGATGCGCACCGTGTCCGGCACAAAATGCAGTCCGGTCATAATATACCCGTCCGCCACGTTCCCGGACGTTTTCAGTTCCACCGCGACATCCTTGGTATTTAAAATCTGCGCCTCTATCGTCACCGTATTCATGCTGAGCGTAAGCTTGGTCGTGTCCACAACGTTGCCCTCCGCATCGTACAAAACCGGTACGACACTGTCGGTCACATCGGAGGACATTCCCTCGACATTGACCGTCCCTTTTGCCGTATCAATCTGGCTGACGATCGAATAAGGGCCTGAAATTTTCAACAGATTGGACCCCACTACGGCCACGTTACCCACCGCGCATCCGTCCGCTACGGTACCTTTGACATCTGCGGTAATCTTTTTCTGCGTCCTGCCCAAATCTTCCAGCGAGACATCCATATAAGACTCCTTGACGGATATCGTCACCTGTGTAGAGCTATATTTGGTAGAGGATACCGTGATCGGCACGCGGTACCCGCCCGTCTTTTCATCGTAAGCAATCTTCTCCATATCCGCGGTGGCGGAAAAATCGGTGTTGACAATGCGCTCGAGCACACTGCGCTTTGCCGATACGGTAAACGAAACCGTATTGTTGGCGTTAAGTACCTCAAAATACTTATCCTGCGACGTAATATAATCCGTGTGGAGCAGCGTCACACTGGTCGTATAAGGCAGTGTTTTGATCGGATCATCGATGTTTACCACGACAATCCACAGGATAATCGCTGACAGGGCGGCTATGATCTTGAGGCTAAAATTATTTATTAGCTTTTTCCCGATCTTTTTTAACATCTTTCAGCCTCCTTCTCAACAATTCTATCTTAGTCGCCTCCTGCTCCCGCTTCTGTAAGGAGTGCAATTTTCTTCGCAGAAAATCAGGCTGCACGCTGCGGTACAGCTCGCCGCCCATAGCAATCGAAACGTGCCCGGTCTCCTCGGAGACCACGATGGTAAGAGAATCGCTGATCTCACAGATGCCTACCGCAGCGCGGTGCCTGGTCCCAAGCTCTTTGCTGAGAACCTTGGAGTCGGTCAGTGGCAGATAACAGGTCGCAGCCACCACACGATCCCCGCGCACAATGATCGCACCGTCGTGCAGCGGTGTATTTTTTTCAAAAATATTGATCAAAAGCTGGCTTGTCACAATACCATCCACCGCGATACCGGTGCCCTCGTACTCTGTCAACAAAATATCCTTTTCCACCACAATCAACGCACCCGTCTTTACTTTCCCCATCTCATAGCAGGCTTTCACCAGCTCATCGACAGTGCGGTCAGAAAATTTCTTGGGTACGTTTTTGCTGAAATCAAAAGAAAATATAGTCGAAATAAAATTTTTGCTTCCGAGATTTTCCAACGCTTTGCGCATTTCCGGCTGAAAAATCACCACCAGCGCGATAATCGCAACACTGAACGTATTGCGGGCAATCCAAATCACCGTATTCATCTGAAACAGTGCGGCGATCCCCACAAAGATCAGTATCACAAGCAGGCCCTTGAGCAGCATCCACGCTCTGGTATTGCGAATCCAGACAAACATGTAGTACAGCAGAATCGCAATGATCGCAATCTCCACCAAATCCGTCGTAGTCATTTTCGGCAGATGCATATATATGGATGCTTTTTCCCAAAATGTATCCCATGTCGCCTTCATAGCTTGCTCTGTATCCCCTTTATTTAGTCTAATCGTAACGGTTCCATACGCTCACTGTTACGTCTAATCCAATAATTCTTCATCGATTCCCATTTCTTCGGCAAATTTTTGCTTCGTCAAATGCTCCTCCCTGCTGCCGAAGCGCTTTACTTTTTTGTCCATGCCGGAAACGATGGCTTTGGGCACGGCCTTCACATAATAATAGTACTCATCATCTTCAAATTGCAGACGTTCCGTGCGTGAATAGTCCAAATTAAAGAAGAAGAATTGCAGCACAAAGGCGATCAGAACAGAAATCAGATTTCCGACCAGCACCCACACCATCTTATCCGGGATTTCAAGCAGGATATACCCGGCAATCAAACCGATTGTCTCAAACAAAACACCGGAAATAATGGCGATCACCCACGCATTTTCGATGGCCATGCGGCGGATAATATACACGATAACGGTTGTCAGCACGAAGATTCCCATCACCAGATACATCTCCCGGTTATCGACGAGCTGATTGATCACGATCACAAACTTTGACGCCGCTCCCTCTTCCACTTCCGCGGCGCTGCTGAGCACGGCAGCATTTTCATGGACGCCGTGCAGGAAAAAATAGAGCACTGTGCCTGCCATCAAAGAAAATACGGAATACCAGCCACGCAAAAGCCCCATCGCCAACGGCATCACATAGGGGATGCCGCACTGAAAACAGAGCGGCGTGAGCACCATATCATAGCCGTTTTTGGGCGCAAAACGAAAATATAAAAAATATATAATCAAGATCAAAATCAGCGTCACCAGGCAAACCTCCAGCGACAGCGCATACATATTCAGCAAAATGACCACTGACGTCAAAAACACCGTAAGGCCAACCGGCGCAAGCGCACAGACTAACGCCAGAATCAAGGCGATCGGCGTCTGGCTGATACGGCTCATATACCCGATATTTTGGTTAATGCACATAAAAATCGCCAGCGCGATCAAAAAACGGGCGATCGGTTTCAGCCAAAATTCATGCTTGCCGTAAAACCGTATCAATCTCTCTTTCATCTCCAATAAAGCTGCCATGTTATCCTCCTGCTATGAGTCCGTGTCTGTTCCGCCGGCGCTTTTGAGCCGCTCGTCACGCTCATACATCTGATTCACCTGTTTCAAATTACCGTAATAGCTCTTTACTTTGCGCCTGCCCGCCGTATATTTCATCTGATAAACGATATAGGTGGCGCCAAGGTAGAACAGCATAAACACTGCATACAGTGTCAGCACCGTTGTCAGCGTCTCTTTATAGTCCATACTGTTCACCAGCTTCATCAGCATGTCGACCGCGTACAGACACCACAATCCCGCAATCAGAAAAAAGGTAATCGTTCCCATGATAAAGCTCTTTATCATCTGTAAGGAAATATAATCTTTCCTCGCATACTGTGTCATGGGTTTGCACCCCTTATCCTCATAAGTATCAAATTCGGATATTTTGAGCATGTGTCGCAACCGTTCTTCGTTTACCATGTCAATCTCCATTTCTTTCGGAATCTGTCTTACGGCAAACAGGCCGCCGCCCGGCATCGTCTTGCGACGGACCCCCAAAAGGGAATAAAGAGCAGGATTCTTACATATCCCGCTCTTTTTCCCGAACCTATGTCTGCCAGCCTGTAAGAACCGTATCCGGTTTCCATCATACGATCATTGAAAAACTAATGATCTATTGTAAAAAGCGCATCCGATTTCCGTCATGATCCTTTTTCTTTGCTGGAGCGGAAACCGGCTTGGCAATGACGCCCGACAACTCATTGTGCATTTTTGCTTTACACTTGTCGCAGAAACGCCCGCTGCAAATCGGCTTGCCGCAGGTTTCGCAGGTAACTCCTGCGTCCGTCGCATCCGAAAGCGAAAGCCGCTCCTCCCGTATCCACTGCTTGATCTGCTTTACCGAAACATCTATCTCCTCGGAGACCACGCTGATCGTAGCCCTTGGATGACCGTCGAGGTACTCCTTCACCTCCGTAAACTTTTCCTCCAGCTTTTTTTTACACTTTGTACAGATCGGCGGACCGCTTATATAATTAAACAATGTTCCACAGCTTCTACAATTTCTTGCGTCCATTTATTCATCCCCCTTACTTGTAGTTTAAGCGCCTTCTCCTATACTGATACATATAAAATAAACGTCCACAACGCCGGCGCGAAGCAGCACCTCCGCCACCGCATCCATGGTACTTCCTGTCGTATAAATATCATCTGCTAATAATACTCTTCTATATTTTACTATATCTGTCTGTAATTGGAAAGCATTTTTTAAATTATGTTTTCTTTCTTTATAATCCAATTCTTTCTGCGGAACGGTATCCCGCACGCGCCGCACCAGGTCAATCACCGGTATCTCTATCGTAAGGCCCAGAGCCTGTGCAAACACCTTGGCCTGATTGTATCCCCGCACACGTTGCTTTGGCCCGTACATGGGAATCGGAACGATCGCCTCAATCCCCCTGCTTTTCATCCACTGCCCCCAGACATCCGCTGCCACGCCTGCATAATAGCGGGCATATTCCCGTCTGCCGTGATATTTAAAGCGGTACAAAGAACCCCTGATCTGTCCGCCGTACAAAAATACCGCCCTGCCCTGCCGAAACAGATGCGTCCCTGCCGCACAGTCCATGCAATACTCTTCGCGCTCCGACTCCAGAGGTTTGCCGCAGCGCATACATACAGGTTCCCTCGCCCGCAGCATAAAAGGACGGCAGGAGGAGCAGATTTGCTGCCCGACTGAGAGAACCTCGTCGCAGACAGGACATCTCCCGGGAAACACCAGCGACAAAACTTCCTCTCCCAGCCGGCAGAAAAGCTGCCGTTTGTGAAATATTCGTTTAGACAAATTATTTTTCCTCTCCCAAAAGAAGAACCATTTGCCATAATCCTATTATATATTTTATCACTTTTGCACAACAAATACCATCCATATTTCACTATTTTTTGTAAATATTAGTAACGCTCGTTATGTTTCTCTCCCACGCCGATCACTATACCCATTGGCTTGGAACCGATTCACCGGCCAAATACTATATCACGTTTTCCTGTAGCCGCTGTGCCAAGCCGCTGTAACGTTTCTGCTGCGACACATTTTTTATCATATTAAAAAATGTCCCCTCATTGCCCACCACCGTCACACATTTGCGCGCACGCGTCACAGCGGTATACAAAAGATTGCGGTTCATTAACATGGACGGCCCGCTCAGCAGCGGAATCACCACGGCCGGGTATTCGCTTCCCTGCGACTTATGTATCGTGATCGCGTAGGCGAGTTCCAATTCATCCAGCAGTTTAAACGGGTATTCGACCATCCTGCCCTCGTCAAACTCCACCGTCATGATCTCGGAAAACTCATTGATTTCTCTGACCACCCCCATATCGCCGTTAAAAACGCCCATGCCCTTGTCGACGGCAAGGCCAAGCTTCGTGCGGATTTCCCAGGCAAGCTGATAGTTATTCTTTGTCTGCATCACCTTATCTCCCTCGCGGAACAGCGTATCCCCGTGCTCGCGTTCGATTTTGCGGTCGGAGGGAGGGTTTAAATAGCTCTGCAAGATACCGTTTAAACGTTCCACTCCCAAAAGCCCCTTGCGCATTGGTGTGAGCACCTGGATATCATAGGGCGTGGCGTTCACATACTTGGGCAGCTTCTGATAAATAAGCTGCAACACCACATTTATGATCACATCCGCCTGATAGCGTTTGAGGAAAAAGAAATCCCGGCTCTTGTTGTCGAGCGCCACTTCCTCCCCCTGGTTGATCTTGTGCGCGTTGACGATAATGTCGCTGGTCGACGCCTGTCGAAATATCTTATTGAGCATTACCACGTTACACGCCCCGGAAGCGATAATATCCTTCAGCACGCTTCCCGGGCCCACACTGGGAAGCTGATTTACATCGCCCACGAGAATAAGCCTGGTTCCGACGGCCACCGCCTTTAACAGCGCATGCATCAACGAGATATCCACCATCGAAACCTCATCGATAATGACTGCATCCGCCTCGAGCGGATTGTTCTCATTTCGCTCAAAGCCGGCGTTCCCTTCCACCCCGCCGTTTAACTCCAACATACGGTGAACCGTGCGCGCCTCAAAGCCCGTGGCTTCGCTCATGCGCTTGGCCGCCCGGCCGGTCGGCGCGGCCAAATAGACGTCCAGCCCCTCCAGCTCAAAATAGCGTATGACGGTGTTGATGGTGGTGGTTTTCCCGGTTCCCGGCCCGCCCGTGATCACCAGCAGTCCGCTGCGCACCGCCTCCCGCACCGCCATGCGCTGCTGTTCGTCGAGCACAATCTCGGCCTGCTGCTCGATGGAACGCATCCGCTGCTCGATCTCTATGTCCGGCACATCATAATGGACGTTGAGCCGTCCCAGCATCAGCGCGGTGTTTGATTCCATATAATAAAAGGAAGCGGCATAGATATGCGCCTCACTCTCTTTCGATTGCTTGATAATAATTTTCCGCTCAATGGACAAATCCATATACTGTTTTTCGATCTGGGGCGGTTCTACGCCCAGCAGCAGCTTAGCGCGCTGCGTCAATTCGCTCTGCGGCAGATAGGTGTGGCCCTCGCCGGAAGCCTGCAGCAGCACATACAGGATACCGCTTTTGACCCGAAAATCCGAATCCATGCGGATTCCCACACGGGCCGCGATGTCATCGGCCGTCTTAAAGCCAACCCCCTCCACATCATCAGCCAGACGGTATGGATTTTCCTTTAATATGTGATAGATCTCCTGTCCGTAAACCCGGTATATTTTCACTGCCAGATTCATGCGAATCCCGTATTGCTGCAAAAATATCATTGCCTGCCGCAAATCTCTTTTCTCGTTGACCTGATGGGCGATCTCCATGGCTTTGCGCTCACTGATCCCCTTAATCTCCGCCAGACGTTCCGGTTCCTCCTCGATAATCCGAAACGTATCGTCCTTAAAGCGCCTGACAATACGCGCAGCCATCGCGGCCCCGATTCCCTTGATAGCCCCCGAGCCGAGATAGCGCTCAATTGCCGCCTCATCTTCGGGCGCTTTCTCTTCAAAATAATCCACTTTAAACTGCCGGCCATATGCGGGATGTTCCGCATATTCCCCAAAAGCCTCAATCGTCTCCCCCTCGCCGATACCGGTAAAACTCCCCACGCAGGTGATCTCCTCATCACCGCTGACCAGATTTAACACGGTATATCCGTTATCGGGATTTCGATAAATAATATGCTCCACATAGCCCGTCAGTTTTTCCATGGTATCTTACTGCTCCTTACGTCTCATTTTCTATAAATTAAAACAACGGATGCCACGCTCTGCGAGACATCCCAATGTGTAGAAACAGACAGCACGCTTTGCAAACTGTCCTTATATTTCGCAAAAGTACACCGTAAAATTAATCTGCATTAATTTTACGGTGTACTCTATACTGCCTATATGACACGATCACTCAATATTGTAATTGCGCTTCATCTGCTCGTACAATTGCTGCGTAAAATTGAGACCGGACTGATCCATGAGTGCGTCTGAGATCGTCTCAATCGCACTGTCCATATGGAAATCCGTCAGCATGGCCGTGGAACCGTCCTCCTCCTCTTCGTCGTTGGTGAGATTTTCTTTGATCTCTTTTAGTATCTCTTCCACAAAATAGGATACAAAATCTTTACAGACTTCCATCAGCTCATCGGAAGTGGTATCCGACGATACCTTGTTGATATTATTTTTAACCGAATCAGCCCTGCCCGCCGCCATGCTGTTTGCCACATCGGTGCCCAACATGGAAGTAATGCCATCAACTGTCATACAACTACCGCCTTTCTCTATATAGGAAACCGCTCATTAACGTTTCAGGTTATTTGCCTGCTCCAGCATCTCATCCGAGGTGGTAATCGCTTTGGAGTTTAACTGATAAGCGCGCTGCGCCACGATAAGATTTACCATCTCGGTCGCCACATTGACATTGGAACCTTCCAGATATTTCTGTTTCACCTGGCTTCTCGTGAGATTTGCCACGGTCGCCTCTGCCAGCGCATTGCCGGAGGCCGGCGTCACATTATATAGATTCTGTCCGATCTTCTCAAGCCCGGCCGGATTATTAAACTGATATAGGCCAAAAGATCTGTTTAAATTCACATATGTACCGTCATTCTGCATATAGCCGAATCTACCGTCCGCGCTGACAATCACCTGCTCCGACTGTATCCCGTTGGGAATAACGATCGGATTGCCATCGTTGCCCAGCACCGGATATCCGTCTGAAGTACAAAGCGTAAGTCCTGTCGGCCCCATCGCCCAGGTAAAACTTCCGTCCCTCGTATAGTAAGTCTCCCCGTCGGCTCCGCGCACCGCAAAGAATCCGTCGCCCGCAATTGCAAAATCGGTGGCGCTGTCACTGTCCAGCATGGAACCCTGTGTAAAAATGGAAGTGTTGGAGGCCACGCGCGTTCCAAGACCCGCCTGTGCCGGAATCGGCTTTTGCTCGCCGTTTGCCGTGGTCGTCTTTGTCTGAAGCGTTTGATACAGCAAAGACTTAAACTCCATCTTTTCTTCTTTATATCCTACCGTGTTGACATTGGCCAGATTATTGGAAATATTATCCACATTGGACTGCTGGGCAATCATACCGGTCGCCGCAGTGTAAAGTGATCTTACCATGTTAAATCTCTTTCCTTTCCGTCCACGGCCTCCGCCGCAGGCTTAACATTCGCAGTGATACTGTTTTTAGCTTATCAATGATTACACAAAAGATGCAACGATACAAAATCGTGACATAATCCTTATCATAATATCGGTCTGTATCTCTAAAAAATTTAGACCTGACCAACGTTATTTACCGCTTTGTCGAGCGTCTCATCAATGGCGTTGATAATCTTCTGTCCCGCCTGGTAAGCTCTGGCGATCGTAATCATATTGACCATCTCCGAGACGATATTGACATTCGCCCCCTCAATGCACCCCTGCACCACTTTGGCCTCCGAGGGAGCCCGCACCCCGCCTTCCACCAGGTCATAGAGGTTCTCCCCAAATTTTTGCAGGTAATTGTAATCCTGAATATCCACAAATCCAAGCGCTGCCACGCGCTGATCATTCTGATAAATATGCCCAAATTCGTTGATGACGATGTGCGCATTCGGGTCCAGCCGGATACGGTTGCCCTCCGCCGGGTCTCCGTTCGTAGCTCCCGCCATATTGAGCACATAATCCCCGTCCTTTGTCACGAGATATCCCTCTGTATTGACGGTAAACGCACCGTCTCTCGTGTATTTGACCGTCGTATTGCCCTGTTTATCCGTGTAGGCGATTGCAAAAAAGCCGTCGCCGTCCAACGCAATATCGGTTTCGTTGTCGGTCACTTTAAAATTGCCCTGTGTATAGTCCGTGTACGTCTCACCGATATGCACTCCCATGCTCATGCCGCCCAATTTGCGCGGGAGCGCGTAAGCGGACGTATCCTTGATCTTGATTGCCAGCTCGTCCGCAAATGTCTGTGATGTGGTGCCCTCTTTTTTGTAACCGTTTGTGTCGGCGTTAGCCAGGTTATTGGACAAAACATCCAGCCTTCGCTGTTCCTGAATCATACCCGTGTGCGCCGTATATAATCCCTTTACCATATTCCCCTCTTTCTATGCGTCTGTCATCGCATGAAACTGTCTCTTTCAAGTGCCTTTGTGACTATAATCAGCCGGAAATGGACTCTTTGTCATCTCTTCTCCCCGCCAAGAACTCGACATATTTGCCTGTTCCAATGGCGACGCAGGTCATCGGCTCATCGGCCGTCATGGTGTGTATCCCGGTCCGGTCCTCGATCAGCTCCTCCAAACCGCGCAATAAAGAACCGCCGCCTGTCAGGATAATCCCGCGGTCGGCAACATCCGCCGCCAGCTCAGGCGGTGTCTTCTCCAATACGGAGTGCACGGCCTCCACAATCTGAAGCGTCGTCTCGCGCAGCGCCTCCTCGGTCTCCTCCGAAGAGACGTTGACCGTCTTAGGCAAGCCGGTCACAAGGTTACGGCCGCGCACATCCATTGTCTCCGTCTGTGCCAACGGAAAGCACGAACCAATCCTGATCTTGATATCCTCCGCCGTGCGCTCGCCGATCAAAAGATTGTGTTTCTTTCTCATATAACGCACGATCGCCTCATCAAAATCGTCCCCTGCAATCTTAATCGACGTGCTGACAACGGACCCTCCCAGAGAAATCACCGCAATGTCAGCCGTACCGCCGCCGATATCAACGATCATATTACCGCATGGCCGCGCAATATCAATGCCTGCGCCGATCGCGGCCGCGATCGGTTCCTCAATAATCTTTACTTCCCTGGCGCCGGCCTGAAAGGTGGCATCCTCGACCGCTTTCTTCTCTACCTCGGTGACGCCGCTCGGCACGCACACGCTGATGCGGGGTTTGCGGAACGACTTCTTGCCCAAAGCCTTCTGTATAAAGTATTTTATCATCTTTTCCGTCACTGTGTAATCGGAAATAACTCCCTGCCGCAGCGGCCTGACCGCCACAATGTTGCCCGGCGTCCTCCCGAGCATCAGTCTTGCCTCCTCGCCGATTGCCTTTATTTTATTTGTATCACGATCAAACGCCACAACGGACGGTTCTTTCAACACTACGCCTTTTCCTCTTATATATACCAGAATACTAGCAGTACCAAGGTCTATCCCGATATCCGTACCCAACATGTTCTGTTCCCCTTTCTCCGATCTGTCACCGATCTATAGCAATTGCTTCCATAAAGAAATATATCTGCTTGTCAAATATATGGACATAAAAACTCATTCAATCATATTTTTACATATATAAACACATTATATACAATAATATGTTTTTTTCAAAGTGTTTTTTTCTGAAATCCCACGGTTTTTTAAAAAAATAATTATTTCGTAATAATTTGTTCTGCAAACGCTCGCTGTTTGACTGCCACGCTCTGATTTACAGTTCCATAAACAGCGGATGTATTTATAGTTTATACTTTTTTTATTTTTTGAACACATTTTGGACACACATTGCCGATATATTATAAGAGTACTAGCTTTAGTCTAGTCGAAAGGCTAGGCGGCTAATATAATTTTTCATAACTCATGTCCCTCCGGGTTCCATCCATAAACCTGGAGGGGCACTCCCCAAAAATCTTTCCAAGTTCGGAATTTTTCCTTATTTTTTATTATATAAGTTTTTTGTTATATTATAATGATTATGTTGTTTTTTGTATCTCTTAAGTAACAGTTCAGCTCAGAACTTTGCACTTATTGCAAAGTCCGTAAGAACGCGTATATTTAGACAAGCGGGAATCCGGCTCTTTGTCGAAGACAAACTTTAAATGAGCCGGATTCCGTAAGAAGCCGAAGGCTGAATCGTTACTCTCTTAGTTTTAGGTTGCCAAGTAAAACATACTGAACCGCAAGAGAATGCCATACCCAATAAGTTGAGCGCCAAATTTACGAAAGCCCTGCTGACTGATTTGCAAGCACTCTATCGCATAAATGAACTGCCCGACTACCCAAAGCAAACAGATTGTCGGCAAGCAAAAATGTAAAGAATGATCGCATGTTTCAGAATTAATATCTCAAAATAAGGCATTAAAATCCACCTGCGGACAGATGGATTTTAATGCCCTGACTAACGATCATTTTTTCTTTAAGTATCTTTTCAGGAATTGGCCCGTATATGACTTTTTGACTTTCACAATCTCCTCCGGCGTACCGCTTGCAATCACCGTACCGCCGCCGTCTCCGCCCTCGGGGCCCATGTCGATAATATAATCTGCTGTCTTGATGACATCCAGATTATGCTCAATCACGACCACCGTATTACCGCCGTCCGACAGCCGATGCAAAATATCAATCAGCTTATGCACATCCGCAAAATGCAGTCCCGTCGTCGGCTCATCCAAAATATAAATCGTCTTGCCGGTACTGCGTTTGCTCAGCTCCGTCGCCAGTTTTATGCGCTGCGCCTCGCCCCCCGACAGTTCGGTCGACGGCTGTCCCAGCTTTACATAGGATAATCCGACATCGTAGAGCGTTTGAATCTTGCGGTGAATCGTAGGCACATTCTCAAAAAATTTCAACGCTTCCTCGACCGTCATATCCAACACGTCGTAGATGCTCTTCCCCTTATATTTTACTTCCAAGGTCTCGCGATTATAACGTTTTCCCTGGCACACCTCGCAGGGCACATAGACATCCGGTAAAAAGTGCATCTCTATCTTGATGATGCCGTCGCCGGAACACGCCTCGCATCGCCCGCCTTTTACATTAAAACTGAATCTGCCTTTTTTGTACCCCTTTGCCTTGGCGTCCGACGTTGCGGCAAACAAGTCCCTTATCATATCAAATACGCCGGTATACGTCGCCGGATTCGAGCGCGGCGTTCTACCGATCGGAGACTGATCAATATCGATCACTTTGTCAAGCTGCTCCACACCGGCGATCGCGTCGTGCACACCCGGTATACAGCGCGCCCTGTTTAGCTTTCGGGCCAAATGCTTGTACAAGATTTCATTCGTCAGGGAGCTTTTGCCGGAACCCGAAACACCGGTAATACAAGTCATAACGCCGAGCGGTATTTGTACGTCGATATTCTTGAGATTATTCTCTCTCGCCCCTTTTATCGTCAGAAAACCAGTGGGCGTTCTGCGCACCGCGGGAACCGGGATCTGAATCCGTCCTGCCAGATAGGCCCCGGTTATGGAATCCTGGCATTTCATAATCTCCTCCGCGGTTCCGCAGGCCACGATCTTTCCGCCGTGAGAGCCGGCCCCCGGCCCCACATCCACAATATAATCTGCCGCGAGCATCGTATCCTCGTCATGTTCCACCACAATCAGGGTATTGCCCAGCTCCTTCAGATTTTTCAAGGCCGACAGCAGCTTATCGTTATCCCGCTGGTGCAGCCCTATCGAAGGCTCATCCAAAATATAGGCGACTCCCACCAGCCCGGACCCGATCTGGGTTGCCAGCCGGATGCGCTGCGCTTCGCCGCCGGAAAGTGTGCCCGTCGCGCGCGAAAGGGACAAATATTCCAGGCCGACTTTATTTAAAAATCCCACACGCGCACGGATTTCCTTTAAAATCTGGCCCCCGATCAACTGCTGATGATGACTTAACTCCAGCCCTGTGATAAATTCATTGAGATTTTTGACGGACATCGACGTCATATCATAAATATTTTTGTCCGCCACCGTCACTGCGAGGGATTCTTTCTTCAGACGCCTTCCCTTGCAGGTCTCGCACGGCGTAATCCGCATAAACTGCTCATACTCCTGTTTCATGACATCCGAGCCGGTCTCACGGTACCGGCGCTGCACATTCTTAATCAATCCCTCAAACGCCACATCATAAACGCCGGAGCCACGCTGTCCCTGATAATGTACCTTGACCTCTCTCCCGTCTGTACCGTAGAGGATCAGATCTCGTATTTCTTTTGGATATTCCGCAAACGGGGTGTCGAGCGAAAACTGATATTCCCGCGAAAGCGCCTGCAAAATCGCGTTGGTAAAACTCGACGAATCCATACAGGACTGCCATCCCATAACCTGAATCGCACCGTCCGCAATACTTAAACTCTTATCGGGAATCATCAGGTCTTCATCGAACTCCATCTTATATCCCAATCCAAAACAGGTCGGGCAGGCGCCAAACGGATTGTTAAAGGAAAAGCTGCGCGGCTCGATTGCACCGACACTGATTCCACAGTCCGGGCAGGAAAAACTGTCCGAAAACTGAATCTGCTCTCCGTCCACCACGTCCACAATCAAAAGCCCCTCGGCCATCTCAAGCACGGTCTCGATGGAGTCTCCCAGACGCCGTTCTATACCAGGCTTGATCGCCAGACGGTCCACCACAATCTCAATGTTGTGCTTTTTGTTTTTCTCCAGCTTGATCTCCTCGCCAAGCTCGTACATATTGCCATCGACAATGACTCGCACAAACCCGCTCTTCTTTGCCTGTTCAAAAAGCTTCACATGCTCTCCCTTGCGCCCACGCACTACGGGTGCAAGCAATTGTATTCTGGTGCGCTCCGGCAGTTCCATAATCTGATCCACCATCTGATCAACCGTCTGTTTTTTGATCTCTTTCCCGCATTTGGGGCAATGCGGCACACCGATTCTGGCATACAGCAGACGAAAATAATCATAGATCTCCGTCACGGTTCCCACCGTAGAGCGCGGATTGCGGTTCGTTGATTTTTGATCGATCGAGATTGCCGGGGAAAGGCCCTCTATTTTTTCCACGCGCGGCTTTTCCATCTGTCCCAAAAACTGTCTCGCATAGGAAGACAGCGATTCCATGTAACGCCGCTGCCCTTCCGCATATATGGTGTCAAATGCCAGTGACGATTTACCCGAACCCGACAGACCGGTCAAAACTACAAAGGAATCCCTTGGTATATCGACATCAATATTTTTTAAATTGTGCTCGCTGGCCCCTCTGATTTTAATGTACTTACGTTCCATTTTTCTCCTTTCCGCAATCAGCCGTGAAACACTGCATGTTCATTCTCATTTTAATTTCCTTTTCTCGGACACGAAAACCATCCTTTCTGCAAATGATACCGCGCCGAAATTGTAAAGTTACTGTTCATATAAGACTTAGCGAACGGCAATACAACAAAGACTTTCATGCCCGGCAGCGTTGTTTCACACGGCCAAACATGAGGTTATTATACAGTTACGGCACTAGTTTTTCGATAAACGATAGGTCACAAAATGAGAGAACGACCGTATCTCTTTATATCGTTCGACATTTGGCATTGCAGCCACTACTGATGGAATCGTATTCTTTTTCCCAGCCACTATAACCACAAACTCCTCTTCGTCGGCGTATGCATAATCTTTCAAAAGCTGCAAACGATCGGACGGCATAAACGTCAGGCTTTTATAATTTGAGATTTCAAGAAATGCATTGCTTACATTTTACTATTTTCTTTCTCTGCATCCAATATTATCCCGCCAGCGAAAAACATCTTTGTCTCGCGATCTTTCAAACGGCTCACATCTCCCGCAGCATATTTTTCAATTCTATCATCTTATCTCGATACTCCGCAGCCGCCTCAAAATTGAGATCCGCAGCCGCTTTCTGCATCTTCTTTTGTATATCTGCAATCAGTTTTTCCAACTCATTTTTATTCATGGACTCCGGTGATTTCTTGAAATTCAATTCCTCTTTTGCGACCTTCTTGGAGATCGAAATTAATTCGCGCACTGATTTTTGTATCGTAGTCGGCGTAATCCCGTGCGCTTCATTGTATTCCTGCTGTATTCTGCGGCGGCGGTTGGTCTCCTCAATGGCAATCTGCATGGAATCTGTGATCTTATCCGCATACATGATTACATGGCCCTCACTGTTGCGCGCAGCCCTGCCGATCGTCTGAATCAATGATGTCTCGGAACGGAGAAATCCCTCTTTGTCTGCGTCGAGTATCGCCACAAGCGTGATCTCCGGGATATCCAATCCCTCGCGCAATAAGTTAATACCAACCAGCACATCAAACACATCCAGGCGCAAATCACGGATAATCTCCGCTCGCTCCAACGTATCTATATCAGAGTGCAGGTATTTGACCCGCACGCCCAGCTCCTGCATATAATCGGTCAAATCCTCCGCCATTTTCTTTGTGAGCGTTGTAATCAATACTTTATGATGCGCTTTGGTCTCCTTATTTACTTCCCCAATCAGATCGTCGATCTGCCCCTCCACAGGGCGGACAACAACTTCCGGGTCGAGCAGTCCCGTAGGCCGAATGATTTGCTCCGTGCGCAGCAGCTCGTGCTCTTTCTCGTAGATATTTGGCGTCGCGGAAACGAACAGCATCTGATCAATTTTGCTCTCAAATTCCTCGAAATTCAAGGGACGGTTATCTTTGGCGGACGGGAGACGGAATCCGTAGTCTACCAGCGTTGTCTTTCTGGACTGATCCCCGGCAAACATACCGCGCACCTGCGGAATCGTGATATGGGATTCATCCACGATAATGAGATAATCGTCTTTGAAGTAATCCATCAGTGTATGCGGCGTCGCACCTGCCGGCATACCCGCCAGATGCCTGGAATAATTTTCTATACCGCTACAAAAACCGGTTTCCTTTAACATCTCAATATCAAAATTAGTGCGCTCTGCGATTCGCTGCGCCTCAATCAGCTTGTCCTCCCCCTTAAAATAGCGAACACGCTCCTCCAATTCCACCTCAATCTCTTCACACGCCTGCAAGATCTTCTCCTGGGGCACTACATAGTGGGAAGCGGGAAAAACGGCAAAGTGCTCCAATCTGCACCGTATCTCTCCGGTCAGCACATCAATCTCCGTTATTCTGTCAATTTCATCTCCAAAAAATTCCACCCTTATAGCAGTATCTCCATAATTGGCCGGAAATATCTCCAGCACATCTCCCCTGACCCGGAAAGTACCGCGGTGAAAATCCATATCGTTGCGGGTATACTGGATATCTACCAGCGCACGCACTACCTCGTCCCTGTCCTTTTCCATCCCAGGTCGCAGCGATACCATCATGCCCAGATAATCGTCCGGGCTGCCCAGGCCATAGATACAGGACACCGAGGCGATCACAATTACATCTCTCCGCTCCACGAGAGCCGCCGTCGCCGAAAGGCGAAGCTTGTCGATTTCCTCATTGATGGCGGAGTCCTTTGCAATGTAGGTATCCGACTGGGGAACGTATGCCTCGGGCTGGTAATAGTCGTAGTAGGAGACAAAATATTCGACAGCATTATTCGGGAAAAATTCTTTAAATTCTCCATATAATTGGGCTGCCAATGTCTTGTTATGCGCTATGACAAGCGTTGGTTTATTTAATTGCTGGATGACATTTGCCATCGTAAAGGTCTTGCCGGAACCCGTGACCCCCAGTAAAGTCTGGAATTGGTTGCCCTCCTTGAAGCCTTTGACCAGCTCGGCAATGGCCTGGGGCTGGTCGCCGGTTGGGGCGTATTGTGATACTAATTCAAAATGATCCATGATACTATACCTTTCTATAACTATGGTCTTCCTCTTAGAACTAAGCCCAAACCCATTCTATACAATTTAGGGATTTCAAATAAATTATCTGCAAACGCTTTACCCCCTTTTGCTTCTAACATTCCTGTTTCATAAAGTTCTTGAAGCATATCATCTCCTTGGGGTTCCAATCCGTCCATAAGTACGAATATTTCTTCTCTACTATATCGAGCTGTATCTTTTCCCTTAAACCTATCAAAATGTTTTCTTAATTTTGGAAATTCACTCAAATATGTATCGCATTTAACTTCAGACACTTTAGAAAAAGCTTTTTTCACTGCCATGCCAGAAATCAAACAATTTTCTTCAAAATTTTCTATTTCTTCTTGTGCTTCTTTAGAATAATTAGCAAAATTGATAAATTCTCTCGGATATTTCCCCCCTAGCCCATCTGTTATTCGTTGTAACAGCCAATCAATCATATTTGCCTCTTTTTTCCCCTTATACACCTGACGAGCAAATATAGTATAAAAAGTCTCTTCCAAATTTGGAGCCAATAATAACTCCTCCTTTTCCAACCCTATCTCATTTACTACATATTCTTCCACCATTTCATTATTTAAACATCGACGCATTAACATAATCAGCAAATCTTTTTTATCCCATGAAAGCACTACACTTTTATCCGACAAATGACTTTTATTCACAAATTCTAGTGTAGACCAGATATCATTCCTTAAAAATATTTTAAATTTTATTCTTGGAAACCTATTAACGAAACTCAAATACGTTCTAAAAAGGCTTTCTATACAAATCTTTCTCTTTTCATAATCGTCAGAAAACAACTCATCAATTTTATCAAATAAAATCCAACAATCTAAACATTCCTGCTCTAAAACATCATTAATGTCACCCAATAAATCCTGTGTATCAATACTATATTTTCCACCAATTTTAATTTTTACCCCTTTTATATCAATGTCTATACCTTGTATTGGAGTTCCCACAACCACACTCCATAATTGTTTCAGGATATTTAAAATCCTGAAATCCTCCATAATACCTACATTTCTATAAAATTCAACTAAATTTTCACCACAGTAATATCCTTCCTTACCCATTTTAATTGCTATTTTCACCGCTATATAAAGTTCCCATATTTTATTAAAATCAGCTTCCTCGTTCCTTAATAACTTTCTAAAATCATCTGTTTGTAATTCCTTCAAATCACTGAAGCCCGTTCCTGTTACTATAATTATTTTTCTATCAAGTCCTGCAAGTTTCTTTGCTACTTGTTCATACTTAGAAAACATCTGAAATAGGGCACTTTTTCCAGAACCTTTCGCCCCTAAAACCAAAGATTTCTGTGGATTAATAAATTGTTCAAAATCTTTAGTTTTAATAAATTTTCTATCTAAATCCAATTCCGACTCGGAATCCACACTTCCAAATTCTAATTTTGATAATAATTCTTTTTTATTTTCGTACATAACAAACATCCCATTTCTTTAATGATAAACCTACAAGTATTTTACCACTCTATTCTACATCAGCCTCTTCTATCCACTGTCGTAACTTGTCTTGTAATAATTTCTTATCCGGTAAATACAGCTTATACTCAGAAGCATAAATATTAGCATCTTGTGGCAGTGTAATCTCCACCAGTGCGTCATTATTCTCTTTACATAACAGGATACCAATCGTCGGATTTTCATCTTCCAATTTCTCATAACGATCATAATAATTTACATACATCTGCATTTGTCCGATATCTTGATGTGTCAATTTATCTACCTTCAAGTCAATCAGCACATAACAGCGAAGAAGGCGATTGTAGAAAACCAAATCCACATAATAACTATCTTCGTTAAAAGTAAAACGCTTTTGCCTGGATTCAAATAGATATCCTTTTCCCATTTCCAGCAAAAATTTCTGCAATTTATTAATAATCGCTGTTTCCAAATCTGTTTCCGAATACTTCGTCTTTTCTTCCATTCCTAAAAATTCTAATACTGTTGGCTGTTTTACAATGTCTTCTGGTTTTGCAATAATGTTACCTTTCTTGGCTAACTGTAAAACAGCCTCCTTATCCCGGCTAAGCGCTAATCTTTCATAAAAGCTGGAGTTATATTGCCTCTGCAGAGTGCGGACGCTCCATCCGGATCTTGCTGATTCAATTTCATAGAAACTTCTTTCATCTTCATTTTCTATTCGCATTAATTGCAAATAGTGTGACCATGATACTATGAAGGGCGGTTTCTCTTCAAAAAGGCTAAACACTGTTTCGCTTTTTTCAACAGCAAAAAGATTAAACACTGTTTCGTCAATTCTATCTTTATAAGTCATATAAAACTTCCGTGCATTTTTCAAACTATCCTCCGAGAATCCTCTTTCAAAATTCTTTTTCATTTCTTCTGATAGCCTTTTAATAACTTGACTGCCATATCTTGCCCTTGATTCGCCTCTTTGCTGCACTTCTACAATCCATTTTCCAATAGCATAGTAAGTAAGCAATTGTATCATATTTACTTGTTGAACAGTTATATTTCTTGCATGCTTTACTAAAGCAACTGTCTTGACACACAGTCTTTCAATAGCTGCATCCTCATTAGTTAATACCTCTGTTTTTTGACCATGATTCATGTTTGACCGCCTCCTTGCCTGCTACGATTTCCGCTTCCCACATTTCTTCTCTAATACCATTATCTCTGCTATTTTGTACTATCTTATGTTACCTGGTCCACTACACGAATCCAAGTCACAAACTCCCCCCGTCCGCCTAGTGTTATTTCGTCCATAATCCCCCATCTTGTCCACAAAATACGGTACAATCAGCACCAAATAACACTAAATAATGCGGTTTTCACCCTGTCCCCAAATTAGGACACAAAATACTCCACTGCGTTCTCAGGGAACATCTCCTTGAATTCTCCGTATAGCTGTGCCGCAAGCGTCTTGTTGTGGGCGATGACCAGCGTCGGCTTCTGCAATT
>CANONN010000016.1 GCA_947567625.1 uncultured Roseburia sp. | reverse complement strand
GACTGTAAATCTGCTGCAAATTGCTTCGGTGGTTCGAATCCACCTCTGCCCATTCTTCCATTTACAATATGGGGTGGAAGTAAAACTAAATAGCGCGGGATGGAGCAGTCTGGAAGCTCGTCGGGCTCATAACCCGAAGGTCACAGGTTCAAATCCTGTTCCCGCAACTTTTTTTGCCCAGTTAGCTCAGTTGGTAGAGCAGAGGACTGAAAATCCTCGTGTCTCTGGTTCGATTCCGGAACTGGGCATTTTGAAGAGGAAACCCTTATCATTGCTCTATTTGTGGTAATTATAAGGGTTTTGTTTTGTGTTTTACATAATGTTTTAATTGCTGACTAAATAATTGGTAACTATTCAGCCTTCGGCTTCATAGTTACGGAATCCGGCCTATTAAAGTTTGCCTAACGGCAAAGAGACCGGATTCTATTCCAACCGTTACGCGAACACCAGAAAAATTTGATCTAAAATAAGGAGGAAACATCAAATGGCACTAATTAAATGTTCAGAATGTGGCGCAGATGTTAGTGAAAAAGCATTAGAATGTCCTAAATGTGGTTGTCCTTTAGATATTACGAAGCAAATGATGTCGGACGCAAAGAAACGCAAGAACAAGCAGCTATATGCTTTAATAACTGTTATTATAGCAATCATTATAGTGTCGGTAGCGGGCGTTTTCTTTGTGAAACATGATAATACGCCTGGGGATATGGCAATTAGAATCATCAAGAAAGATTTTGGAAGCAATATTAGCGTTGAAAGCATTTATTACAATGCGGAAAAGAATGGTTGCATTGTTAAGTTTTCGGCAAATGGTGAGGATAATACCGCTACCGTTCATTTGGACGATAAAATAGCGGGATATAAAAGCGTGATGGATGAATACACGAATAAATCTAAAACTTCAGCGACCGAAAAAGAAAAGACACAATATGCGCAACAATTATTGGATTATATGAGTGTATACGATATGTTGTGGGAATATGATTTACTTATGAATGGTACATCAGAAGATGGATGGGAAAAAATAAAGTAAGTTATTTTATAAATAGGAGTTGTAAAGAGATTGGCTTAGGAGCAGTCTTTTCAAAGGAAAACCTTGTAAATACTAAATTTGTGGTGTTTACAAGGTTTTTGCATATTAGAATATCGATGATCTATGTCTTAGGTTTATGTCTTTGGCAGTAGAAAATTGTGGAAATAAGTACTTTTATAATATATAATAGAATAAAACAATACATTATTTGTAGGAGGAATCTTATTATGGCGCTTATCAATTGCCCCGAATGTGGGAAAGAGGTATCGGATGCTGCCGAGTTATGTCCTAATTGCGGATATTCCATAAAGAAACACAAGAAAAAGCCGCAGACGAAAAAAATAATTATGATAGCGGCAGTGGCGATTGCCATACTGATCAGTAGTTTGATTGTCTTTTTTGTTAATAGATTAGACGATGAGGAGCAGGCAAGTGTAGATAATGTCATGACTGCAATTACAAACATTGGAGAAATAAATACCAAGAGTGAAGCCCAAATAGCTAAGGTAGAAAGAAGTTATAACGCGCTTTCAGGGAAATGTAAGCGTCATGTGGAAAATTATGATGAATTGGTGGCGGCAAGGGAAGATTATAATAATCTTAGAGCAGAAGAGGCTATCGAATATATTTCTAAAATTGGTGAGGTAACGCTTAATAGTCAGGAAACGATTGATAAAGCAAAAGATACATATGACTTACTTTCGGATGAGCAAAAGACGCTGGTGACGAATGAGGAAGATTTATTTTCTGCCATAGAGCAATTGTCAAATTTGAGAATTGATGATGCGGACGCTAAGATTGCCGCGATTGGGGTGATTTCATTAGAATCTCAAAATAAGATTGCGGAGGCCAGAAAAGCGTATGACCTGCTTTCGGATGAAGAAAAAACAAAGGTGGGAAGTTATAAGGATTTATCAAAGGCAGAAGAGGATTATGAAAATCTGACAGTCAGCAGATGTATCTCTTTGATTGATTCGATCGGGACAGTTACGCTTGAAAGCGGGGAAAAAATAAAGGAGGCTAGAAGTCTTTATAGTTCATTCTCCAAAGAGACAAAAGATAAGATTACCAATTATTCTATTTTGGCGAAAGCGGATATGGAGTATGCGCAGCTTGTATGGGAAGAAGAGGAGAGGAAAAGAAGCCTCAATCCCGGTGACTCTTTTTCTACGGCGAGTTGTGAAATAACTTATAGTAAAACCAGCATAACGAATAGAATTGCGCCCAATAAAACAAGTGGGGCTTATCTTTATTATTCACCACATAATGAAAATGAAATATTTTTAGATAGTGTATTTCAAATTAAGAATATTGATACAGATAATTTGTGGATTGAAAATTTAGTTAGTGATTATACGGTAGAGTATGATGGTAGAATATTGACCAAGCCCCACAAATTATACACCAGCGGCGGTTCCGATATAAGTGCGGTTTATTCGTGGGACAGCTTGTATGCACTGGAAACCACAACGTTACATGTAGTAACCACTATGCCCGGAGAGATAAAATCGAACGATAAGCCCCTGACGGTAAAATTTACAATTGCCGGAGAGGAAAAAATAATCCACGTGAGGTAAAGCATCCATGAAACGAATCCCCCTGGAGCAACTATTGCAGGAAAGCAAAAAAGAAACCTACGCCGACCAGTACCGCTATGTGTGCGACCTGATAGCAGGACAGAAAATAAAGAAAGTCAAAACCTCTCCGCTAAACGGCAAAACACCTGCCTTACATACCGTCTACTGGCTGCTTGAGGAGGTGCCGGACTATGGGGAAGAGATCGAGGAGCTGAAATTCCAGACGACGCCCGCAATCCGCACGGACTACTACTTAAAACATCCTGACGTCTACCGGAGGGAGCGAAAATGGGTCAGGCTGCTTCATCAATATATGGCAGGGCGGACGGCGGCGGACGCAGAGCCGGTCTCGCTCAATGAGAGGAGCTTTCAAATCTGGGGACGGGAAAAGTTTTTGCAGAGGGAAGAAGGAAAAAAGATATTAACACATTGCGGGCTCACATTAGAGGAGCTGCATGTGTATGCCACGACAGAGCCGCTTGCGTATTATTCCGCCAGTAAGAGCGTGCCGCAGACGATTGTAATTTTGGAAAACAAAGACACCTTTTACAGTATGCGAAAGAGCCTGCTTGGGGGAGACGATCTTATTTTCGGCCAAAGAATAGGGACGGTCGTATACGGAGCGGGAAAGGGAATTTCGCGCTCTTTTGAGGATTTCCGTTTTTGTGTGGAGCCGCATATCAATGCCCCCGAAAACGAAATCCTCTATTTTGGTGATTTGGATTATGAGGGAATCGGAATCTACGAGCATTTGGAACGTGCCTTTGCGTCCGAACATGAAATTGTGCCGTTTGTGGCGGCCTACGAGAAAATGATACAGAAAGCACAGGCATGCGGCATGGATTTTTTGCCGGAAACCAGCGACCGCCAGAACCGCAATATTTCCGGCCGGTTTTTCCGATATTTTACACAGGAAATGACCGCTGCGATGCAGCAAATTCTCTCCCTGGGCAAATATATCCCGCAGGAAATCATAAGAATGACAGATTTTTTGTAACGAGCACATTCCTTGCAGGGCTAGGGACAGGACGGCAAATAAATGGTTATTTGTAAAATGATAACAAATGACAAGCTATAAAAATGTGGTACAAGACTTAGTTGGAGAGCGAAGATGCAGTATGAATTTTTAAAACAGTTTCCCAAAAGAATGAAGCATGTTGGGCGCTACGCGCTGCTCTTTACCAACAGCAGCCAAAAGGCGATCTGGAAACAGTATGGTTTTTTAAAACTGGACGAGCAAATCAATGTGATCTTTTCCGTCATGCTGTATTTGATGGAGCAGTCACTGAAGGAGGAGAATTGTACCATTGACGATATCGGGGCATACATAGACAACCTGAATATGCGCTATTTTGAAAAAAACATGAGCTACGAGGACTGCAAAAATCTCGGTGATTTTCTGATCAATGTGGTGCTCTCCAACGAGGGAAAGGCAATGTACTTTGACGGCTTCGATTTTGAGCAGAGGGCGTATCAGATTATGAATGTCAGCTATGTGGCAAACCGGATTGTCTATCTGGATTCCGAGGTGCGCAGGACGTCTTACTATTTGACGGAGGACGGCTATAACCTGCTGCTTTCCACGCTGGAAATTGAAAACAATATGAAGCTGACCATCCATGAGATGATCTTTAAGATGCACCTGGAAAAACAGAGCTATGACAAGGCGGTCGACGATATCAAGAATGTATTCAATCTGCTGCGCATCCAGGTTCAGAAGATGGAGGAGGCGATGGGGCGCATCCGCAGAAATGCGCTCAGTTATACCGTTGCCGAGTATGAAGCGGTCTTAGAAGAGAATTTGGAGACCATCAGCGATACCAAACAGAAATTTTTAAGCTACCGAGAGCTGGTCAAGACGAGGGAGAAAGAGTTAGAAGAGATTGATGTAAACGTCAGAAAACTGGACGAAAAAGAAGAAGAGAAATTGAATCATCTTGTGATCATAGAAAATTATCTGAATCGGACGATTGATGAACATCAGAAAATCTTAAGCAGCCATTTCGATTTAAAATCCTTATATACCAGAGAATTAGAACAACTTTCGCAAATGTCGTATATCCGCAGATTTTCCATCCGCAATGAATTATATGAAAAAGTATTGGAGCAGCCTGGGGCATTGGCGCATATGGAGCTGTTTTTTCGGCCGCTTTTTGGTAATGCGCCGGAAAAGATTTACCATCCAAGGAAAGCGACGGAGCTGCAAAAACCGATTCGCAGGCGCGATCAGGAAGAGGAGCAGGAGCGCATGGAATTTGGGGATGAAGCGTGGATGGAGGAAGAGGAGCGGCGCCAGCGGGAAAAACTGGCCAAATACAGCGGATGTCTGAACTATTTATTAAAAAAGGCGATAGCGGCTGAGGACGGCGAGATCACGTTGGAACAGATTAAAGACGGGATTACGGGCGAAGAGCTTGTTACGCTGATTCCCAACGTGCAGATTTTTAAGGAAATCATGGTTGAGCTGATTAAAAACAGAGAGATTGTCATGAAAACGCTGCAGGAAGAGAGACAGAATTATATCAGTGAATTTTCCGGCGGGTTTCATTTAAATGAGATGCTACTGGCGCTGGCGGAGGAGTTTGAGCCGTCGATACAGAGTGTGGAGGTGTATCGGATTGAGGACGGTAAGATGATTGCGTTTGAGCATGTGACGGATGAGACGGGCGCCAGCAGGCGTATTTGCTGTTCCAATGTGCTGATTCGCGTGAGACAGGAGGCATAAGAGATGTTATATAATCGTGTGAGACAGGGGGCATAAGAGATGGCATATGAGATAGAAGATATCCGCATCGGTCAGGAAATTTTTTATTACCTGCTGGAGCATCATGAGATGAGCGAGGAGGAACAGGAACGTCTCTACCGCGCCTATGTGGAAAACGAAAGAATACAAAATCTTGTGAAATCGCAGGGGGAAATCGCCCTCTCAAAGATTGAGCGCTACGGAAATGTGGTCTACCTGATTCCCAAGGAGGACAATACGTTTCTGGGGTTTTCCAAGGCGCAGCTAAAGCAGCTTTTGTGCAAATCAGGCGGCACGGACAAAGACTATTATCTTTCCCAGTTTGTCATATTGACGCTTCTGGTAGAGTTTTATGACGGCCAGGGCGCGACGAGCAAGACCAGGGACTATATGCGCGTCGGGGAGCTGCAAAACTGTATCTCTTCCCGGCTGAAAGAGGGAGCGCAGAGAACGGAGGAAGAGGAGGAAGCGGCGGGCATTGCGTTTTCCAGCATGTCCGAAGCCTATGAAGCGCTGCGCTCCGATGAAAAAGGGTCGCGCGCCAAAACGACAAAAGAGGGTTTTTTGTACCATATTCTCAACTTCCTGCAAAAGCAGGGGCTGGTGGAATATATAGAGGAAGACGAAATGATTAAGACGACGAAAAAGCTGGACAACTTTATGGACTGGAATCTTCTAAACCAGAATCATTTCCAGAGGGTGAAGCGCGTGCTAAACGCCGCTGCCGAAAATTCGTATGACGCAGAGCTAGAAACAAAATAAAAAGAGCCAGACAGCCGATTGACAAGGCAGAGAAATTGGAGCCATTATAAATTGGAAAGAGCCAGACAGCCGATTGTCAGGACAGAGAGATTGTAGCCACTATAAATTTGGAAAGAGCCAGACAGCCGATTGACAAGGCAGAGAAATGGAGCCGGGACAGATGAGTAAGATAAACGCAATTCGTTTGATCAATTTAAACTACAATAACAATGCGATTCGCATCAGCGACGAGACATTCCAGTTAAACGGGGAAAGCACGCTGCTCTCTCTAAGAAACGGCGGCGGCAAGTCGGTACTGGTGCAGATGATCATGGCGCCGTTTGTCCACAGGCGCTACCAGAATACAAAAGATCGGCCGTTTGCCGGTTATTTCACGACAAACAAGCCTACCTTTATTCTGGTGGAGTGGAAGCTTGACCAGGGGGCGGGCTATGTCCTGACCGGCATGATGGTGCGAAAAAGCCAGGAGATTGCCGAGGAGCGGACAGACGAGCTGGAAATGATCCAGTTTATCGCGGAGTACAAAGAGCGCTGCGAGCAGGACATCTATCACCTCCCGGTTGTGGAAAAGACCAAAAAGGATGTCACGCTCAAAGGTTTTCATGTGTGCAGGCAGCTATTTGAGACCTATAAACGAGAGCGGAGCATCCCGTTTTTTTATTATGATATGAACAATTCCGCGCAGGCCAAGCAGTATTTTGAAAAGCTATCAGAGTATCAAATCCATTACAAAGAGTGGGAAGCGATCATCAAAAAAATAAATTTAAAAGAATCGGGGCTTTCGGATTTGTTTGCCGACTGCAAAGATGAAAAGGGACTGGTGGAAAAGTGGTTTTTGGAGGCGGTGGAGAGCAAGCTCAACCGGGACAAAAACCGGATGAAAGAGTTTCAGAGTATTTTGGAGAAATATGTCGGCCAGTACAAGGATAACAAGTCGAAGATTGAGCGGAGAGATAAAATCAATGCCTTTGAAAAGCAGGCGGAGCGCATCATGGAAAATGCGGTCTCTTACCGGGAGGCCTCGGAGGAGGAAGCGCGGCAGGAAGCGCGGATTGCGGATTTTATCGCACAGCTTCGCCGGGTACATGAGCAGGAAAAGAAAAACGCAGGCGCGGCGGAGGAAAAAATAGACGAATTGGCGCAAAGGCTTGTCCATCTGGAATATGAAAGGCTTTCCAAAGAAATCTATCAGGTGGAGGATAAGGAGCGGTTTTGCCTTAGCAATCTTGAAATGCTGCTGATCGAGAATGAAGATTTGGAGCGCGGGAGGGACAAGATTTTAGGACAGCTCCACATGCTTTCCTGCGCCAAACAGCAGGAAGAGGTAGCGGAATGCATAGGAGAGTGGGACAAGGAGAAACAGCGTCTTAAGCTGTGCAGGGAAAAAGGGGAGAACCTGGAGCCGGAGAGAAATCAACTTGGCGCCGGCCTTAAGCAATATTATACGGCGCTGTGTCAGGAAATGGAGCAGGGGCGTGACGCCGACAGCGCCGCCCTGCATGGGATGGAGCGCGATAAGACGGGAGAGGAAGCGCGGCTTTTGGAATTGCGGGAAGAGGCCGGGACGCTCGCCGAGCAGTCCGGGGCGTTAGGTGCGAAGGTCCGGGCATTTGACGAGGAGGAGGACCGGTTTAACCGGACCTACCAGGCCGGCTGGCGCCGTAATATTCTCGGGGAATACGAGGCGGGAGATTTGCAGATCGGGCAGACGGAATATGAAAAAGAGAGGAATCGGGCCGAGCGTGAGAAAGCCGCGGTGAAAAATGAGGCCGAGCAGTATAAGGTGCGGCGCAAAAGCTTGCAGCGGCAGCTTGAAGATGAGACGGCGGCTAAGATTCGATTGGAAACGGAGAAACAGGAGAGGGAAAAGCTGCTTTTAGCGTATGAGGCCGAGCTGTCGGAGCGCAGTGTGATTTTGCAGTATTTTGGGCTCACGGCAGAAGAGCGCTTTGACACGGAGCAGATTTTAAGAGTGGCCGGCCGCAAGCTGTCGGAGGCCGACCAGATCAGACAGGGGCTGGAAAAGGAAGCGGACGCGCTGGAAAAGGAGTACCGCAAGCTGGCGCAGGGACAGGTGGTCGAGCTGTCGGAGGAATTTGCGCAATTGCTGGCAGACGCCGACATTCATTTTGTCTATGGAATGGAGTGGCTCAAAAAGAATCACTATAGCGCCAAGAAAAATAAAGAGCTGGTCGCAAAGCACCCGTTTCTGCCCTATGCCCTGATCTTATCCGGGCAGGAGTTAAAGCGCCTTGCAGGACTAAAAGAGCAGGTCTATACCTCTTTCCCGGTGCCGATGATCATCCGCGAAGAGTTGGAACAGGGCACAGAGCAGGGCGGGGGAGCCGTCCGCTCTTTTGCGGAGCTAAGCTTCTATGTCTGGTTCAACGACAACCTGTTGGAAGAAGAGAAGCTGCGGCAGATGCTCGAGGAAAAGACGGGACAAATCAAAAAGCTGCGGCAGTCCGTAGAGCAGAAAAAGCGGGAGTATACCGAATATATTGAAAAAAGAGAAAAAATAAAAAATCAGAAAGTGACGGGGGCGGTGTATGAGGGCGTAATCGAAGATATCCGCACGCTGGGTCAAAAGGTGTCCGCCGTAGAGCAGGAGCTTTTGAGGAAACGGGAGGAGCAGGAGACCTTAGAGGCGCTTCAGGCGAAACGGGAACAGCGCCTGGCCGAACTGGAGCAAGAGCTTGCCTGGCAGAATAGGAGGCTGCTCGATTTTGCCGGGCTGTTGGCAAGCTATGCCGCTTATCAGGAAAACAGCCGCCTTTTGCAGAAAAACAGGAAAGAAAAAGAGCGCAATGCCGCGCAGCAAAAGCTTGTTACCGCGAAAATAAGTAAATTGGAGCAGGAAATGGTGACGATGCAAAACCGCCTGGCAGCGGTGGAGCGGGAGCTGGAGGCGTGTGCCGGCAAGCAGATTCGTTATCAGCAATATGATACAAATGTCTGGCCGCAGGGGCAAGAGGCTCTTACCGTAGAGTGGGCCAGACAGGCGGAAAGCCGCTACGAGGTCATTACGAGCGGCATAGGGGCCGAACAAAAAGAGCTTGAAGAGCGCGTCGAGCGGGCACAGATGCGTTTGGCGCGGGCGAAAGAGGAGCTTTTGCGTTTGGAGGAAAAATACCATTTGACAACAGAGGCGTATGGCGGCGTCTCCTATGACCGCAAAGAGGAAACGCATCAGGAAGTACTTTTGGAAGAGCAGGAGCGAAAGCTTGCCAAGAAGAAAACGCTGATTCATGAGGAGGAGATTCAGTGCGCGCTCTTAAAACAGGAGAGAGAGTCAAAATTTGCCGAGTTAAGAGAGCGGTGCGGGAAGGAGGAGCCGGTCGCAAAGGCCGATATCCAAACGCTCGATTTTGCGGAAGCCATCAAAACCTTAGAATATGAAAAGAGCGAGACGGAGAAGGAAGAAAAGCGCATTTTAAAGAAAATACAGGGATATGAAAATAATCTGGCGGCCCTGGCGGAGTACGAAACATTTTCCTGCACGGAGCCGGTGGTGTGGGAATTTGACTTCTCCGCGCTCTCCGGTGCAGAGCTGACCGGGCAGAAGGGAATCCTGATACGGGATTATAATCTTGATATGGAGCGGCGGAGGGAGGCACGCGCAGCGCTCGAGCGCGTCTTAAACGAGATCATACGCGCAGGCGAGTTTGCGGAGGATTTTTATCAAAAACCGCTGGAGGCGATGCTCAAGCTGGCGGACGACGCCGGGCGCGTCATAAAGCAGCTGGAAACGACGGTCGCGTCGTACCGGAGCCTGATGGAAAAATTGCTGGTAGATATTTCGCTGGTCGAAAAAGAGAAGGCAAAAATTGTGGAGCTGATCGGGGACTATCTGAAGGAAGTGCATGAAAACCTGAACAGGATCGACCACAATTCTACAATTACCGTCAGGGAGCGCCCGGTGAAGATGTTAAAAATAGAGCTGCCCAATTGGGAAGAAAACGGAAGCTTCTATGAACTGCGCTTACAGGATTACATTGACGATATCACGGCCAAAGGGATTGCGCTGCTGGAGGAAAACCAGAATGTGCAAGAATATCTGGGGACGCGGATTACGACGAAGGGGCTCTATGATGCGGTAGTCGGAATCGGGAATGTACAGATTCGCCTCTACAAGATTGAGGAAGCGCGCGAATATCCGATCACCTGGGCCGATGTGGCGCGCAATTCGGGCGGTGAGGGCTTTTTGTCCGCGTTTGTCATCCTTTCGGCTTTACTCTACTATATGCGAAAAGACGAGACCGATATTTTTGCGGACCGCAACGAGGGAAAGGTGCTTCTTATGGACAACCCGTTTGCGCAGACCAATGCGGCGCATCTGCTAAAGCCGATGATGGATATGGCGAAAAAGGCCAATACGCAGCTGATCTGTCTGTCCGGGCTCGGCGGCGAATCGATCTACAACCGGTTTGACAACATCTATGTTCTGACATTGATTGCGGCAAATTTGCGAAATGATATGCAGTATCTGAAAGCGGAGCATATGAGAGGCTCGGAGGAAGAGACGATGCTCGTCTCACGCATCGAAGTGATGGAGCAGCAGGAGCTTATATTTTAAGTTTCTTTTTACCGGCAGCGTTGCCGCTACCGTTTTCTGGCAAAAAAGCGCAATACCCCTTGACAGTAAAAAATAGCTTGTGTTATTATATAGGATGCATTATTGTGGTGCACTAGACTTATCGCGTCCTTTTTTGGGAAACATATGTACGGTAGGGGGCGGGAAAAGCCTAAATGTTGATTAGAAAACGAGAGGTGAAACGTCAATGGAGAAAAACAGAATACGTCCGGTGAAAGCTGGCAAAGGCATGCGTATGAGCTACTCGCGACAGAAAGAGGTATTGAGAATGCCAAATCTGATCGAAGTCCAGAAAGACTCCTATCAGTGGTTCTTAAAAGAAGGACTCAAAGAGGCATTGGACGATATCTCTCCGATTGCTGATTACAGCGGTCATCTGAGTCTGGAGTTCGTTGATTTCACATTATGCGAACATGATGTAAAATATACGATTCCGGAGTGTAAAGAGCGGGATGCGACTTATGCGGCGCCTTTGAAAGTAAAAGTAAGGCTTCACAATAAAGAAACAGACGAGATTAACGAACATGAAATCTTCATGGGTGATCTTCCGTTGATGACAGAGACGGGGACTTTCGTAATCAACGGTGCGGAGCGTGTCATTGTCAGCCAGCTGGTGCGTTCTCCCGGTATCTATTATGGTATCGCGCATGACAAAGTGGGGAAACAGCTGTATTCCTGCACCGTAATTCCAAACCGCGGCGCGTGGTTAGAATATGAAACAGACTCCAATGACGTTTTCTATGTTCGTGTTGATAGAACCAGAAAAGTGCCGATTACCGTACTGATTCGTGCACTTGGCGTAGGCAGCAACCAGCAAATTGTCGATATGTTTGGTGAGGAACCAAAGATTCTCGCGAGCTTTGGCAAGGATGTTGCGACCAATTATGAAGAAGGACTTTTAGAATTATATAAAAAGATCAGACCAGGCGAGCCGCTCACCGTCGAGAGTGCGGAGAGCCTGATTACTGCGATGTTTTTTGACCCCAGACGGTATGATCTCGCCAAAGTCGGACGCTATAAGTTCAACAAAAAACTGGCGCTCAAAAACCGTATCAACGGACAGGTACTGGCGGAGGACGTTGTGGACGTTACCACTGGGGAGATCATCGCTGAGAAGGGCACGGAGGTGACCCGTTCGCTGGCTGATGATATACAAAATGCGGCGGTTCCCTATGTATGGATACAGGGTGAGACCAGAAATGTCAAGGTGCTGTCCTCCATGATGGTGGATTTGCGCCATTTTGTCGACTGCAATCCAAGAGAGCTGGGTATTACTGAGTTAGTGTATTACCCCATTCTTGCGCAGTTGATGGAAGAATATCCTGACGCCGAGGAGTTGAAAGAGGCGATCAAGAAGAATGTTCACGATTTGATTCCAAAGCATATTACGAAAGATGATATCTTTGCATCGATCAATTATAACATGCATTTGGAGTACAATATCGGTCATGATGATGATATTGACCACCTGGGAAACAGGCGTATCCGTGCGGTTGGCGAGTTATTGCAGAATCAGTACCGCATCGGTCTTTCACGTCTGGAGAGAGTCGTGCGCGAGAGGATGACGACGCTTGATCTGGAGAGCATTTCGCCGCAGAGCCTGATCAATATCAAACCGGTGACTGCGGCTGTCAAGGAGTTCTTTGGTTCCTCCCAGCTGTCCCAGTTTATGGACCAGAATAACCCGCTCGGAGAGCTGACGCACAAGAGACGTCTGTCTGCGTTGGGCCCTGGCGGACTGTCAAGGGACCGCGCCGGATTTGAGGTGCGCGACGTGCACTATTCCCACTATGGAAGAATGTGCCCGATCGAGACGCCTGAGGGACCGAACATCGGTCTGATCAATTCACTGGCGAGCTACGCGAGAATTAACGAGTACGGCTTTATCGAAGCGCCGTACCGCAAGATTGATAAATCTGACCCCAAGAATCCGCGCGTTACCGACGAGGTTGTCTATATGACGGCGGACGAGGAAGACAATTACCATGTGGCGCAGGCCAACGAGGCGCTCGACGATGACGGGCACTTTGTCCGCAATTCCGTGTCCGGCCGTTACCTTGACGAGACACAGGAATATGAAAAGAGCATGTTTGATTATATGGATGTGTCTCCGAAGATGGTGTTTTCTGTTGCGACCGCGTTGATTCCGTTTTTGCAGAACGATGACGCGAACCGCGCGCTGATGGGGTCAAACATGCAGCGCCAGGCGGTGCCGCTGCTTACGACCGAAGCGCCGGTTGTGGGAACGGGTATGGAGACAAAGGCGGCCGTCGATTCGGGCGTCTGCGTGGTAGCCGCAAAATCCGGTGTTGTCGAGAGCGCGGAGTCGGCGCAGATTGTCATTAAGTCCGATGAGGGCACAAGAGATGTGTACAAATTGACGAAGTTTTCCAGAAGCAATCAGTCTAACTGCTACAACCAGCGTCCGATTGTATTTAAGGGCGACCGCGTCAACGCCGGCGAAGTGATCGCGGACGGTCCTTCTACGTCCAACGGAGAGCTGGCGCTCGGCAAGAATCCGCTGATCGGATTTATGACCTGGGAGGGTTACAATTACGAGGACGCCGTTTTGCTCAGCGAACGTTTGGTGGAAAATGACGTCTACACGTCAATTCATATCGAAGAATACGAGGCGGAGGCGCGCGATACCAAGTTAGGGCCGGAAGAGATTACAAGAGACGTGCCGGGCGTCGGCGACGAGGCATTGAAAGATCTGGATGAGAGAGGAATTATCCGCATCGGCGCGGAGGTTCGCGCCGGCGATATCTTAGTCGGCAAGGTGACGCCGAAGGGCGAGACGGAGCTTACGGCAGAAGAGCGTCTGCTGCGCGCCATCTTTGGCGAGAAAGCCCGTGAGGTCCGCGATACGTCTTTAAAAGTGCCACACGGCGAGTACGGCATCGTCGTAGACGCCAAGGTCTTTACGAGAGAGAACGGAGACGAGTTGTCGCCGGGCGTCAATCAGGCAGTCCGTATTTATATTGCACAGAAGAGAAAGATTTCCGTCGGTGACAAGATGGCGGGACGTCACGGAAACAAGGGTGTGGTTTCGCGTGTGCTTCCGGTGGAAGATATGCCGTTTTTGCCCAACGGGCGTCCGCTCGACATCGTGTTAAATCCGCTCGGCGTGCCGTCGCGTATGAACATCGGGCAGGTGCTTGAGATTCATTTGAGCCTTGCCGCAAAGGCGCTGGGATTTAATATTGAAACGCCGGTATTCGACGGCGCAAAGGAAATTGATATTCAGGATACGTTGGAGCTCGCCAACGATTATGTCAATCTGCCGTTCGACGCGGAGGAGGCAAAGCTGCCCGAGTATGCAGAGTGCAGCGGCACGTTTGAAGAGAAATACAAGGATACGCTGTTGTCTGAGGTTATGAGTTTTCTCTCCGCGAACCGCGAGCACAGATCGGTTTGGAAAGGCGTGCCGATTTCCCGCGATGGAAAGGTGCAGCTGCGCGACGGGCGTACCGGAGAGCCGTTTGATTCGCCGGTTACGATCGGACACATGCACTATCTGAAGCTGCATCATCTGGTAGACGACAAGATTCATGCCCGCTCTACCGGCCCGTACTCCCTGGTAACACAGCAGCCGCTCGGCGGTAAAGCGCAGTTCGGCGGACAGCGATTCGGAGAGATGGAGGTTTGGGCCCTGGAGGCTTACGGCGCATCCTACACCTTGCAGGAGATTTTGACGGTCAAGTCCGATGATGTGGTGGGCCGTGTCAAGACCTATGAGGCGATCATAAAGGGAGATAACATCCCTGAGCCGGGTATCCCCGAGTCCTTTAAGGTGCTGTTAAAAGAGCTTCAGTCGCTGGGTCTGGATGTGAAGCTTCTGGATGAAGAGCGCAACGAAGTGGAACTGGTGGAGACCAGCGAATATAACAATACGGATTTAAATTCTATCATATCCGGCGATAAAGATTTTGCTTTTGAGGATAATGAATCATTCTCAAAGATGGGATTTACCAAGCAGGAATTTGATGCAGAGAACGAAGAACTTGTTGATGTGGAAGAGGAGGAGACGGAGGAGGTCGATGCCGATCCTGATTTCTTTGATGATATCACAGAGGATGTTCTTGATAATGACGATATGTAAGGTAGCGATCAACAAGGTTGGAAGGGAGTGTCACAAATGCCAGAAATAACCAGCAAAGAGGCAGTACAATCTATCTCATTTGATGCCATCAAAATCGGTTTGGCGTCGCCCGAAAAAATCCGCGAGTGGTCGAGAGGCGAGGTAAAGAAGCCGGAGACCATCAATTACCGGACGTTGAAACCGGAAAAGGACGGCCTGTTCTGTGAGAAGATTTTCGGGCCGAGCAAGGACTGGGAGTGCCATTGTGGTAAATATAAAAAGATTCGTTATAAGGGCGTTGTCTGTGACCGCTGCGGTGTAGAGATTACAAAGTCTGCGGTCCGCAGGGAGCGCATGGGCCATATCGAGCTGGCGGCCCCGGTATCCCATATTTGGTATTTTAAGGGAATCCCGTCCCGTATGGGGCTGATTCTCGACTTGTCGCCGCGTGTACTGGAGAAGGTATTATATTTTGCCTCTTATATCGTACTGGACGGCGGCAACACCGCATTGCAGTACAAACAGGTGCTTTCCGAGGCCGAGTATCAGGAGGCCAGGGAGCAGTACGGCAGCCAGTTCCGTGTGGGAATGGGCGCCGAGGCGATTCAGGAGCTTTTGCAGGCCATTGATTTGGAGAAGGATTCCGCATCGCTGAAAGCGGAGCTTGAGGATGCCACAGGCCAGAAGCGCGCGCGAATCATCAAGCGTCTCGAGGTGGTGGAAGCGTTCCGCGAGTCCGGCAATAAGCCGGAGTGGATGATCATGACGGTTGTCCCGGTCATACCGCCGGATATCCGTCCGATGGTGCAGCTCGACGGCGGGCGTTTTGCCACGTCCGATTTAAATGATCTGTACCGCCGCATCATCAACCGCAACAATCGTCTCCGAAGACTTTTGGAATTGGGCGCGCCCGACATTATCGTGCGCAATGAGAAACGTATGTTGCAGGAGGCGGTGGACGCCTTGATTGATAACGGGCGCAGGGGTAGACCGGTCACCGGGCCCGGAAACAGAGCGCTTAAGTCGCTTTCCGACATGTTAAAGGGTAAGTCCGGGCGTTTCCGCCAGAACCTGCTCGGAAAACGCGTCGACTATTCGGGGCGTTCCGTAATCTGTGTGGAGCCCAAGTTAAAGATTTTCCAGTGCGGTCTGCCAAAAGAGATGGCGATCGAGCTGTTTAAGCCGTTTGTGATGAAAGAGCTGGTTGCCAACGGCACCGCCCACAACATCAAGAGCGCGAAAAAAATGGTGGAGCGTTTGCAGACCGAGGTGTGGGATGTTTTGGAGGATGTGATCAAGGAGCATCCGGTGATGTTAAACCGCGCCCCCACCCTGCATCGACTGGGCATCCAGGCGTTTGAGCCGATCCTCGTAGAGGGCAAGGCGATCAAGCTGCACCCGTTGGTGTGTACGGCGTTCAACGCCGATTTCGACGGCGACCAGATGGCCGTGCATCTTCCGCTTTCCGTGGAAGCGCAGGCGGAGTGCCGTTTTATGCTGCTCTCCCCCAACAACCTGTTAAAGCCGTCTGACGGCGGTCTTGTGGCGGTTCCGTCACAGGATATGGTGCTTGGCATCTATTATCTGACGCAGGAGAGACCGGGCGCAAAGGGCGAGGGCAAGTATTTTAAGAATGTAAACGAGGCTATTTTGGCATATGAAAACGGCGTGGTGACGCTTCATTCACGCATTAAGGTCCATGTGACCAAGACCATGGCGGACGGCTCGGTCATCGGCGGCATTGTGGAGTCCACGCTCGGCCGATTTATATTCAACGAGATTATTCCGCAGGATTTGGGCTTTGTGGACCGTTCGGTTCCGGGCAATGAGCTGAAGCTGGAAATTGATTTCCTGGTCGCAAAGAAACAGAATAAACAGATTCTTGAGAAAGTCATCAATATACACGGAGCGACCAAGACGGCGGAGGTGCTCGACGCCGTAAAGGCCATGGGCTACAAATATTCGACCCGTGCGGCTATGACCGTATCCATTTCCGATATGACCGTTCCGCCGCAGAAGCCGGAGATGATTAAACGGGCCCAGGATACGGTGGACCGGATTGCAAAGCAGTACAAACGTGGATTGATCACCGAGGAAGAGCGCTACAAAGAGGTTGTCGAGACCTGGAAAGAAACCGATGACGAGCTGACACACGCGCTGCTGTCCGGTTTGGATAAGTATAATAATATTTTCATGATGGCCGATTCCGGAGCCCGCGGTTCCGACAAGCAGATCAAACAGCTGGCTGGTATGCGAGGCTTGATGGCCGATACGACCGGGCGCACCATCGAGCTGCCGATCAAGTCCAATTTCCGTGAGGGTCTTGACGTATTGGAGTATTTCATGTCCGCGCACGGAGCGAGAAAAGGTCTTTCCGACACCGCGCTTCGTACAGCGGACTCCGGTTATCTGACCAGACGTCTGGTGGACATTTCCCAGCACATGATCGTGCGCGAGTCCGACTGCTGCGAGGGAACCGGCAGAGAGCTTCCGGGCATGTGGGTGACCGCATTTATGGACGGAAAAGAGGAGATCGAGAGTTTGCAGGAGCGCATCACGGGACGTTTCTCCTGCAACACCATCTGCGACGCCAACGGCAACGTGCTTGTTGAGGCGAACCATATGATTACGCCGAAGCGCGCGGCGCTCGTCATGAGCAAGGGCGTGGACGAAAACGGAGAGCCGATCACCAAAGTGAAGATTCGTACCGTGTTATCCTGCCGTTCCCATATGGGAGTGTGCGCAAAGTGTTACGGCGCCAATATGGCGACCGGTCAGGCAGTGCAGGTCGGAGAGGCGATCGGTATTATCGCGGCACAGTCGATCGGTGAACCGGGCACACAGCTTACCATGCGTACCTTCCATACCGGAGGTGTGGCCGGAAACGATATCACACAGGGTCTTCCCCGTGTCGAGGAGATTTTTGAGGCGAGAAAGCCCAAGGGTCTTGCGATTATCACGGAGTTTGGCGGTGTGGCGACACTGAAAGATAACAAGAAAAAGCGCGAGATTATTGTCACCAACAGCGAGACGGGAGAGACAAAGGCATATTTGATTCCCTACGGTTCCCGCATCAAGGTGATGGACGGCGCTGTGCTCGAGGCCGGCGATGAGCTGACCGAGGGTTCCGTCAACCCGCATGATATCTTAAAAATCAAAGGCGTGCGCGCCGTGCAGGACTATATGCTGCGCGAGGTACAGCGTGTATACCGTTTACAGGGTGTGGAGATCAACGACAAGCACATTGAGGTGATTGTGCGCCAGATGCTGCAGAAAGTCCGCGTAGAGAACAACGGCGATTCGGACCTGCTTCCGGGCACGATGGTGGACACACTTGATTTTGAGGACACCAACGAGAGAATCCGGGAGATGGGCGGAGAGGAAGCGGAAGGAACGCAAATCCTGCTCGGTATCACCAAGGCTTCGCTGGCGACCAATTCGTTCCTGTCGGCAGCGTCTTTCCAGGAGACGACCAAGGTTCTCACCGAGGCGGCGATCAAGGGCAAGGTAGACCCGTTGATCGGTATGAAAGAGAACGTCATTATCGGTAAACTCATCCCGGCAGGTACCGGCATGAAGCGTTACCGCGACATCAAGCTGGACAGCGAGCTCAAACAGGAAGTTCAGATCAATGATATGGATATTGACGGATATGATGAGAATACGGAAGATTTGGATATGTCAGCGCTGCTCGATGAGGAAGAGAATGATATTTTTGCAGCAGATGAAGCGTATGACGAAGAAACGTTTGACGAGGAGTCCTTTGACGAAGAATCTTTTGACGAGGAGACCTTTGATGAGGAGTCTTTTGATGACGCAGACTTTGCCGATGAAAAGCAGTAGGGTTGAAGTCCCTTTGTAAAGCGTATCTGAGGGAGGCTGTGCACGAAGTAAGTCGTGCGCAGCCTCCTTTTTCGCGTGCGGTTCTGTGAGAAATTTGAGTAACAAGCTTTATCCCCCTAAAAGCACAAAATATACCATGTTTCCACAAACCGCAAACTTTCTGTTATAATGAAAAGAATTCTATCACCTGAAAGTTTGGATAAACATTTTAGTTTATAGCAATGGAAACTTAAATGACGGTGAAGTGAGATATTTTTTATAGAAGGAGGAAACGATTATGGCGAATTGCAGTAACACCAGACCTTGCCCCTGTACCTATGATTGTCCCAGACACGGCAAATGCTGCGAATGTGTGGCGCACCACAGAGATCACAACGAGGGAGTGCCGGGCTGTTTCTTTTCGGCAGAGGCGGAAGCTACCTATGACAGAAGCATAGAGGCATTGTGCCGCGATAAAGGAATCATCTGAGCATTGAGGTGAGTGGGAAGGAGAATCGTGTGAAAAATCAGCTTGATAGCTGATTTTAGCACACGTGAACTTGTTCGCGTTGGCTATGTTGTGCCGAGAACGTCACAAATAAGCCCTGATCCGACAGGAGAAACTGCATTTGCAGATTTCTCCTGCGGTTCCTCGAACGTAAACGTTCTCGGAATGGAGGTTAGAATGGATAAACCAATTTTTACCGGATTGTCGCATGTATGCATCTTTGTGGATGATGTGGAGGAAGCGTTTCGATATTATGAGCGTATCTTGGGAGCTGTGCCCAATCAATATATACCGCATTGGAAAAACGAGGGCTTCTTTCAGGCAGGAGGATTTATTAAGGAAGCCAAGGAGGCGGAGGTTTCCATCGGATTTATGGATGTGCCAGGTACGAAGTTTACCATTGAGCTGATGTGCTATCATCATCCAAAGGGGAGACAGGAACCTGTGATTTTCCAGGCGAATGACATCAGCGGGGCCAGACACGTTGCGCTAAAGGTGATCAATATTGAGGAGGCGTTCGCGTATATCAAAGCGCAGCCCGATGTGACACTGATTAACACGACGGAGGATTATAAGGTCTATCAGATCAGTAAAACGGAAGTATCTGATTTTTATTATTTTGATGAAGCCAAGGAGCAGGATGCCGCGGCCAAGCAGAAGGCGGCAGATATACTGGGCAATACAAAATATTTTTATTTTATTGATAAATACGGCCTGCAGTGGGAATTTGAGCAGGGTCACACGGATATCGGGGATTGAGGGGCGGTTTTATATCAAAACACCAAGGTATATCCGCTTTTACATGCAATGGAGCTGCTGATATGCCCCCTGTCAAGCAGACAGGTGAAATATCTAAAATTGAATGCAGATGATGCCTACATTTCATTTTGAAGTGTAGGCGTTTTCTATGTATGGCTACTTACATAATATCTTATCAGTTTTATACTATATATCTTATTAGTTTTATACTATATATCTGATCAGTTTTATACTATTTGATGAAGCCTATTTTTATCTTATACTGTAACAGTTCGTACGAGCCGACCTGCTACGTTACCGAAATGTGGCCGGTAAAAATATATTTTTTACAACTGCTGTCTATTATTCTGTGTTATACTATCAAGGGAACAGGGTTCTTATAAACCACGAAAATGTATAGGAAACGTGATATTAGAAAGAATTGGGTGCAGATCGTGTGCCAGCGCCCGGCAAACGACATACACATAAAATCAATTCGTGCGCAGACACAAACTCGATATGCGCAAAAAGCAGCGCAGAAATGGAGAAAATTATGAGCGAAATGAAAGAAAAAATGCACAGTGGGGAACTGTACCTGCCTTTGGAAAAAGAGATTGTGGAGGAGCAGGTCGTCTATCAGGACATGATCTGCGACTACAACCTGACGAAACCGTCGGAGACAGAAAAAAGAAAAGAAATGCTCAAGCGTATGCTCGGCGACTGCGGGGAGGGGGTATATATCGAAGCGCCTTTCTATGCCAATTTTGGCGGTCATCACTGCCATTTTGGGGATATGGTCTATGCAAACTACCATTTGACCTGTGTCGATGACACCCATATTTATATCGGCGACTATACAATGATCGGGCCGAATGTAACGATTGCCACGGCCGGGCACCCGATTGCGCCGAAGCTTCGGGAACAGTTGTACCAGTACAACCGGCCGGTCCACATTGGAAGAAACTGTTGGATTGGCGCGGGAGCCATCATTTTGCCGGGGGTTACGATCGGTGATAACACGGTAATCGGCGCTGGCAGCGTTGTGACAAAGGATATTCCGGCCAATGTTGTCGCCGTCGGAAATCCCTGCCGCGTGATGCGGCCGGTCGATGAGGAGTAAGAAAAAAGAATACACTACAACGCTATAACTTCTTTCTGTTACAATAGAAAAAATAGCGGAAAATCCGCCCTTTGCCGCCGGCAAACGTTCAATCGGGCGGATTTTGTTATTATGGATGATACACTGCTAAGTTTAAATTAAGGTATCAATGCTAAGATAGAATATCATACGTCAGTACGAAATAGTTGTGGAGGTGACATTAGATGAGGCTTTTATATGCGGAAGATGAGCTCGCCATGTCGGAGGCTCTCGTCGATATCCTGACCTATCACAGATATCATGTGGATGCCGTTTACGATGGCGCCGACGCCCTGGCATATGCCCGGGCGGAGCAATACGACGGCATCATACTCGACATTATGATGCCGCGCATGAGCGGGTTGTCGGTGCTGCAAACCCTGCGGCGTGAGGGGAATCATACGCCGATTCTTTTGCTCACGGCCAAAGCGGAGATCGAAGACAAGATCGAGGGCCTGGATATGGGGGCCGACGATTATCTGGCGAAGCCGTTTGCCATGGGTGAGCTGCTTGCCCGCATCCGCGCCATGCTGCGCCGCAAAGAGAATTTTACGCCTGACCTTTTAACATGCGGCAATCTCTCACTCAACATGAAAAATTATCAATTAAGCTGCGGGGAACAAACTTTTGTGCTGCCGAAGCTGGAGTACCAGATGATGGAGCTTTTCATGTTAAACCAGGGCATTTATCTCTCAACGGAAGAACTGCTGACTAAAGTATGGGGATATGACACGGATGCCGAGATCGGGACTGTATGGGTATATATTTCCTATCTCCGCAAGCGGCTGGCGGCGCTTTGCGCCAATGTCTCCATACAGGCGAAGCGAAATGTCGGCTATATGCTGGAGGAAACAAAATGATTAGAACACTGCAAAGGAGGTTCGTCGTCACCTCCATGGCGGCTGTCTCCGTGCTGCTTTTGATCCTGCTGGGCACGATCAATCTTATCAATATCGCAATGGTCAGAGACGAGGTGAATCAAACGTTGTCTATGCTCTCCGAGGCGGAGGGAGACTTTGGGCATCTGCCTAAGCCGCAGGAACCCATGCCGCCGCCCGACTTTGGATTAAGGCCCAAGAGCGAGCGCGATGTATTCTTATCGTCCAATTTTTTTGTCGTGCGGCTCAATGAGGACGGGCAGGTGATCGGCACGGATGTAAGCCGCACGGCGCAAGTCGATGAGGCAGGCGCGCAGCAACTTGCGTTGGATATATTCAGAAAGGAAAGGAAGACGGGAAGAGCGGGCATATACCGATACCGGGTGCAAAACACCCCGGACAGCCGCCAGACGGTGCTGGTATTTCTCGACACTTCCAACGAAATATTCTCTTATGCGAGAGTGTTGCTGCTCTCCGCCGGAATCGGCATTGTTGTCTGGCTCTTAATGCTGCCTTTCGTTATGATGCTCTCGAAAAAGGCCATACGGCCGATTGTGGAGAGCATGGAAAAACAAAAGCAGTTTGTCACAAACGCGGGCCATGAAATCAAGACGCCGCTGGCCATTATTCTTGCCAATACCGAGGCGATGGAGCTGTATCATGGCGCGAGCAAATGGAGCCGGAACATAAGGGAACAAACCGCGCGGTTAGACGGTCTGACAAAAAATCTGCTGCTTCTCGCGAAAATGGAGGAGCATGCGGCGGAGCCGTCGATGTCGGACATCCGGTTTGGCGAACTTGCCGCAGAGCGCGTGCAGGATTTTGCGGAATCGCTGAAACTTGGCGGCGTCACCCTGCAATCGCACATTCAGTCGGACATCACACTCCACGGCAACCGTGAGCAGCTCTCACAGCTTCTTTCTATCCTGCTCGACAATGCCGTAAAATATACGAATCCTGGCGGCAGCGTGTCAGTCAGTCTGCAACAAAAAGGCAAGCATATCATATTGCAGGTAGAAAATAGCTGCGCAAGCCTGCCGGAAGCGCCGGCAGAGAAATTGTTTGACCGCTTTTACCGCGATAATGGAGCCCGCACACAAAAAACGGGCGGTTACGGGATTGGATTATCGGTGGCACAGGCGGTTGCCAGGACGCACAAAGCCGATATTACCGCTCACTATGAAAAAATGCCGGATAGGGTTGTGATTACGGTGCGGTTTTAAAAGTAATTGTGATGAACTAAGTTTAAACTAAGGCTGCCCTGCTATCATATGGTCAAAACAAGAGAAAGGATGTGAAAGCTTGAAATTTCGCCATGAGTGGAAACACGAAATCAACTATGCCGATATGCTTGTGCTGCGCGCCAGGCTGGCAGCAGTGCTGGCAGCCGATTCTCATGCAATAGACGGTACTTATGATGTGAGCAGTCTGTATTTTGACGACATGCGTGACCGGGCGCTGCAAGAGAAAAGAAACGGTGTTGGCAGGCGTGAAAAATTTCGCCTGCGCTGCTACAATCGAGACCTCTCTTTTATTTTATTGGAAAAGAAAAGCAAGATAGACGGTCTCTGCCATAAAGTAAGCGCACCGTTGTCCGCTGCCGAGGCCAGGGCAGTGATCGACGGTGAGATGAATCTTCTTTCAGAAAACCAAAAGCCCCTGGTGCAGGAGTTGTATTTTAAAATGCAGACACAGGGAATCCGGCCCAAAACCATTGTAGAGTATACCAGAGACGCGTTTGTATATGCCCCCGGAAATGTGCGCGTTACCTTGGATTATAATATACGGACGGGGATGCGGCGGACGGATTTTTTAAATCCTTGCGGCGCCACAGTTCCGGCCGGAGACGCCGCAAGGATTCTGGAAGTAAAGTGGGATGAATTTTTGCCGTCAGTGATAAGGGATATTGTCTGGCTGCAAGGTCGGCACAGCACGGCGTTTTCCAAATACGCCGTCTGCCGGATGTACGGGTAGCATGGGAAGGAGAGGAAATAATGACATTTCAGGACATTTTTAAATCAAGTTTTTTAGAAAATTTTTCTGCTGTCACAATCTTGGATATGGCGCTGGCTCTGACGCTCGCCTTTTGCATCGGCATGTTGATATTTCTGGTATATAAGAGAACTTATTCCGGCGTGATGTATGCGTCTTCGTTTGGCGTTACACTGATCGCGCTTACCATGATCACTACGTTGGTGATTCTTGCGGTAACATCGAATATCGTGCTGTCGCTGGGCATGGTCGGCGCGCTGTCGATCGTCCGTTTCCGCACCGCAATCAAAGAACCGCTCGACATTGCGTTTCTGTTCTGGTCGATCGCAGCGGGCATTGTTTTGGCGGCGGGCATGATACCGCTGGCCGTGTGTGGCAGTGCTGCCATCGGCCTGGTTTTGATCTTATTTGCCAATCAAAAATCGCACGTCAATCCTTACATGGTTGTGATTTGCTGCGACGATCACGACAGTGAAGGAAAGGCAATGGAATTTCTGCGCAATCAGACGAAACGCTGCGTGGTAAAAAGCAAAACGGCACAAAAAGGCTTGATCGAGCTGAATATAGAAATCCGTATGAGAGAAGACAACACGGATTTTATCAATGTTCTCTCAGAGATCGACGGAGTGGGACGCGCGGTGCTCGTAAGCTATAACGGCGACTATATGGGCTGATTTGGAGGTTATCATGTCAACACACAAAAGTATCGACAAAATTTGTTGCGCCGCTGTCATCTTCGCCCTGATTCTTACGGTTCTTTTCATGAATGGGCCGTCTTTGGGCATCGCAAAGGCGGGGGGAAGCAACGACTGTGCGTCGCGCCTATTTGATGCCGCAATCGTTCACACGATTGATATCGCGATGGACGATTGGGATGAATTTCTGGCGTCCTGCACCGATAAAGAGTATGCGCTCTGCGATGTGACAATTGATGGCGAGGTCTTTTCCAATGTGGCGATCCGTGCAAAGGGCAACACCTCCTTGACGCAGGTGGAGCGTTACGAAAATAACCGTTACAGTTTTAAAATTGAATTCGACCACTACGACAATGCCAAGAGTTATTACGGTCTCGATAAACTGAGCCTGAATAATATTATACAGGATAATACCTATGCGAAAGATTTTTTGACATACCAGCTGATGCGGAAATTTGATGTGGCCGCGCCGCTTTGCAGTTATGCGGATATCACGGTAAACGGCGGGGAATGGGGCCTGTACCTGGCTGTGGAGTGCGTGGAGGAAGCCTTTCTCGAGCGCAATTATGGCAGCGATTACGGGGAACTCTATAAACCGGACAGTATGAGCATGGACGGAGGAGAAAATCGCGGGAAGCCCGGAGACGCCGACGGGGCGGAGAAAACCGACCTGCCGTTTAAACCGGGAGACAGTGAAAGGGAAGAGAGAACCGATCTACCGGAGAGAACTCAAATCCCGGATGAATCTGGAGAAGTCAATGAGACAGATGGAACAAAACCGCCGGGTAAGTTTGGAGAAACGGATGCGGCAGAGGGAAAAGATATGTGGAGAAAGCCGGAAAACGGTGGGATGCCTGGCGGTGGGATGCCCGGCGGTGGAATGGGCAGCAGTGATGTGGCTCTGGTCTATACCGATGACGACCCAGACAGTTATCCCAATCTATTTGACAATGCCAAGACCGATATTACCGACGCGGACCAAAACCGTCTGATCGAGGCACTGCGAAAAATGAACCGCGGGGAAGATTTGGAGGAGGCTGTCGATGTGGAGGCGGTAATCCGCTATTTTGTGGTTCACAACTTTGTCTGTAACTATGACAGCTACACGGGTTCTATGATACACAATTACTATCTCTATGAAAAAGACGGACAGCTCTCCATGCTGCCGTGGGACTATAATCTTGCGTTCGGCGGTTTTGAGGGCGCAGGCGATGCCACAGCGATTGTCAATGACCCGATAGATTCGCCTGTTTCGGGGGGAACGCTCGCGTCCAGGCCGATGATCGCCTGGATTTTCAGCGACGCGCAGTACAAAGACATGTATCATCAGTATTATGCGGAATTTCTTTCCATTTGTTTTGACAGCGGCTATTGCAGTCAGCTGCTCGACGCTGTGGAAACGATGATTGCACCCTATGTAGAAAAAGACGCAACCAAATTCTGTTCCTATGAAGAATTTCAGACAGGCATGCAAACATTGAGAGAATTTTGCGCGCTCCGACAGGAAAGCATCAGCGGGCAGCTGTGCGGTACGATTCCCGCTACCTTGGACGGTCAGAAGCAGGATGCGTCCTCCCTGATTGACGCATCAGCTCTTGATATCTCCGCTATGGGCACAATGGAAATGGGAAATGGCGGCAGGCAGCGACCCTGGTAAAGGGATTGCAACTGTGCAAGGCTTTATGAAAAAATGGACGCTACAGCAGTGTGGGAGCCATTTATTAAAAAACTCTCATTATTGTGCACGTATGGAGAGGAAATTTCCCGGATATGATGTATACTATACATGTATTTAGACGGCGCCGGTTTGAAATAACCTGCGCTATGCGAGTGTGAAGCCATACGAACAGGTATCAGAGGGAGGCCCGATATGGAGTGGGTAGAACGATTAAATAAGAGTATGCAGTACATCGAAGAGCATTTGACAGGTGAGATTGATTATGCACAACTGGGCAAGATCGCATGTTGTTCCACCTATCATTTTCAGCGGATGTTTACCTATATGGCGGGCGTTACGTTGTCAGAGTATATCCGCAGAAGAAAAATGTCGCAGGCGGCGGTGGATTTGCAGGGCGGCGGGAACAAGATTATTGACGTGGCGGCAAAATATGGTTATCAATCCCCGACCGCATTTAACCGGGCGTTTCAGTCCATACACGGGGTGGCGCCGTCGGCGGTCAAGACGGAAGGGGTGTCGGTCAAGGCGTTTTTGCCCCTTACATTTACGCTGGCCGTAAAAGGGGGCGCGGCAATGGATTACCGCATTGAGACAAAAGAGGCGTTTCAGATTGCAGGAGTGTCCGAGCCGCTCTATCAGGGAATCGAACAAAACTTTATGATTGTCCCCAGGATGTGGCAGGAGGCAGTGGAGAACGGTACGATACAAAAGCTTGCCGCCATGATAGACATGCCGCCGCGCGGGTTATTGGGTGTCAGCACCTGTGATGAGAACGAGCAGTGGAGATATTATATTGCCGTCGCCAGCGCGCAGCAGAGCGAGGGGCTGGAAACTTACACCGTACCTGCCTGCACATGGGCGGTATTTGCGGGAGAGGGAACGAATCAGTCGATACAGGAGCTTGAGCAGCGCATCGTCTCCGAGTGGCTGCCGACGTCGGGATATGAATATGCCAATGCCCCGGATATCGAAGTGTACCTAAACCCTGACCCGCAGAATGCAGTGTTTGAAGTGTGGATTCCTGTGACGAAAGCGTGCATGTGAGCTGTCGATTCTTCCGCCGTTTTATTTGCGGAATGGTCCCTTGCAGATACTTGTCAGGAATAACTTTTCAGCTCAGGACTTTGCACGCGCTGCAAAGTCCGTAAGAACGCGTAACTATGAAATTACAGTTCTGCCTGCAACTGCGCACTTGCTGCGCAGTTAGCAGCCAGTAGTGCTGAATAGACAAGAATCCGCTCCTTTGCCGCAGGCAAACTTTAAATGGAGCGGATTCCGTAGCAGTGAAGCCGAAGGCTGAACGGTTACACTATGAAGTGTTTTTGTAAAGTTAGCACTTGCATTTTTTTGAGATTTGTGGTTTAATGGCTCTATAAAAGAGAAAGGGCACAGTCCATGTGCATGGTGGAAAAATGTTTCAGAGATAATTTGATTTAGGTAGACAGACATTTTAACAGGAGACCTGCGCGCCAGGTGTGTTTGTGTATGCTTAAATTGGATTATCGCACTGATACAGGAACCCTCTCATTGCACATTTTGTATATGACAGGTTTATTGTGTGAGTCTGTTTTTGCGTACGCAAAGACAGGCTCTTTTTTTGCTATAGGAGAAATTCTTTTGGTTTTCCGCTATGGCAGAAGTTCCTCCGGGCAGGATGCGGACGATTGCGCCGGTTTCCTACGATTAAGGAGGTCAGATGTTACAGATAAAGAATTTGACGATCACGCACAGAAAAGATTTGCGTGTGATATTAGAAGATTTTAACTTGGTATTAAACGACGGGGACAAGGCCGTCGTGGTCGGGGAGGAGGGCAACGGTAAATCTACGCTGATGAAATGGATTTATAATCCCGCCCTGACGGAGGGCTACGCGGAGTGCGACGGCAAACGGATAGCGGCGGGTGAAAGGCTGGGTTATCTGCCGCAGGAGCTGCCGGCAGAGGAGCGGGAAATTAGCGTATATCAGTTCTTTTGCGGGGAGACGGCTTTCTATGAGCAGACGCCGAAAGAACTGGCGCTGCTGGCCAGGACCTTTCGGGTGGAGAGCGATATTTTTTACCGCGAACAGCGGATGGAAAGCCTCTCGGGCGGTGAAAAGATAAAAGTGCAGATAATGCGCCTTATGATGTGTGAACCTACGGTGCTGCTGCTTGACGAACCCTCCAACGATCTCGATTTGGATACACTCGCGTGGTTAGAACAGTGGATCAACGATTTTGGGCATATCGTTCTGTTTATTTCTCATGATGAGACACTCATTGAGAATACCGCGAATACGGTGATTCATGTGGAGCAAGTGCAGCGCAAGACAAAGAGCAGATATACCGTCGCACATATGCCGTATCAGACTTATCTGGCACAGCGGCACGACAGTTTTCAAAAGCAGGAACGGCAGGCGGCGGACGACAGGCGCCAAAAGAAAATCAGGGATGAGAAATACAGGAAAATTTACCAGAGCGTAGATGATGCGCAGCAGAGCATCACAAGGCAAAACCCGGCCAAAGGCAGACTTTTGAAAAAGAAGATGCACGCGGTCAAATCTCTGGAAAAGCGGTTTGCGCGCGAAGATGAGCATATGACAGAAATGCCGGAGCAGGAGGAGGCCATCTTCTTTCAGCTCGGCGGCGCACAATCCGCCGTCCCGGCGGGAAAAACGGTTCTTTCCTATACATGCGATTGTCTTTTGACGCCGGATGGGCAGCGGGTGCTTGCGCGCGATATTGATTTGCGTGTCAGAGGTCCCGAAAAGGTCTGCATCATCGGCGCAAACGGCTGCGGAAAGACAACGCTTTTAAAAAACATTGCCGCAGAGATTGCTGTGAAAAACAGTATAAAAGCAGAGTATATGCCACAAAATTATGAGGAATTGCTGAACCTGGCAGTGACGCCCGTAGAATATCTTTCCAGGAGCGGGGAAAAGGAGGAGCAGACAAGAATACGCACCTTTTTAGGCTCGCTTAAGTATACGGCGAATGAGATGGAACACCCGATCGCCGAACTCTCCGGCGGGCAGAAAGCCAAAATATTTCTTTTGAAAATGAGCCTTTCCGGGGCGCAGTTATTGATTCTGGATGAACCGACAAGAAATTTTTCCCCGCTTTCGGGTCCGGTCATCCGGCGGATGCTGCGGGCATTTCCCGGGGCAGTGATCAGTATTTCGCATGACCGAAAATATATTGCAGAGGTCTGTGATAAAGTGTATCAGTTTTGCGATGACGGGTTGCGGACCGTATCGTATGCTGATTATTGAACAACGAACTTTAATATGATAAAATGAACACAAGAGAAGTGTTCATTTACAAGTTTCTGCGAAACTTGAGTATGCACAAAAAAATGTGCCATTTATAATAAAATGAACACAGAAGAAGTGTTCATTTACAAGTTTCTGCGAAACTTGAATATGCACAAAAAACGTGTGCCCATTTATGATAAAATGAACACAAAAGCGTAGAGGATAAGGGGACGATCATGTCTGGAAAGAAGAAAGACAGAACCATTTTTCGGGTGTTGCTGCTGCCGCTGTTTTGTATTTTGGCGGCGGAACTTTGTGTGCTGGCAGGGAGTCTGCTGTTCGGCGGTGTGATTACCAAGCTTGACCAGAATGCGCGGGATATTCTGGCACAGCAGGTAGAGAACAGGGGTAATTATCTGGTCAATGAAATGATCGGCAATTGGTCGAGCCTGGGCATGATTTCGTCACAGATTGACGCTGCCATGACCGAACACTTGGAACAGGGTCAGATCACGTTGGCGGATTTAACCGCGGAAGGGTGCGGCGAGCTTTTGGCCGAATTGCAGCCGGAGTTGATTCGTACCATGTACAATAAGCAGGTGACGGGCATTTTTCTGATCTTGAACACGCGGGAGCTGACGGGAGAAGACCTGCCGGATGCGCTCCCGGGAATTTATCTGAGAGACTTTGCCCCCCTGTCGACGCGCTCGGAACAAAATGAAGACATTCTCGCGGAGCGGGCGCCGGTGGAGGCGGTGCGCGCCGACCGGATTGCAACCGATATCGCGTGGCAGCCCGCATTTTCCAAAGAGGAATGTCGGGAGCAGCCCTTTATTTATCAGCCGTTTACGGCGGCATATGCTGACGGAGGTAGGCTGCCCGCAAAGGAATACGGCTACTGGACCACACAGCCGTATACATTGTCGGGGGATAAGCATAGGGCAGTCGCCTACTCTGTGCCGCTGATGTTGGAGGATGGGACGGTATACGGCGTGCTGGGAGTAGAACTGCTCGTCGATTATATGCGGTCGCTTTTGCCCTGCGGCGAGCTGTTGGAGGAAGGGAAGGGGGCTTATCTTCTGGCAGTCGCAAAGGAGGGGGAGCGTATCGTTTCACCGGTATTGTTCTCCGGCGAATCAATGATCACGGAACGCCTGACAGAATTGGAGTTTACACTTCGGGGCGATGATGGCCGGGAGGCTTTTGACGAAAGCGGCAGGTATTATGGTGCGGTAAAACCGTTAATCGTATATAGCAATCATGCGCCGTTTGATTCAGACCAATGGTACTTGGTTGGCATTGGGGCAACAGAGGATTTATTCGCTTTTTCCAGGCAGATACAGGCGATATTGTCCGTGTCGTTTGTCCTTACCCTTGGTATCGGATTTGTAGGAATTCTGCTTGTCAGTTACCGCCTTTCCAAACCGATTCGGCGGTTATCCAACGAGGTGGAGAAGGCGAAGAAGAGCAGTCAGCTGCCCACATTATCGGAGACCGGGATACGGGAGATAGACCAGTTTGCCGATGCGATTGTCAGGCTTCAGCAGGAAGTGATGGACTCCTCGACGCGGTTTTTGCAGATCATCAATATGGCGAGCGTGGATATCGCCGGTTATGAGGTGAGAGATGAGGCGGGGAGTGTGTTTGTGACGGAAAACTATTTCCCGATGCTGGGTGCGGCGGTTGCGGATGCTAAAAATCTGACGCCGGATGAGTTTTGGGATTTATCCAGGCGCGCAAGACAGAATCTAAAATGTACTGCCTCCGATGAGAACGGCACGGTTTATGAAGTCACGGCTGACCCAGACAGGGCGCGCTATCTGCGCGTGGAAGATCTTCGGGACGGCGACCGCCATGTGGGATTGGTGGAGGATGTGACGGCGGCGACGCTTGAGCGGATGCGGGTTGAACATGAGAGAGACTGCGACGGTCTGACAAAACTTTACGGCAGAAGAGGATTTCGCAGGGAGGCGGACGCGCTGTTCCTTCACCCGGAGCGGCTGCGCCAGGCAGGGCTTTTGATGATTGACCTGGATAATCTCAAATCTACGAACGATAAGTACGGACACAATTTTGGCGATCGGTACATTCAGACGGCAGCCAAATGTTTTTCCGAACATACGCCGGAGGGCACACTGTGCGCGCGCATTTCCGGGGACGAGTTTTTGCTTCTATTTTACGGATATGAAAGCCAGGAACAAATCAGGGAAAAACTGGAAATCTTATATCGTGCCATCCGGGAAGTGGAGTTTCATTTTCCCGATGGGACCAGTATGGGGCTTAGCGCTTCCGGCGGAGTCGCGTGGTATCCGAACGACGGCAGGGAGCTGTCGGAACTGATGAAGTATGCGGATTTTGCCATGTATCAGGTGAAGTGCTCACAAAAGGGAGAGCTAAAAGCGTTTGACAGGGAGGCTTATCAGCGCCGGATGGAACAAAATCAGATGAAGATGGAGTTTCACCGCTTGTTGGACAGTGGGCAGCTTAACTACCATTTTCAGCCGATTTTCCATGGTCTGACAGGGGAGGTCTTTGCATATGAAGCGTTGATGCGGGTGAATTATCCTACGCTGCGTTCCCCCGAGACCGTGCTTAAGCTGGCCAAAGAGGAGGGGCGGATGCATGAGATCGAATATCAGACCATGTTTCGGGCCAGCGAGTGTTACTGTTATCTGCTCGAGCAGGGGAACGTGTCCGACCGGGCGCTGCTGTTTATCAACTCGATCGCGAACGAGCGCATGACGGAGGCGGAACAGCAGGAGTATCATCAGAGATTTTCCCACATCCAGCCAAGGGTCGTCGTGGAGATTACAGAGGCGGAGCATATGGATATGGAGATGATACGAAAGAAGAGCCAGACGGAGGGATTTACCGGGATGTTTGCGCTCGATGACTATGGCAGCGGCTATAACAGCGAGATCAATCTGTTGGAGCTAAACCCCGATTTTGTCAAAGTGGATATCACGATCGTGCGCGATATCGACAAAGATGCCAATAAACAGCAGGTGGTGGCTAATATTGTAGAATATGCGCACAAACGTGAGATGAAGGTGATTGCGGAGGGGCTCGAAACCCCGGAAGAAGTTGCGATGTCTCTTGCGCTTGGCGTAGATTTGCTACAGGGATATTTTCTTGCGCGGCCCGGTGAGATACCTCCAGAGATCAGCGCTGAGGCATACTGCTTGATACAGGCGTGTGGAAAAAAATAAGATAGTGATGGAAAACTATTTACCGATATGTTATACTGTGCTACAAAATGAATAATTTGGTAAGCTGCAATCAAATATCACAATATTTAATGGAGGGTGTATCACATGGCAGAGGAACACAAGAAAGGGTTTAATGCAGAGCTGGTCGGAGAGGACTTGGAACGATGCTGCAGGGGAGAGGAGTTGTGCGGCCATTGCCAGGGATTGGCATGTAACATTGGCTTTGCTAAAAAGTGTATACGCGATTTTAAGATATCGCCTCAGAAAGAAGTTCCGGGCGGCGTGCGCCGTATTCCCACGACAGATTTTAAGTTGTTTGACGAATTGGAGCTGGAGCGGGCGATTGCACATATTTTAAGAGAATGTAAAGACTGCAAGGAAGACCATACGGAGAACTGTATCATCAATGTAATCCGCAATTGTTACGAAATCAGCCTGCTCGGCGATCTTCATCCCTACGAGGGGAGCACGGTGCAGTACCTGGTGTACTTAAAAGATCATTACCCGGATAAAGCGAGAGAAATTGCCGATCAGTATATGAGTATGTCGCAACAGGCGTAGAATACTTTGTAGAGTATGAACAAAATATGAAAAAAGTCAAGTCTCAAAGACTTGACTTTTTGTATTCGTGAGGCATCGGGGATTCGAACCCCGGACAACTTGATTAAAAGTCAAGTGCTCTACCGACTGAGCTAATACCCCATAGATTGTCCAAAACAATCATATCACGAACAGATAAAATAATAACATAATTTCCTGTTTTTGTCAAGCATTAGTTTTCGCCTTTACGCGATATAAAGTTGCCGCAAAGAAAGGCTTGCATTTGGGAAATTTTTCATATAAAATAAAGAAAAAGGCGTTTGGTTTCGGTAAAATCAACGATCGAGCTGATTTATCATACGATATTGTATCCTGAAAAGAGAGGGGGAATCCTTATGAGCAGTATTTCAGCGGTTCAGCGAATACCATACGGGGCATACGGTCGGATTGCATCGGGCAAGAGAGTGCAGAATGCAGCGCATGGCGCGGCAGATCTGTCGATCATTCAAAAACAAGATCAGCAGAGCAGGGGGTATCGGGCGGGTTCCGGCAACATCAAGGCCGGCCAGGCGATGATCAATATAGCGGACGGCGCTATGGGAAGCATCACAGATTCCTTACAGCGCATGCGGGAGCTTGCATTGCAGGCGGCCAACACGGCGGTTGTGACAGACTCAGACCGCGCGAATATTCAAAAAGAGATTGACCAGTTAAAGAAAGGTATTGCTGATGTCGCCGGCACGACGAATTACAATACCAAACCCCTGCTGGACGGTTCCAATCAGAATATGCATATAGCGACCGACGGCAACGGAGGAGAAAAGACAATATCCGGCGCCGACGCCACATTGGCGGCTCTCGGTATTGCAGATTTTGATGTGACGGGCGATTTTGACCTGAATGTTTTGGATAATGCGCTGGCGAAAGTGTCCGGTTCCAGAAGCGAGATGGGGGCGCAGTACAACGCGCTGGGTTCTGCGTACAACTATAACGCAGGAGCTTTCATCAACTCCACGGCCGGAAAAGGCAGACTCGAAGATCTTGATATCGGGAAAGCGGTTTCGGAGTTAAAAAAGAATCAGACGCTGCAGGATTACATGACATATATGCAGAGAAGACAGATGGAAGAGCAGGAAAAGCAGATGCGCGGCTGGTTTATGTAGGTTGGCATATTGCTTTTGGCATAAAAGAAGAGAGCTTATCCTTAACAGGGAAGGCTCTCTGATTCTTTAAATTATCTTTTTCCTGCGACAAAATTCGCAATATTTTTTCATTATACTTAACTCGATTCGGTGGCCTGGGCAGCAGATGCGCTGCTGATTTTCGACAATCAGGTAAACCGAGCGAAAAATACGCATGAAAAATGTTGTGAACGGTCAAGTGGAGGGATATTTATGGAGAAATGGGGGGTAAGAGAAGATCTGTACAATCTGGCGAGCGATTTGGTGTGGAGCGCACAGACGGTGGAGGACTTGCGCGCTGCCCGCAACATATTGATTATCAATGATTTGCGGGCACGGCTCGAAAACAGTTATTTTGAATTTGAGCAGGTGGACAGGAGACTGCGCGAAGAATATCCGGTCATTGAGATGCTCGAGCGGGAGATTGAGAGTAACAGCGACGCTTTTTTGCCGGAAGCGTGCGACGGCGGCCGGTTTTATGGGAGCATGGAAGGAATGACGACCGATGCGCGCGAGCTTCACCTGCAAAAACTTTACGCCGATACTAGAGGGATATATGCGGATGTGCTGTTAAAGCACAGACAGATACAATGCTTGGAGGAATTTATCAACGCACTGCCGCTTTATTAAATAAATATAAAATTTACCAATTTGTGTGATTTTGTGCTATACTTTCCGTTAGGAAAAAATAGATGAAAGATTCACGGCAGGGCGGTATAGTTGAGATCAGAATTCCCACGGTGGAAATGCCTGTTAGCGAAGTGTGCTATCAGGCATATTTTTGTTGATATCTATAGCGTCCCGGCAGGTGAGAAGAGGAACCATTTTCATGTATACAGTGGAACAGCTGATTGGCATCGCCAAGCGGGAAAATAACAGAAAACGTCCCTATCTGATGGTAAATCGGCTGCAAGGAAAATATATGCCGGCATTGCCCAAAGAGGCGCTTGCCATGTTTGAAACATTGGCACACATACTGCGGCGGGAATACGGGGAGGAACGCTTGTTGATTGTGGGGTTTGCGGAGACCGCGACCGCAATCGGCGCCGCTGTGGCGGTGTCCATGCAGTGCCCTTATATTCAGACAACACGTGAAGATATACCGGGCAAGGAGTACTTGCTATTTTCGGAAGAGCACAGCCACGCGACAGAGCAGAGAGTGGTAAAAAAGAATCTGGATTTTTTGCGTGGTTCCGACACCAGAGTCATTTTGATTGACGATGAAGTGACGACCGGTAGGACAATTCTAAATCTTGTCTCCCGCCTGCGTGCAGAATACGGCGACAGACTGCGCTTTTCCGTCGCATCACTGCTCAATTGCATGGAACAGGAGGAAAAGAGACGCTATCAAAGGGAGGGGATTGCCCTGCATACACTGATGGAGACCGACAGGAGTAAGTTCGCAGAGCGTGCGGCTTCCTGTCAAGCGGATGGCGCGTATCTCGAGGGAAAACAGGAGAAGCCGTCGTGCCCTTACCAGGTGGTGACGATCGCGGGGGCGGTTGAGGCCAGAACCGGCACGGACGGGATGACATACCAAAATGCCTGCGATAACCTGTACAGAGAGATGATTGTTAAAATAGGATTAAATAAAATGGACATGCGGGGAAAGAAGGTGCTGGCGCTTGGAACCGAGGAGTTTATGTTTCCCGGTCTCTGCGCTGCTGCCCAGATCGAAAAGCTGGGGGCGGATGTGCGGTTTCACGCGACGACCAGGGGGCCGGTGGAGGTGAGCTGCGCCAAGGATTACCCGCTGCATATACGGTATGTACTGCCAAGTGTTTATGACAGGAACAGGAAAACCTATTTCTATAATGCCGCGCAATATGATAAAGTGTATATTTTTACGGATGCCCCCAACCCATCAAAGGAGGCGGAGTATGCGCTCGTCAATGCGCTTTGGGAGTGTGGGAATAAAGATATCACGATCATCTATTGGCAGAGGCCGTGAGCGCGTGTGCTGTGGATGATAGGCGGGATAGACAAAGGGGGCCGATGCGGCCGCCGGCAAAGGAGGGAACAAAAGTGCAGACTTCCTATCGCAGAGAAGATGTGACATTACTGTTAAAAGATATCACGGGCATCGTGGAACCGCTGCCTGCGGCGGAGCGGGAGCGGCTGATACAAAAAGGTATGCATTACAGCGAAATGCTGCCGATAGAGTATATTCCGACAGAAAATTATATGAAGATTTATTATCATGCATTGGAACAGTTTGCCGGCCGGGTGGCGGATGCCGTGTCGGTTCTGGCTGGCAAGACAGCCGCGCTGCGGGGGGAGGGGGTCGTGCTTGTCTCGCTGGCGCGGGCGGGTATCCCGATCGGTATATTATTAAAGCACTGCCTGCGGCGTTATTATGGGATTGATGCGCCCCATTATTCGATTTCCATCATCCGCGGCAGAGGGATTGATGACAATGCCATGCAGTATCTGCTGGAGCGCTATGCGCCCGAGCGTTTGCTGTTTGTCGACGGCTGGATTGGAAAAGGCGCTATTTTGCGGGAATTGCAGAGCGATATCGCCGCATACCCCGGCGTCTCCCCGGAGATTGCAGTGTTGGCGGACCCTGCGGGCATGGTCTCGCTTTGCGGGACGCATGAAGATATTTTGATTCCCAGCTCTTGCTTAAACTGCACTGTTTCCGGCCTGATCAGCCGCACGTTCCTGCGGGCGGATGTGATCGGGAAAAACGATTTTCACGGCGCGGTTTATTACGGCAAATATCGGGAGCAGGACTTGTCGTATCCGTTTATCGAGGCGATTGAGCGGGAACTCGATCGAATGGAGAAAGCGCCTCGGTGCGCAAACCAAAGCGGTACAAAGATACATAAAAAACCGGATTTGAAAGATGGAAAGGAATACGGGATAGATACAGAACGTCACGGAAAAGAGAGAGCCGCAGCTTTGACCGGGTTAGAGGAGACGGAGAGGATTGCGCAGGCGTTTGGCGTCGCAGATCTCAATCTGATCAAGCCGGGTATCGGCGAGACGACACGCGTTTTGCTCCGGCGCGTCCCGTGGCAGGTCCTGGTGGACGAGCGCTGCCGGGATGCGTCGGAGTTAAAGCATATCTTTCAACTTGCAGAAGAAAAACACGTACCCGTCAGATATTATCCGATGACGCATTATAAAGCGTGCGGCATCATAAAAAAAATGGCAGATACATAGTCCGTATTGTCATCCGTGGTAGGCGGATGACGGATACCTGATTTAGGAACGGCTGGTGTTCATATTGATTTTGGTGGCGCTCATACCCAGCGATTGCGCCAGCTGGAGTGTCTTGTATACTTTGATCGTAGGCGCCAGCCATACCTGGCCCGTGCCGCGGTATACGTTTACAAGGCCCTCGCCGCTGACAGCCGAGCCGATCAGCGTCTTGGCGCTGCGCTCTACGGTAAAGCCAAGACCTGCCGAGCGGAGAACGGCAAAATTGCCGTCCACGCGCAGGATGTCGTTGTCCATATCGATCACGTCGATCTCGCACATGGGGACGATCGATTCCAGAATGATTAGGCCGGGACCGGTGAGCTGCTGCTGGAAGATGCTCTCGCCGCCGGCGACGGCGGAACTGATATTTTGCTGTGCGACCGCTTTCACGGTAACGCTGCCCTGCGCACAGTAGAACATGCCGTCGTCTACGATGATGGACTCACCCTGTGCCAGCTCCAAAACCAGAAAATGCTTGAACGACGGCTCCAATACCAGGAGTCCGGTTCCGGTGTATTCCGGCTGCGCCATGTGCTCTCCGGTGACTGCGCCGCGTATCATGCGGCCCAGTGCGTTGCCCAGGGTCACGCCGCTGACCATTTCGATATTTCCCTGAAAATAGCTCATCGCGCCCTTTTCGATCGTAACCTTCTCATTATTTAAGTACAGCGCGATCTGTCTGACACGGATATTCTGTTTTTCCATAAAATATACCTGCTGTGCCATGTTCGCGTTCGTCAGCCCCAGCAGCTTATCATATTCCAGCACTTCCACGCGCAGGCCGCCGCTTTCAAACTGATTAATAATTCTGACATTTTCTCTTGTACCAATTGCGGATTTCATAGCTAACCCCTTTCCATTTTTTTGCTGTTATCCAAAATTATCGTAATTATTATAGCATAGAATACAGTGCTGTCAAAAGATATTGAACGCGCAGCCCAACATTAAAATTTGATTAATTAAGAAAATCTTCGCGCTAATCGGATAGAAATTTGTGGAAAGGTGTGGTAAGATAAAAACAAGTATTGTGTAAGCACGGGAACGGGAAACTTATCAGCGGCTTGCTGTGGCCGGGTAAGCGTTCACCATATTATGAGAAGAAAGGTATGGCTGTTTGAAATGGAACCTCATATGTTGCGATACAGACATCATGTCATTCCGGTTGCGTCCATCGAAGCCTTTGAACGTATGAAGGGCGGCGTCGACAGGGACGGCAAAGACGTATATTTTGTGCGTGCCCTGGGCATTCGTGGCGGACTGACCGCCGAAATCCAGAAGATGGATGCGGATATGAGCCGTTTTGCGGCGGATGGGAGCTGTTTTTATTCCCGCGTGGCTTCACTGCCGCGCATGAGCGCAGTGGAGGACGTGGAGTACTATTCCGGCTGCTATGCCCGCTGGGAGGAGAGCGGCAGAGCGCGGGCGGCGGTCAAAGCACTGCCTTGGTGTGAAGAGTTTGCCGCCGCTGCGGGCGGGGCGCTTGCCGATGTGCTCACATTGTTTCGCGGAAAACAGGACGCCACGGCGTCGATCGAGAAAAATTTTGGAGTCAAGCTGTTGTTTTGGCTGGATGCCGTGCTGTGTGAAGCTTTAAACGCATGGGATGAGCAGAAAACGGTCAAAGTCGTGATGGAAAATATCACCAAGAAGCAGGAATACTTCTTTGCCTACTTTCTTGCTCTGCTGGGATGCGACGTTTTGCTGCTTCAGACCGCGGGAGATATTGATGAGGGCCTGCGGGAACTTGGTTTGTCGGGAGCGTTTCAGATCGGTGCATACGGGGTGCTCAGTCTTCCGGCCTATGACAGGGGCAGCTTCGTTGCAACAGCGAGGGAGCATGAAAACGCCGCCGCGGGAGTGGACAATAGCGCTACGTCTTGCACACAGGGGCGGCAGGGATATACGCAAAATAACGCAGCTTTGGCGCAGACACAGGAGCGCGTGAATGACGGCGGGCAGCAGCCCATCCGCATCCAGATACCGCCGCGCGCCGGGCGCAGGCCATCCCGGGCCGTACCGGGAGCACAGCCCTCACCGGGAGCGCAGCCGGTGAGGGCTGGCCAGATACCGTCAGGAGGGCGTTCGTCGGCAGCGCCTGCATCGCCGGGAGCGCAGCCGGTGAGGGCCGGCCAGATACCGTCAGGAGGGCGTTCGTCGGCAGCGCCTGCCTCGCCGGGAGCGCAGCCGGTGAGGGCCGGCCAGACGCCGTCAGGAGGGCGTTCGTCTGCATCGCCGGGAGCGCAGCCGCCCGGCCAGACGGCAAGTTCGTCGGGACAGCGGGCGCCGCAGCCGGGGCGTCAGGGAGGCAGCCTGTTACTCCCGCCCACACGGCAGACAGCCGGGGCGGCAGTAGGCGAGCGGCGCGAGCTGACGTATGAGGAGCTCGCGCAGCTCGCAAAATCCGTGGTCATGATCGCCATCCGTGACAAAAAGGGCGAAGTGATCGGCACCGGTTCCGGGATTATGGTCGGGCCGAAGGGATATATCCTTACCAACAACCATGTGGCCAGCGGCGGCTATTGTTATTCCGTGCGCATTGAGGAGGAGGAAAATACATACGATACCGATGAGGTGATCAAGTACAATCCGGTGCTTGACTTGGCGGTAATCCGTATCAAGAGGGAGCTTCAACCGCTGCCCGTCTACCGGGGAAAAGAACCTCTGGTGCGCGGACAGAAAGTTGTGGCGATCGGAAGCCCGCTGGGATTTTTTAATTCCGTCTCCGACGGAATCATTGCCGGGTTCCGCACCATCGACATGGTCGATATGATACAGTTTACGGCGCCCACTTCGCCGGGAAGCTCCGGGGGCGCAGTGCTAAATATGTACGGTGAGGTGATCGGCATCAGCACGGCGGGCATGGACAATGCACAAAATATCAACCTTGCCATGGGATACGAGTGTATCAATTCCTTTATTCAGGGCTTTATATCATAGGAGGCAAACATGAGCACATCATTGAAAAGAACCAAAATATCGTTTAATTCCCCGGTGATTTTAGGATTTACCGTACTCTGCCTTTTGGCATATCTGTTAAACAGTGCGACGAAAGGCGCGACAAATAACCTGCTGTTTTCCGTATACCGTTCGTCCCTGTTAAGCCCGTTTACCTATGTCCGCTTTTTCGGCCATATCTTAGGTCATGCGAACTGGGATCACTTTCTTGGAAATATTATGATGATTCTCGTCATCGGCCCCCTGTTGGAAGAAAAATATGGTTCCGCCAATATGCTGTTTGTAGTGCTGTCCACGGCGCTGGTGACGGGCCTGGTGCATTTTATCCTGTTTCCTCATGTACAGCTGTTGGGTGCGAGCGGCGTGGTATTCGCCCTGATTCTGCTCGCCTCGTTTACCAGTATACGCGAGGGCAGAATCCCGCTGACATTTATTTTGGTGACGGTGATCTACATAGGAGGCCAGGTTTACAGCGGTTTGTTTGAGCACGATAATATTTCCAACCTGACGCACATTCTCGGCGGTTTTGTCGGGGCCGGCCTTGGCTATATAATGAACAAAAATAAAATGAACAGGTACTAAGAGGATGTTTGAACATAAAAAAATCCGAGAATTGAATGATTTTTTCCTGACATTGGACAAAAGGGCGGAGCGCGGGATCTATTTTTATCGAATCTGCGGCTATCATGAGCAGGTGCGGGAGTTTTTGACCAAATATTATCAGGCGGCCAGGCAGAGCGGCGTCGTCATAGAAGGCAGAATCCCAAATCCGGATGAAAAGAATCTTGCTTATTATGAGGAGATCATGGGCCAAGATTTTATGCTCCATGTAGGATTTGTTGAATCCAGTTTAAAGAAATGGCTGCCTCGCATGAACGCGTCACAGCGCGGCGAGCTGGCCGCTGCCATATATGACTGCCTGCTGGAGCTCAAACGCGCGGGCAAAAATGATAATATCCTCAAAAATGCCTATATTAAGTTTATGTGCTGGCTCTACTATAAGTTTGAGCGGCTGACAAACCGATTGGGCGCGAACGAGCTGCCTAAGATTCTCTACGAGGGTGACGTCAGCAATTACGAATTGTTGCTGTTGACGATTCTGGCGAAGACCGGCTGCGATATTGTGCTGGTACAGTATCACGGGGATGACAATTACCGCAGGCTGGACGCGCAGTCCCTTCAGTCAGAGCTTTTGGAGATGCCGGGACTTTGCGCCTTTCCGCAAGGGTTTGGGATGAAACAGCTGCGCGAGCAATTGCAGCGGCAGGAAAACCGGCAGCGTCTGTACGGGGCCCTGCCGTCAGTGACGCCCTGCACCAACGCCTGGATTGCGGGCAAAGGGTTGCGCGACGTCCTGACGCCCGCAGCCAGCCGCGGCAATGACGGGAGATTTTTTTATAACTGTCTGATACGCATCCGCGGTGTGGAGGATAAGCTTACTTATATCAACGAATTGTATCAGTTCTATCTGGAGTTAAAAAATACAAAGCGAAATACCGTGATTATTGACGGGGCAATCGCAAAGCCGGGGCCGGAGGAGATCGCCCGGATTGAGAGGGGCAGTTACGCGGACAAGGAGCAGATGCTGTTTTTCCTGTCAAAAAACATCCAATTTTCGGGAAACCGCGAGATGCAGAGCCTGGCAAACAAAGCGTTTTTGGATGTGATGTTAAAGGAGGCCGATCAGCCGGGAATCAGCCTCAATAAGCTGATGAACAAGGCCGTCTATCTTCTCTGCTGGCTGAGGCGGTATCAGCGTGAACTCTTTGGCGGCATGAAGCTGCCGGAGACGGCGTGCCTGATTGTATTTGGCGGATGCCGCGAAGAAAATGAAGTCCTGTTTTACCGGATGATGGCCGCGCTCCCTGTGGATGTGTTGTTTTTGGCGCCCAATCTACAGCAGAGCTGTCAGTTTGCCGACGATAAACTCTACGAGATTCATCATGCGAATTCGCTGTCTGTGTCCCATTTCCCGCGGGAAGGCGCCGAGATTCATATGGGCACGGCCGCCTATCACGCGGAGCGCGAGTTGGATGAAGTGATGTACCGTGATTCCGGCCTGTACCGCAATATGCAGTATAAAAAAGCGAACAGCGTCACATTGCAGACGATGTACGAAGAGATCGCCATATTGTGGAATCAGGAAGTGAAATACCGCCCCAACTTTGCGACGGCGGAAGAACTTGTCACATTGCCCGTGATTTTTGCCAAAGTGAGCGGCGTCAAGGAGAGGCAGATGCCGCGCTACTGGTCCGAGATCAAAGCGCTGATAACAGAAGACACGCTGGTGGTAAAAGAGGCGCCGTTTATCAGTTCGGCAGCGCCAAACCCCATGCGCGCGCTGGCGACAGAGTTTTATAAAAACGGGAAACTGAGGCGGCAGAAGATCAAAGCGCATCCGCAGTATCCTTACGGAGTGCTGCGCGAGGAGATGCAGGAACATATCTTTGACAAATTGCAGCTTTTGATCGATCAGCGCATCATCAAGGGAACCATGGAAAACGGCATGGAATACACGATTGTGGCAGCCGTATTTCATCTGCCCAAAGAAGTGGTAAGGCTGATTCAAAAATTTGACTTTACAAAGAAGAATCCCAAATTAATCTATATCAACACGACAGAGAACCCGATCTCCTTAGAAGATGCAATCTTACTTGCGTTTTTGAATCTGGTTGGTTTTGATATCCTCTTGTTTGTACCGACCGGCTATCAGATTGCAAAGCGCTATTTTAATAAAGAGGTGATGGAGGAGCACCAGATCGGCGATTATGTCTACGATCTTGCGGTGCCGGACTTTTCACAGGTAGGCAGTATCCGGGCGGAGAAAGAATCATTTTGGAACCGAATATTTAAACGCTGATTATATTTTGGCGTGGGAACAGCGTCACATGACGTTTTAGATATGAAATCATAAGAATGGAGGAAAGTATGGGTTTAGACTTTAGCAAAACAGTAACGGCGGTACCGCAGGCGGCGGCGCCGGAAATGGCATCCGTGCCCGACGCCAGAAACGAGGTGATGGTGGTAGAGCAGTACGATATTGTCGACGACAGAAAGAAGATGGATGCCGCGCTTGTGGGTTCCAAGGAGGTGGATGATCTGGTCAGTACGATCGAGATCGGCAACCTGGAGACGATCGTAACCTTTGGCGCGCAGGCGGCGGAGGAGATTTCCAAAGCGTCCGACGTGGTGTTGAACAGCATGAATATGTCTCAGCTCGACGATTCGAGCCAGATGTTAAACACCCTGGCCAATATTATGAAAAAGTTTGATATTGATGAGATACGGGACAACCCGTCGCTCTTTGACAAATTTTTCGGCAATTTGCGAAAACAACTGGACAAGATTCTGCAAAAATATCATACTATGGGGGACGAGGTAGATAAGATCTATGTGCAGTTAAAACAGTACGAGTCTGAGATCAGACAGTCCAACCGCAAACTCAACAGCATGTTCGATGCAAATGTGGCATACTATCACGAGCTGGTAAAATATATTTTGGCGGGCGAGCAGGGATGCCGTGAGATCGAAGATTATATCGCCAAGCGCCAGGCGGATATGGAGGCCACCGGAGATAACTCCATCCAGTTTGAACTTACCTCCTTGCAGCAGGCGCTGATGATGTTAGAGCAGCGCACACAGGATTTGCGCACGGCGGAGAGCGTGGCGATGCAGTCCATACCGATGATTAAGACCATGGAATTTTCCAACATGAATCTTGTCAGGAAAATTAATTCTGCATTTATTATTACCCTGCCGGTATTCAAACAGGCATTGGCACAGGCGATTATGTTGAAACGCCAGCGCATCCAGGCGGAGGCGATGTCCGCGCTCGATGAAAAGACAAATGAAATGTTAATCAAAAATGCCCAGAACACGGTGGAGCAGTCGAAGATGACCGCCCGCATGGCATCTGGCAGCTCCATTAAAATTGAAACCCTGGAGACCACCTGGAGGACCATCACCAACGGTATTGAGGAGACAAAGCAGATTCAGGAAAATGCGCGCAAACAGCGCATCGAAGATCAGGCGCGTCTGGAAAATATTAAGAATGAGTTCAACAGGATGTATCATATGCCCGAAAAGGCAAAATAATTATATTTTAAGGAGGACATAGGTATGCCAATCAATTTATCAAAAGGACAGAAGGTAGACCTGACAAAGGGCAATCCGAGCCTAAAAAACATCATGGTAGGTCTTGGCTGGGATGTAAACCAGTTTGACTCCGGCGCCGATTTTGACTTGGATGCGGCAGCGTTTATGCTGGGCGGCAACGGCAAATGCCCGACGGAAAAAGAGTTTATTTTTTACGGCAACTTAGAGCATGGCAGCGGCGCAATCAAACATATGGGCGATAATCTTACCGGTGAGGGAGAGGGGGACGATGAGCAGATCGAGGTCAATCTTTCCAAGATTCCTGCCAACGTCGAGAAAGTGGCGTTTACTGTTACGATTTATGATGCAGAACAGAGACGCCAGAATTTCGGTCAGGTCAGCAACGCGTTTATTCGTATTGTGGACGAGGCGACCAACACGGAGCTGATTCGTTATGATCTGGGAGAGGATTTCTCGATCGAGACGGCTGTGGTTGTCGGCGAGTTGTACCGTCACAATGGCGAGTGGAAGTTTAATGCGATCGGCAGCGGTTTCCAGGGCGGCCTGGCGGCGCTCTGTGGCCACTATGGCATTGAAGTGGCGTAGATGACCCAAAGATAAGAAAAGGGCAACTAAGATATAGATATTATCACGGTAAGAAGCATCGAAGATAGGAAACAATAAGAGTCATCACATGGTTTTTATCATTAGAGATGGAATACACAAAAGCATTATAATGGATACAGACATAGTTTTTGCAATCAAGTAAGAATAGGTACAGACATAGTTTTTGCAATCATTAAGATTGAGATACAGAAAGGAGTATTATTATGCCAGTTTGTTTACAGAAAGGTCAGAAAGTGAGTCTGACAAAGGATAACCCGGGGTTGACGAAGGTTATTGTCGGTTTGGGATGGGACGTGAATCAGTTTGACACCGGCTCCGCGTTTGATTTGGATGCGGCGGCGTTTATGCTGGCTGACACCGGAAAAATTTCAGCACAGGAGGATTTCATATTTTATGGGAATTTAAAGCATCCCTCCGGCGGCGTGGAACATATGGGCGATAACTTAACCGGCGAGGGAGAGGGAGATGACGAGCAGATCAAGGTCAACCTTTCCATGGTGCCTGCCAATATTACCAAAATAGTGTTTACCTGTACGATCTACGAGGCAGAGCAGAGACGCCAGAATTTCGGTCAGGTCAACAACGCGTTTATTCGTATCTTCAATGAAGCGACAGGCGAGGAGTTGGTGCGCTACGATCTCGGCGAGGATTTCTCGATCGAGACGGCGGCAGTGTTCGGCGAGCTGTACAAAAATGGCAGCGAGTGGAAGTTTAACGCGATCGGCAGCGGTTTCCAGGGCGGCCTGGCAGCACTCTGCGCAAGCTACGGCGTACAGGTATCATAGACAAAAGAGTGAAAGGTTTTTCAATTTTTCGCACCCAAGTTTGTGAACGAAAAGCATCCGCAAACTTGGGACGCACAAGAATACCCTAGAAATCAAGAAAAGCGTGAAAGCGTCAAAAACAGGTGTTTTTCGCGCAAAATATATCATAATTTAAGAAAGAGGATCAAAATGTCAATCAGTTTACAAAAAGGCCAGAAGGTCAGTTTAACAAAAGAGAGCGCGGGTCTCTCCCGCGTCGTGATTGGTTTGGGCTGGGACGAAGTGCAGCAAAAGAGGGGGTTTTTCGCGCCCAAGCCGCTGCCGATCGATTGTGACGCTTCCGCACTGCTGTTGCAGGGCGGCAGGCTGGTGCGCAAAGAAGATATTGTGTATTTTGGCAACCTGCAGCATATGTCAGGAACTGTCCAGCATATGGGCGACAATCTGACTGGAGCGGGCGACGGGGATGACGAGCAGATTATCGTTGACCTTGCACGCGTGCCGCAGGAATACGATAAGATTGTCCTGGTTGTCAACATTTACGACTGCGTAAAGAGAAAACAGCATTTCGGTATGATACAGAACGCATTCATTCGCCTGGTGGATGCATCCAACAATACAGAGATATGCAAATATAACCTGACGGAGAATTATTCCGGCATGACGGCAGTTATATTCGGAGAAGTTTACCGACATAACGGCGAGTGGAAGTTTAACGCCATCGGACAGGGAACCAATGATCCGGGACTGGGCCAGCTTGCTAACAGATATATTGCACAATAGAGGCGATTGAAATAAAATGCCGCTTGCGCGGCGGAATGAGAGGAAATATGAAATTCGATGGATTAACTGAAAAAGAAGTCGAAGAATCCAGAGGTAAGTTCGGTTCCAACGAGATACCGGATTCGGAACCGACCACATTTTGGGACGAGTTCAAAGAGACGTTCGGGGACCCGATGATTAAGATTTTGCTTGCGATCGCGGCATTGATGATCATCATGTTTTTCTTTGGCTATGCAGAGATTTATGAACCGCTGGGCACGATCATCGCAATCTTGATTGTGGCGACTGTCTCGGCCAAAACCGGCGTGGCGAGTGATACCAAATATCGCGAGCTAAAGGACAGCACAAAAAAAGATCAGTGTAAAGTGTACCGCAACGGCGTGATTACTGTGATTGACGTGGATGACGTTGTGGTCGGAGATAAAGTATTACTACAGTCCGGCGATAAGATTCCGGCGGACGGTATGTTGATTTCCGGCGATCTGCGCGTAGACAATTCCGCGCTCAACGGTGAGGCGGAAGAGTGCAAAAAGACGGCGGCGGCAGCGGATGCTCAGATGGCCGAGGACATCACCGGCGATACTTTCGTGGACAGCTCTTCTTTGTTCCGCGGCGCGGTGGTCTTTGACGGCGAGGGTGTGCTCGACGTGCGCCGGGTCGGTTTAAAGACCATGATGGGCAAGATGGCGGAGGAGATGCAGGAAGATGAGCCGGATTCGCCGCTTAAGGTCAAGTTGAGCATTCTGGCAAAACAGATCTCTACGTTTGGCTATATCGGAGCGATCGTGATCGCGCTGTTGTATTTTGCTTACTTTATTATATCTTCCGGCGGTTTTGGCGCGTTTTTCGGCATGGGCGTGGACGTAGTCGTAAAGAAAATCGTCGAGGCTGTGTCCCTTGCGGTTGTCATTATTGTCTGTGCGGTGCCGGAGGGCCTGCCGCTGATGATTTCTCTGGTGCTCATGCAGAACACCAGTAAGATGTTAGATCACAATGTGCTTGTGCGCAAGGCCGAGGGTATTGAGACCGCTGGTTCCTTAAATATCCTCTTTAGCGATAAGACTGGTACGATCACCAAGGGTATGCTCGAGGTCGTAGATTTCTTTACGGCTGACGGAAAATCTATTGCAATCGGTGATTTGAGCAAACACAGCAAGGTAAAAGGGTTGGTAGACTTAGCGATCGGCAAAAATACCCAGTCGATGTTTGATGCAGAGCACCGCGTGATCGGCGGTAACGCCACCGACCAGGCGCTGATGAAGTTTATTGGCGAAGAGACATTCCATGCGCTGGGCGCCGATAAAAGTTGTGTCGTGACTGACAGCCAGGGATTTAATTCCACCAACAAGTTCAGCCAGGCGAGAATCGACAGCATTGGCAAGACATTTTACAAAGGAGCGCCGGAGCGCCTTTTGGCGCAGGCTAGGCAGTATTTGGACGCAGAAGGCAATGTAAAGCCGCTGGATATGGCCGCGTTGAATAAAAAGATTGACGAGCTGGCTAATAAAGCGATGCGTGTGCTGGCGTTTGGTTATTCCGAGAAAGCCATGACCGAAAATAAGATCAATGACGATATTGTCATCATCGGTCTTGTGGGAATCCGTGACGACGTGCGCGCCGAGGCGAAAGATGCGATCGCAGAGGTGCAAAAAGCGGGCATCCAGGTTGTTATGATCACCGGAGACCGTCTGGAGACGGCGGTTGCGATCGCAAAGGATGCGGGACTGCTCAAAACCGATGCCGACCGGGCTATTTCTTCTGCCGAGCTAAATGGTATGACGGACGACGAAGTAAAGAAGATCATACCGCAGCTGCGTGTGATCGCGCGCGCGCTTCCGACCGATAAATCGAGAATGGTGCGTCTGTGCCAGGAGATGAACCTTGTTGTCGGCATGACCGGCGACGGCGTCAACGATTCCCCGGCATTAAAGAGAGCCGATGTCGGTTTTGCCATGGGAAGTGGTACCGAGGCTGCCAAAGAGGCGGGCAAGATCGTGATCCTAGACGACAATTTCAAGTCGATCAAGGACGCCATCTGGTATGGCCGTACCATCTATCACAATATATTAAAGTTCTGTAAATTCCAGCTGGTCATCAACGTGGCAGCCGTGGTGGTGAGCGCGATCGCGCCGTTCTTCGGCGTGGAGGAGCCTCTGAAAGTCACCCACCTGCTGTTCGTCAACCTGGTAATGGACGGACTTGGCGCGATCATGCTTGGCAACGAGCCGGCGCTCCGCAAGTATATGGATGAGGCGCCCCGGCGCAGAGACGAGAGCATTGTGAGCAGAAAGATGATGGCGCAGATCGTCACGATGGGCGCCTGGCTTACGATTATCAGTTTTCTGTTCTTAAAATTAGAGTTTTTCGCCGATCTGTTTGGCGGCTGGAAAGTGCTCGATACCGGGGCTGTGGCTGTGGGCGTGCCAAACGAAAAACATTTGACGGCGTATTTTGTATTGTTTATCGTTTCCGCCCTGTTTAACGGATTTAATGTCCGAGACGACGGATTTGCAATTTTTAAGGGCCTGAATGAAAACAGGGGATTCCTCAAAGTATTTTTTACGATCATACTGGTACAGGCACTGATTGTAAACGCTGCATTGGTTCCGGTGTCAGTGTTTACCTGGATCGGCAATATGTTCAGCTGTGTGCCGTTCGGCCCGGCAGGATGGGTTGCGGTCGTTATCCTGGCGTTTACCATGATTCCGGTGGATATGATTCGCAAAGCGGTTGTCAACCGCAAATAAGATGAGTTGTTTGGAAGCGGGAAGGAGTCATAACATTTCTCCCGTGCATCAAAACGGCGGGTGTCGCATGAAAGTGGCGCCCGCTGTTTTGATTGAATGATTCAAATATATCATTATGGCACTTAGCAAGATCTATGGATGAAAAATTATGACGGAGGTATATAAATGACAATATTGGCCTGCGACCTTGACAATACCCTGATTTATTCCCGCAGGAAGGAATTGTGCGCGCCAAATGCCTGCGTGGAGTTTTATCGGGGAGAACCCCTCACCTATATGACCGACGCCACCGCCGCGCTGCTTAAAGAGGCGGCGGCCAATGCGCTTTTTGTGCCGGTCACGACCCGCACCGTGGAGCAGTATCGGCGCATTTCATTTCCTGTTTTGCCTGCGTATGCCCTGGTGTGCAACGGCGGCGTATTGCTGCGGGGACGGACGGAGGCGGTAGAATGGTATGAGCAGAGCAGGCGGCTTATAGAGCCTGCACAAGGTCAGCTGCGGAGGGCAGAAGAGCTTTTGCGCGCGGACGGGCACCGCAATTTCGAGCTGCGCAGGATACGTGAATTGTTTTTGTTTACCAAAAGTGATAATCCGGGGGCCACGGTGGCATACTTAAAAGAACGGATGGACACGGATGAGGTGGAAGTTTGTGCCAACGGGCCCAAAATATATGTGATACCGGCCGGACTGACGAAGGGACGCGCCATTTCCCGGCTAAAGCTCTATCTTCGCGGCGCGGGGGAGGAGATCGGCGCGATGATCGCCGCCGGCGACAGCGCATTTGATGTCTCCATGCTGAAAGAGGCGGAGATCGGGTATGCGCCAAAGGAGCTTGCGGCGGACTGCGAGCTGCCGCATACGGTGCGCGTTCTGGACGAAAATAGCGGAGTTTTTTCGGATGAAATGATGCGCCGGGCGGTACAAACCATTTACAAACATAAACGGTAAATGCCCATGAATTGTGGCGTTGCGCCCGAAATAAATACATTTTCGCACTAAGGAAAAAAATAATTCATCCGATATAATCATCAGAAAAGTATTTCAGGGAAGAAAGGGGATGCCATTATGCGTATAGATGCTTATAATCAGATTGCACAAATATATAAGTCCGCAAAACCGGCAAAAGCGCAGAGGACAAAGGATGTCAGCGATGCCCGGGATGAAGTGCAGATTTCATCGTTTGGACGTGAATATCAGATTGCAAAACAGGCAGTGGCAAATGCTTCAGATATCAGGGAAGATAAAGTAGCAAATATAAAGGAAAGAGTCGACTCTGGTAATTATAGCGTGGATGTCAATGATTTCGCGAACAAATTATTAGAAAAATACAATGCATCATTAATATAAGATGAAAGAGGACAGATTGTGGCAAGTTTGATGGAGGAGCTTTTAACGGCTTTAAAAGAGGAAGAAGACAGATACGTTGCACTGATTGACCTGGCGGCAGAGAAGAAAGAGGCGATTATCAAAGCCGATCTGCCCAAATTAGACGAGATTAATATCAGAGAGGAGCGTATCACGAGTGATATTCTAAACCTCTCCCACAAACGGGCGGGTGTGCTTGGCGATATGGCTACGGTTCTCGGGAAAAACCCGGCGGACATGGACATTACCAAGCTGATCGGCTATTTAAACAGCCAGCCGGTGGAACAGGAGAAGCTGATCCGCCAGCGCGACAGCCTGCTTGAGGCGGGCAGTAAAATGCACGAGGCCAATCAGCAGAATCAGATTCTTTTACAACAGGCATTGGAAATGGTAGAGTTTGACCTTACCTTGCTAAGAAGCATGAAGCAGGCACCGGAGACTGCCAACTATGACAAGAACGCTTACAATACGGGGGCGTTGCTTGGCAGCAGCGGCTTCGACGCAAAACAATAGCACATGAATAAAGCAGGGAGGACAATACCGTGGCAAATGGTTTTGGAAGTTTATTTATCGGCGTAGCAGGCCTTCAGACCAGTCAGAACGGTCTGAATATTACCTCGAACAATTTAGCAAACGTAGACACGAAAGGCTATGTGCGCCAGAGAGTTTTTCAGACAGATCGCAATTATATCGTCTTTGATACTACGGCAGCGGTCAGTAAGCAGCAGTCCGGTTTGGGCGTGCAGATCGGTGACGTGTTACATACCAGAGACGTCTTTTTGGATAAATCTTACCGTGCTACTTATGCGAGGCAGGAGTTTTATCAGACAACCTATGAGGCAATTAATGAGGTGGAGAATTATTTCCAGGAGCTTGAGGGCATGGCGTTTCAGGACGCCTTAGAGGACTTCTGGGTCTCTTTTGCAGAGTTGTCGAAAGCGCCGGATGAGGGTATTTATCAGAATCTGGTCGTGCAGAAAGCTCAGCTTTTCTTAAGTAGGGCGTCCGCAGTATATCAGGGACTGCAGGATTACCAGTTTACAATCAATACACAGATTACCGATGATATCGATCGCATCAATGAGATCGGTAAGACGATCTTTGACCTGAACGAGCAGATTTTAAAAATAGAAGCGCCGGGCATTGAGACGGCGATGACGCTGCGCGATGTCAGAGACGACCTTTTGGATGAGCTGTCCGGGTTGGTGGACGTCTCCTACCATGAGACATCGGACGGTATTTTAAAGATCAGCATTGAGGGCACAGAGTTTGTCAATGAAGCGCGTTTTAACGAGATGGGACAGTACCGCGACCGCGCGAGCGGCTTTGTGACGCCGTACTGGCCGCATCTTTCGGATGAGAACCGGGGCGAATATACCTATGTATTCAATTTTAAGAGAGATGTCTCGCCCGTCAATGAAAATGATAAAGGTCAATTAAAAGCATTGATTCTCGCGCGCGGAGACAAACTGGCCAATTATTCGGATGTGGAGGACATGGACAGGGATGTGTACAATGACACAACCGCGATGTCTGTCATGCTGCGCGCAGAGTCGCAGTTAGATCAGCTGATTCACAAGATCGTCACCGGCATCAACGATATTCTTTCTCCGACTACCGAAGCATCCAATGTCATCGAGGATTGGGATGCGGACGGCACCAAGACCGTGCGCGATGCCAAGGGCAATGAAATCATCATCCGGCGCGATACCAAGCTGCTCGACGCTAAGAATTGCCCGGTTGGTTCGGACCGCACACTTCCGCCGCGCGAATTGTTTACCCGCATCGGCTGTGAGCGCTATACCGAAGTCACCGACGAAGACGGCAACACATACTACTTATATAATGAAGAGGATATGAACGACACAGCCAAGATGTACACCTTGCAGAGCATCAGCATCAATGATGATCTGAAGCTGGATCAGTCGCTTCTGCCGCACCTGACGCAGGAGCAGAATCAGAAGATGGTTGATCAGGATATGGCGGAAGCGCTTGTGGAGCTGTGGGAGAAGCTTGACTACAATTTAAATCCCAACGATCTGCGCGGGATTAATTTTAAGACATATTATCAGAGTATGATCGATGAGATGGCGATTTTCGGCGATATCTACGGTTCGACCGGAGACAGCTTAGAGGGGACCGTTCTCGCGATCGACAACGCCAGACAGCGCGTGGTGGGTGTCTCTTCCGACGAGGAGCTCGTGAGCATGATTAAGTTCCAGAATGCTTACAACGCGTCCAGCCGTTTTATCAATGTAATCAACGAGATGATAGAAACTCTGATTACGCAGCTGGGATAAGGTAGAATAGGGAGGAACAGTATATGCCATCAACATTTTTTGGATTGACAATTGCCGCATCCGGTATGAACGCATATCAGGTTGCATTAAATACAAGCGCACAGAATATTTCCAATTCCCAGACGGAGGGCTACAGCAGGCAGCAGGCCAACCGCGTCGCTTCCGATGCGCTGCGGGCATACGCCGCGTACGGTTCTATGGGAACCGGTGTCACCACCACCTCGATCAAACAGGTGCGCAATCTCTATTATGATGAAAAATATTGGTATAATCAGTCGTCGCTTGGCTTGTACGAGACGAGACTGGAATACTTATCACAGATTGAGAATTATTTTATCGACGATAAAACACAGGATGGTTTTACCACCATTCTGGGCGATATGTTCAATGATCTGGACAGCTTGGGCGACGGCGCGGGCGACGTCAGTATCCGACAGCAGTTTATCGGAAGCGCCCAGAAGCTTTGCACCTATTTTAACAGTGTGGCTCACGGGTTGAGCGATATCCAGAACAGCGCCAACGAGGAGATCAAGTCCACGGTGGAAAACATTAACTCGATTGCGGAAAAGATCGCACTGTTGAATCAACAGATCAATGTCATAGAGGTCCAGGGCGGCTATGCCAATGAGCTGCGCGACCAGAGGGCGCTGCTCGTGGACGAATTGTCCAAAATCGTTCCGATCGAGGCAAAGGAGGCGCCGGTCACCAATTCCAACTACCCCGACATGAAGACGGGGGGCTCCTACTACACGGTAAAGATCGACGGCCAGGTGCTGGTGGATACCTTTGAGTACAACACGTTGGTCTGTGTCGCCAGGGAAAATAAAATCAATCAGAGTGACAACGAGGGCCTGTATCAGATTAAGTGGGAGAAGACAGGTAATTCATTCTACGCGGGCAATCCGGGTATGTCCGGCACACTGAAAGCTTTGTTTGATATCCGCGACGGCAATAACGGTGAAAATTTCCGCGGCGTAGCGCGCGTGGAGGACGGCAGCACGGTGAAGGTCGTGAGCCCCTCGCTCGACACGGTGGAGCTGATGACAATGCCGGAGCGCGGCCTTTTGACAATCAACGGAAGAGATTACAAATATGACGGTTTTACGATCGACAAAGACGAGGACGGCAACGTAGTCTCCTATACATTTAATTTGGAGGAGGGCCTCTCGGTCGAGGAGCGCATGAAAGTGGACGGCATGAGGGCGCAGATCGGCTCCTCCGTCGACTCGATGGGTATTCCGTATTACATGGCACAGATGAATACATTCTTGCGCTCATTCTGCGAGAAATTTAACGATATCCTCAAAAAGGGCGAGGACCTTGACGGTGTGGCGACCGACTATTATGCGTTTTTTACCGCGGCGGATGATGTCACGGGGGAAGAACATGTATTTGGCGAGGAGGCGACCGATTGCTACAAGGACAGTTACTATAAGATGACGGCCTTGAATCTTTGCGTTTCCAGCGTTGTCACCAAGAATCCGGCAAAGCTGGGCACGACGGTGCATGACCTCGAGAGCATCGGTGTGGACGCCTATGACATTGTCGATGAGCTGGAGAAATTAAAAAATGGCGTGGTGCTCTACCGCGGAGGTACGGCGGAAGACTTCCTCAAATGTATCACCTCTGATATCTCGGTGGATGCACAGGAATCCGATATTTTTTACACCAATTATCTCAATATCACCAACGCGATTCAGACGCAGCGCATGTCGATTTCCGGTGTAGACCAGGATGAAGAGGCATTGGACTTGATTAAGTTCCAGAACGCGTACAATTTGTCATCCAAGATGATCTCAGTCATGGCGGAAGTCTATGACAGGCTGATTACCCAGACCGGCGTTTAGGGCGTGAATAGAATGGAGGTTTTACGATGCGTATAACGAATAATATGATTTTGCACAATACATCCAGCAATATCAATGGAAATAAGATCAACGTAGACAAGATGAATAACCAGATGTCCTCCGAGAAGAAAATCCAGAGGCCGTCCGAGGACCCGGTGATTGCCATCCGCTCCCTGCGCCTGCGCAGTGCCTTGAGCGAGATCAATCAGTATTATACCAGAAATATTCCCGATGCCGAGTCCTGGCTGGAGGTTACGGAGACCGCGATCACCAATATGGAAAAGACAGTCGCCGCCGTGAGAGATCAGTGCGTGGCCGGCACCAACGATCCGCTGACCGATGAGGACCGCAGTACAATCTTAGAGCAGATGAATAAGCTGCGCGAGCAGGCGTATGCGGAGGGGAATGCCGATTATGCCGGAAGAAGCGTATTTACCGGTTTTCATACCGACCAGAAGCTGACCTTTATGACGGAAGACAAAAAGACCCAGTATGAGATCACGCAGAAGTTATCGTATAAAAATATCGAAGAGTTCCGCTATCACAGCGGCGACGTGACCATGCCTACCACGGCGAACGAGGTGGAGAACAATCCGATTTCCGACCCGGACGAGGCGGTATTCCAGAGACTTCGCTTAAGCTACAACAAAGTGGACGCCAACATTACGATCAATTACACACAGCCCGGCGTCGACGGGGCAACGGGACAGCCGGTCGTAAATGAAGTGGCGCTGACGCCGACCGTATATGAGCGCTATTCCGACTGGGCGGCTGCCAACGGCGGCACCTATGCGATTCCCGACGGGGAGGCCGTTTTTATTCAGGAGACGGGCGAGCTGATTTTCAGCGACAGCCTGGCGGCATCGCTAAAGGGCGACAAATCAGAGATCACCATTGAATATTCAAAGACCGGATTTTCCAAAGGCGAGGTGCGCCCGGAGTACTACTATGACTGCAAGAATGTCACGGACCCGGCCAATCCGATCACATACACAAAATTTGACGAGAACGGCAAAGAGATCTATCAGGATATTAATTACCGTATATCCGGCAGCCAGACGTTAAATGTCAACACCAGCGCGTCTGATGTTTTTGACGCTAATCTGGGCAGAGACATGGACGAGATGATCATTGCGGTGGAGCGCGGGATTAATGCTGCCAAGAAGGTAAGCGACTTAAAGGAAATGGCGAAGATGGAGGAGTATTCCTCACCGGAATCCCAGGCGAAGCTCAAAAAGTGGATTGCCGCGGCTGAGAAAGAGAGCGCCTACGCAGATGCTAACATACAAAAACTCTACAATTCCTACATCGGTAAATGCGACACCTATCTGAATAAAATAAATCTTGCTTTAACGACTGTGGGAACCAAGGGAGACACGTTAGAGCTGGTAAAAGGGCGCATGGCAAATGAAAAAACTTCTATGGAGGGACTGCTCTCAACCAATGAGGACAGAGAGCTTTCCGATATCATCATCGACTATACGGCCGCATACAATGCATATCAGGCGTCATTGCAGGCGGGAGCAAAAGTAAACCAGAATACCTTGTTAAATTATATCTAAATCGAAGCGAATAGCGCGGAATGAACGAAATATATGGATGCACAAGGGTGGGCGACAGGGAGGACAGAATGAAAGCGAATACGAGATTGTTTGGTGAGATCGATATCGCGGACGAAAAGATTATTACACTTGAGTCCGGTATGATTGGATTTCCGGAGCTGCAAAAATTTACATTGATTTATGACGAGGAGAAAAATGATTCATTGATTCGCTGGTTTCAGTCCATGGATGATCCGCAGGTGGCATTTCCGGTGATTGAGCCGAGCCGGCTGTTCCCCAGCTACTCTCCGACCGTCGACAACAGTATGTTGGAATCGTTAGGAGAGATGAAAGACGAGAGCGTCTATCTGCTCAACACGATCACGGTTCCGAAGGATATCGAAAAGATGGCCGTCAACTTAAAAGCGCCCATCATCATCAACACTGATACCCGCAAAGGCTGCCAGCTGATTGTGGAGGATGACTATCCGGTGAAGCGTCCGATTTACCGGCTTTTGAAAGAGAAAAAAGAAAAGGCGGGTGAATAGTATGCTGGCTTTGACGAGAAAAAAGGGAGAGTCTCTAGTAATCAACAACAACATTGAAGTTACCGTGCTCGAGATTCGGGGCGATCAGATCAAGCTCGGAATCAGCGCGCCCAAGGAAGTTCCTGTTTACCGCAAAGAACTTTATGTTCAAATTCAAGAAGAGAATAAAAACGCTCTGGATGCGGAGGCGTTTGAGGCTTTGAAGAATTTTTTGTAATTTCCATCTCTGCAAGAAGTTTCATACTTTCATAGATGAAAGGTTAAGTTCATATATAATGTTCCGATATATAAAAATAGGAAAGTATATACGGGAACATTTTGTAATATCACATGGAGGTGGTTGAAAATGGCAATCGAAGCAGTGAAGTTAAAGGATGCATCCATGTATCAGGGAAGTACGGGTGCACAGACTCTAGAGCGGGCGGTGGCGGTAAAAGCACAGGCCGAACCAGAGAATTACGCAGTGGGCAGTAAGCGGGAAAATTTCAAGACAGATGACAATGGCGGCAAAGCCGCAAAAGGTCCGAATGCCAAGAATGAGAACGGTTCTGCCAACAGCGAGCAGTTAAAAAGCGCTGTCAGCGACTTAAACAAAAAGATGAATAATTCAGAAGCGGTCTTTGGGATTCATGAGGATACAAACCGTGTGATGATTAAGATCGTGGATAAGGATTCCAAGAAAGTGTTGAAAGAATATCCGGCGGAGGAAACTTTGGATATGATAGCCAAAGCGTGGGAACTTGCCGGTCTCATGGTTGATGAAAAGAGATAATGGAGGGAAAAACGTATGCCAGTTAGACTAACAGGATTAAATTCCGGTCTTGATACCGAAGCTCTGGTGTCGGAACTTGTTTCCGCATACCGCACAAAGACGCAGAAGTATACAAAAGCACAGACGAAATTGACATGGAAACAGAGCGCATGGTCCGCTCTGAATACCAAGATTAATAATTTTTACAAAAGCGTCGGCAATCTGCGCTTTACATCTGCCTATAAGATGAAAAAAGCCAGTGTTTCCGATGCCACCAAAGCTTCCGTCAGCGTGTCGTCCGCTGCTGTAAACGGGACACAGACGTTAGAGATCACCCAGACGGCAAAGGCGGGCTATCTGACAGGAGCAAAGCTTGGGAAAGGTACAAACGGTTCCACGAAGCTTTCTGATTTGGGAATTACGGAGGATTCTACCATCAGCGTGACGGCGGGCGGTAAAACTTCCAATATCAAGATCAACGGTGAGACGACGATCAACGGTTTGGTGGAGTCTTTGAATAGCGCCGGTGTGAAAGCGAGTTTTGATGCGACTAACCATCGCTTTTTTATCTCGGCGAAAGATACGGGCAAAGACAGCGATTTTTCATTGACGGCCGCAGACAGCAAGGGTATGGATGCGCTGACAAAGCTTGGCGTCAATGTCTCATCGGCAGCCAATACCGAATCTTATGAGTTATTTGCAGCCTATGCGCGCAACACTTCCGGCGGGGCTTACTTTGTAAAGACGGACAACGGCGACGGTACATTTTCTTATACGACCAATGGAACATACGACAGCACGGCGACCGAGAATTATATTACGAGTCTGCGCCAGCAGATGGCGGATAAGTCTCAGGAGAATACGACGCTCACGGCCAACATTGGCTATGCTAATGCCTATAAGGGCGTGGAGGATGTGCATAAAAAGTTTACCACAGAGAATGGCGGCACCGAGGCTGAGTGGGAGCTGTTCCAGAAACTGTTGAACCGCTCCGATCTCAATACTACCTACACAGATGAGAGCGGTACGTCCTACTCGATCAAAGATAACGGCGACGGTACTTATACTGCCACCTATACGGATGCGAGCGGCACAGAACAGAGCGCTTCTGTCACCAAAAACGGCGACAAGTATACGATGGCGGACGGCACCGAGCTCACGCATGCGGCGGTGCGCCATGCAGAGCTGGCAGTGAAAGCCGGCTTGGCGACGCATACGGTGGATGATGACGGTTCCGATTCTTACAATCTTGACGGTGCGGCAATCGGCACTTTGCGCAACAATCTGGCTGTTAAGAAAGAATACGAGGATGAGGTACAGGAGGGGCTTGATGCAGGCACGCAGGCAGGCGCTGACAATAAGGCTACGATGGACGCCATCAAGGCTGCCTATGAGGGTACATCTGCGGACGGTAAAAGTATCGATGATCTGACAAAAGAATGGAGTCAGACAATCTCCGCAAACAAAGCATTTATTGATGAACATGCTGCGATCGCAGACGACACACAGTCACCGTCATTTTTGGCGTCAAAAGCGGAGGCTTCCGCGGAAGCGCTGCTCAATCCGTCTGTTTCCAACGGCGCGGTTCGTGTCGATGGCCAGGATGCGACTATTTTGCTCAACGGCGCAGAGTTTACGTCTTCCACCAACCAGTTTGACATTAACGGATTGACGATCAATGCACTGGCGAAGACCGACGGTGAGATCACGATCACGACAGACGACGATGTGACGGGATTGTATGATAAGATTAAAGACTTCCTGACAAGCTACAATGCGCTGATCAATGAGATGACGGCTCTTTACAATGCGCCTTCCGCTAAGGGTTACGAGCCGCTGACCGATGAAGAGAAGAGTGCAATGTCAGATGCGGAGGTGGAGAAATGGGAGTCAAAGATCAAAGATTCCATTTTGCGCCGCGACGATACGCTCAACGGTATCATCAATCTTATGACAACGTCCATGTCTCGTTCCTACACAGTGGACGGCAAGCGCTGCAGCCTTGCAAGCTTTGGTATTCAGACATTGGGTATTTTTGATTCTGCCGTAAACCAGCAGAATGCATACCACATCAACGGTGATGAGGATGACGCGTCGTCCTCTGCGAAGCAGGATAAACTGATGGCTGCCTTAAAATCCGACCCGGACAGTGTCGTTGAGTTTATGAAGCAGCTGGCGGACGGCCTTTACAAGTCACTTGACAAGAAAATGACTAGCAATCAGATGAGAAGCAAGTACACGGTCTACAACGATAAAGAGATGGCGAGCGAGTACAGTGATTATACGGATACCATCACAAAGTGGGAAGAGAAGCTTCAGAAGATGGAAGATTCTTATTACAAGAAGTTTTCCGCGATGGAGACGGCACTGGCAAAATTACAGAGCCAGCAGTCACAGCTCTCCGGTTTGCTCGGCATGTAATTGTAGTCTTGCATATGGTTCGTTTTTCTGATATAGTAATTACGCAGGCAACTGCGTGTGGTTTATGAATAACATTTGATGTACAGAGGTCATAGCAATTTGCCGCAGGCGTGTTCTGCGGCAAATTGATACTCGGATATAACAGGGCAGCTTGTCTGAACTGTTACACTCGGATTGGAATGATATGCGGGCATAAGTACATGGAGGTTGAGTATGCTAAATAATAATGGGTATGCGGCTTACGCAAAAAATAAGATTATGACGGCTTCTCCGGCGGAGTTGACGTTGATGCTCTATGAGGGCGCGATCAAATTTTGTAATCTTGCGATTACGGCGGTCGAAAAAAATGATTTTGAGCAGGCGAATACGAATATCCAGAAAGTGGAAAACATTATTACGGAGTTTCAGGCGACCTTAGACAAGCGGTATCCGGTGGCAAAAGATTTCAACAACGTATATTCTTATCTTCAGCAAAGGCTGTTGCAGGCGAATATTAAAAAGGATGTGGATATCTTAGAAGAGGTATTGGGTCATTTGCGCACGCTTCGCGACACATGGAAAGAGGTCATGAAAATGACGCCGCACACACCATCCGGGGCACAGATCGACATTTCATAGGGATTATATTTATGCAGACAGCGGATGCTCTGCGAAGCAGGGGCATTTAAGTGTTTAGGCGTGCCGATCCATTGGGAGGTATTTTGGAAGCAAATTATATAGAGATAATGCTGCAGAGCCTTTTAAAGAAAAAGAGGCTTTTGGAGCAGATCATAGAATTGAATAAAGAACAAAAGCTCATGTTGCAGGATCCGAATCTGGATGTAGATGATTTTGAGCAGAACATGAACCGCAAGGGCAGGATTATTGACGACGTCAATTTGTTGGATGACGGGTTTGAGCAGCTCTATGTGCGGGTAAAAGAGGAGTTGAATCTGCACAAAGATCAATACGCAGATCAGATTCGCAAGATGCAGGATACCATTCGCGAGCTCTCCGCACTGCATGTGTCGATAGAGACACAGGAACAGAGAAATAAAGTGTTGGTAGAGCAAAAGTTTGACACGGTCCGCAAACAGGTAAAATCTGTGCGCAACAGCCAAAAGGTCGTGAAGCAGTATTATGACAATATGGTGAAGCTCAATCAGGCCGTGCCACAGTATGTGGATGATAAAAAATAACAAACGGCCGGATATTAGGACGGTATTCCCTGTGGTTCCATATTCCCGAAAGGAAGGTCGGTATGTTTTTTGGATAACAAAGTAAAATATCGTCAAAAGATATTTTATTTTAGTTATAAAGTATCGGAGGTTACCTCCGATATATATAGCAAGTAAACAAAGTGTTACTTCCCGGCAATATTTTGCAGAGCGTACGGCTGTGGAATATTTGGTTTGTAACACCTTTTGTTACTCGGCAAAAGTTTCAATTCGTGAAACATAAAAAGGCGGCATGGAAGCCGCGACATATTCAAGGAGGAATATATTATGGTAGTA